>JBARVL010000383.1:0-10166 GCA_049646245.1 Crinalium sp. | reverse complement strand
TAATTTTCCGCAAAACTCCTGCCAAGTCGTGTAAGTAAAGGTTAGGCTATTGGTTTTTCTAGGCAGATCACTTTGATTTCCAGCATTTATGGCAAAGGAACTGGCAATTCGTACTTGTGGACTGATTAAGCAATTTGACCGCCAGGTGGTAGTCAATGATATTGATTTAGAGGTAGAAACTGGAGAAGTATACGGATTAATTGGTCCAAATGGTGCAGGTAAAACAACTTTAATTCGGATGTTAGCCGCAGCAGAAGAGCCAACTACAGGGGAAATTTATATTAATGGCTCACGCCTTTCACGCGACCAAAGTAACTCTACTTTAAAGCGACGCATCGGCTATTTACCTGATGATTTTCCTCTGTATGACGATTTAACAGTATGGGACTACTTGGATTATTTTGCACGGCTTTATCATTTGCGATCGCCAAAACGTACACAACGCTTGTGGGAAGTGTTAGAAATGGTGCAACTTAGCAGTAAGCGCAATAGCATGATTGCGAACCTTTCGCGGGGGATGAAGCAACGTCTGGGTTTAGCGCGGACAATTATTCATGAGCCAATTTTGCTGTTGCTAGATGAACCTGTTTCAGGATTAGATCCCATTGCGCGAATGCAGTTCCGCGAAATCATCAAAGTATTGCAAGAAGCTGGGATGACAATTCTAATTTCCTCTCATGTACTGAGTGACTTAGCTGAACTTTGTACCTCAGTGGGAATTATGGAACTAGGTTATTTAGTGGAAAGTGCTAGTTTAAAAGAACTTTACCAACGTTTTAGTCGCCAAAAAATATACTTGTCTACTTTGAGTGATGTTGATTTGCTGAAAGCAGAGCTAAAAAAACACTCCTTAGTAGCAAATTGGGAAGTAATATCACCACAACGGGTGCGGGTTGATTTTACTGGCGACGGGCAAGATAGTGCAGAGTTTTTGCGATCGCTTGTTGCTGCTGGTATTCCTTTAACCGAATTCCACTGCAATCAAGAAGATTTAGAAACAATTTTTCTGAAGCTAGGTCATCAACAAGCTTCTTAAATTGTTTTATTGAGAGACTTTTAATTAAGGACAACTTCTATGAATTTATCTTTACTAGATAGAATTGGTGACTGGAATCCACAACTATTGAGAGAAATCAAAGGGAGACTTAAACCCAGCAATTTAATTATTGCAGTAGCAATTTCCCTCGTAAGTCAACTGCTGCTAATGATGGCTCTAGCTAGTGCGCTTCCTGATGATTCTGATGTATACGATTTTAATCGCTATTGCACTGTCTATCCTCAAAGATGCCTGCGTGATTCTGTGATTAACTGGCAGTTATGGTCTTTAGATGCCTTCATCTTGCTAAGTGTAATTGGCATCTTTGCTTTGTTAGTAGCTGGCAGTTATATGTTAATCAGCGACTTGTCACGAGAAGAGCAACGTGGCACGCTTAACTTTATCCGCCTAAGTCCTCAATCTCCTCAAACTATCTTGAGTGGAAAACTGCTAGGAGTGCCAATATTGCTTTATGTCGTTGCAGGTTTGGCAGTTCCTTTGCATTTGTGCTTAGGGTTAGTAGCGAACATTCCTTTAAGTGTGATTTTCAGCTTCTACTGCATTTTGGCGGCTAGTTGCTTGTTCTTTTACAGTGTATCTCTGCTAATTGCTTTAGTAAGTCATAAACTTGGTGCTTTTCAAGCTTTTTTAGGCAGTGGTAGCCTGCTAATGTTTCTATTGATATTGAGAACTATAAATATCAAACAAGGTGTCTACAATGTTTTTGATAATTCAGCCGACTGGTTGATGTTATTTAGCCCCTCATTTTTTCTGCCTTATCTAGCTGCTTCCAGTTCTATACCTTCAGAGTTATTGCGCGAATTTAAGCCTAATAACTTAAATTTATTGGATTGGTTTTACCTACCTGTAGGTGCTAATTCTGGGAGTACTACCAGCTTTATGCTGCTGAATTATGGTTTATCTACTTATTTGGTTTGGCAAGCACTAAAACGTTGCTTCCACAATCCCAGAGGCACTGTTCTAAACAAGCGACAAAGTTATCAGTTGACCGCTTTCTTTACAGTAATGATAGTAGGATTTTCTTGGCAACGACCAGAATCGAACAGTCACTCAGAAACTTTCTTTATCAATTATGCTTTCTTGGGCATATTTAACCTACTGCTGTTTCTTGGTTTAATTGCAGCTTTAAGTCCACAACGGCAAACTTTACAAGATTGGGCGCGTTACCGACATCAAAATTCATCTTCCCGCAAACGAGATATTTGGCAGGATTTAATTTGGGGTGAAAAAAGCCCCGCAATAGTTGCAATAGGAATAAATTGGGCAATCTCAGCAGCAATACTAATGCCTTGGGTGCTTTTCGGCGCTGCGAGTGATTATAAGCGGGCAGCGTTTTTGAGTGTGGTGCTAAGTATAAATATGATCTTGATTTATGCTGCTATAACTCAAATCATGTTGTTGATGAAGATACCAAAACGGGGAATTTGGGCTGCTAGTACAGTGGGTGGATTAATTATATTTCCACCAATTATTTTTGCAATTCTATCTATTCAACCTGATAAGCAACCTATTTTATGGTTGTTTTCTGCCTTTGGATGGGCTGCTGTTAAAGACGCAAGTACAACCGCAGTATTGATGGCTGTTTTAAGTCAGTGGTTAGGATTAATTTTGTTGGGGTTACAGTTAAGGCGACAACTACAAAAAGCGGGTGAGTCTCATACAAAATCTCTGTTGGGAGGACGTACACTACCTACAGCTTAGTATCTGTTGGGGGCGGGTTTATCTAGATAAACGGTTGGGAAGCATAACCCTTTCAGGACTTCCGCAGAGATCCCCCTAAATCCCCCTTAAGAAGGGGGACTTTGAATTTCCCCCCTTTTTAAGGGGGGTAGGGGGGATCAAGGTTTCGAGCTTTCGGGGCGTAAGTCCTACCTTTGTGCAACCCGCCCCTATTTTTCAATTTGCTGGGATTGTCTAGGTTTGACTTCTACAACTTGTTTTAAACTTTACATAATAGTATCTGTCGGGGGCGGGTTTATCTATATCAACGGTTTGTCAGCATAACCTTTTGTGCAACCCGCCCCTACAAGAGTAATTTCTCTTTGTAGGGGCGTAAGTTTTGTTTCAATTAAACTGTTTAGGTTTGACCTCGACAACTTGTTATAAACTTTACATAAGAGTGCTATAACTACTTCTTAAGTGCTTTTTTTACTAAATCTGGAATTTGAGAAGGTCGCTTTGGTAATGAGATTTTGGCGTGTTTAAAAGCAGTAATTTTTTCATAGATTGTAGTTTCATCATTTAATGAAGTTGAGAGATAATAATTGTTCATAAATTTAAAATTTCTTAAATGCTTGTTGGCTGGTGAATGAATGCCGACTAAGTAAGTAATTACAGGCTTTTCAATGTTGTTAGCGATGAATTCTGCTAAAGCTGGTTCGTCAGGGTAGTTGCTGTGACTTATTAATACAATTACTTTAGTGTGTTGATCTTTATCTAAGATTTCTAGCCATTGTTGAAAATCAGAACCAATAATTGTATCGCTACCTAAATTAACTACTATTGATTGTCCGATACCTGCTTGTGTTAATTCCCAAGCAACTTCGTAGTTGAGGGTATCACTATTACTAATTAAGGCTACTGATCCAGATGTGAAAAATTCGCTATTGTAGGTTCCCAGTAAGATTTTTTCTGGAATAATTACGCCGGAAGTATTTGGACCAATAATGAGTGTATCTGTTGTTTCTACTTTTCTAAGTAGAGACACCATATCGAGTGGAGGTATGCTACCAGTAGCGATAATAATTTGTTTAATACCAGATGCGATCGCTTCTAAGGCTGAATCAATAGCGTAGTAAGGTGGTACAAAGATAATTGTCGCGTCTACTTGCCCAACTGCTGACAATGCTTGCTCTACAAGGTCAAATACAGGAATATCATCTACTAACTGCCCTCCATCACCAGGACTAACCCCAGCGACTATATTTGTGCCATAAGCTTTCATTTGAGCAGTGTAGACTGAAGCTAATGGTTCCATTATGCCCTGTACGATGATTTGACTGTCGGGCTTTAAGTGCATTTTTACTTACCTGCAAGATTTTTTTTGATGCGTTAATTTTAATGAGAATATTTCTAAGTAATCGCTAAAGCTTCAAAGAATTTATGTTTTTTTAGCGGCTGACTTAGCTAAAGAGACAGTTTTAGCGATCGCTTCATCCAAACTCTTGTTAATATAAATCGGTTGCTTGTCTAAATTCTCACTTGTAACGTTAATTTCATTACCTAGAATACGGACAACAATTTGAGGACTACTAGCTGGGTAGTTGACATTTTTTGTATAAGGAGATTGTTGTAAATATCCCCTGATCGCATCTGCTACTTCTGACTGTAATGCCCCACTAACTTGAATATTTATAAGTATAACTTTTATCCCTTTAGCTTGGCTTATTTGTTCCAAGGCGCGTTTTATAAGTGAGGGAATAGCTGGTTGAGATCTTGATATTGGCTGGTTAATAATCAAACATATATTAGGTTTACCACCGTGTTGATAAAGTAAATCTATAGTAGCGATCGCCATGCCATTGCCAGTACAAATAATAGCAATATTACCTTCCCTTTCTCCCAGATTAAGTTTATTTATTTGAGCATCAATCCTAATTTCTTCTGATGATAAAATTTTCCCCTGTTGTTGACCAGGTATAAAAGCCTTGCTTTTACTCGCTTCTATCTCCGTAGAATTTAGGGTAGTTGATGGCAAAGATAAAGATATATTCGAGCTAAAAGCTGGGGTGTTCCGATTGATGATTTTTGATGCTAGTGCGGGTAGGTCTGGATGACGACCCAAGGCATGATCGTTGACAACAATTTTGCCATCCAAAGCCATTACTTCATTGGTGGAACTAATCCCTAATGGATTAATTTCTACTAAATCTAAATCTTTTTCGATAAATAAATGGTACATTTTTTCAAAAATGTCACCTACCGAGCGGATGAGTCTTCCCTGAAGTCCCATTTTAATTGCTAGACGGCGGGCATAAAAGGGTGAAAATTCTTGCTCGACTACAACTTGTTGCAAATTTTGAATTACTGCTTCGATGTCGATACCACCTTGTGAGGAACCTAATAATACGGGGCGTTGAACACTCGCATCTAGCACTACTGCTAGATAAAGTTCCCGATCAGCGTCGTATTTTGCCTCGGCTAATAGAACTTTGGGATACTCACCCAATATTGGCAAGCTAAAAATTGTCCTGGCGCTGGCGATCGCATCTATAGTATTTTCTACAAACCTGATACCACCAGCCCTACCACGTCCCCCAGCACGTACCTGAGACTTGAGGACAACCGGATAGGGAAGCTGTAAACCCTTGATCTCACTCGGATGATCGATTCGCTGAGAGGGCAAAATTGGAATGCCCATTTCTTGAAATAAGGCTTTAGCTTGATACTCTAACAAGTCCATAATTTTAATATCAACAAATATACAGGCTCAAATTTTTATCGCTGTTAATAGTGTTAAGAGCTTACAGCTATTATCTCAGGGTAGATCGGAAAATACTAAGTAGATAGGCATAACTAAGCTTAAAATTAAAGTTGATCATTGAGCATCGGTCATTGGTCATTGTTAATTGTTATAGAAATTACGCACCGCGTTGCCTGAAACCTAGATCAGAACTAGCCCCCTCGTTCCCAGGCTGGAGCCTGGGAACGAAAAGGGTGGAACATTCATGCGTCCCCCTTCTTAAGGGCAGGGCTACTTCCGCAGTGACGAGAGAAAATAATTTGGGTGGGATTGCCTGTAGAAAAGTGGAAAAATTCGGGAAATTTCTCCCCCTGCTACCCTGCTCCTCTGCCCCCCTGCCCCCCTAATTTTCTTTGACGACCATGAAACAGCCCTGCCCTTCTTAAGGGGGATGCGCGGGGGATATCTGCGTAAGTTCTGTGTTACTACAGTCGCCTAGTTGGGTAAGTTAGAAATAGTGCTGTATAAGTATCTAGCAGCTATCCTGCTCAAAATAAGTAATAAGTAAATTCAAACAAAATTAAATTTAGTATGTTGAACGAAAATCTTAAAAAACCTTTTCTAATTGTCTCGGTGATCGCATTTATGGGGTCTACAGCCTTTGGAACCGCCGCGATGTTCCAGCAGGGACTAAACCCGCCTCAAGAGGATGCCAAGACAGCAACAGCACCTTCACAAGAATCACAAATTAAAGCACAAGTAAGCGGATATGAGCAGGTATTAAAGCGTGAACCTGATAACCAGGTAGCTTTGCAGGGATTAGTACAAGGGAAGTTGGCGCTGAATGATTTTAAAGGCGCGATCGCACCTATGGAGAAACTTGTCAAGCTAAATCCCGATAGACCAGATTACAAAGAACTATTGGCTGCACTCAAAAAACAAGATGCACCCAGTAAAAGTAAAGCAAAAGTAAATAAGTAGCGATTAATCCGGCTGCAATGCAAGCTGGGAAAAGAAAAATTGACTGATGAATATAGTAACTACTCCAATCCCCGATGTTTTGATCCTCGAACCTAAAGTATTTACGGATGACAGAGGATTTTTTTTTGAAAGCTATAACGAAAGATTATTTAGTGAACAAACTCAAGTAAGAACTCATTTCGTTCAAGATAATCATTCTTTTTCTAAGCAAAATGTCTTGCGGGGTCTACATTACCAAATCCAACAGCCACAGGGAAAATTAGTTAGAGTAATTTCTGGGAGTATATTTGATGTAGCTGTAGATTTGCGTCAAAGTTCCTCAACATTTGGGAAATGGGTTAGCTGCATTCTCAGCGCGGAAAATAAACGCCAATTTTGGGTTCCCCCAGGATTTGCTCATGGGTTTTTAGTTGTTTCAGAAGTAGCTGAAGTATTGTATAAGACAACAGCAGATTACGCACTGCAATACGATCGCACTATCCTGTGGAATGATCCAGATTTAAACATTGATTGGCAACTAAATTCGCCACCGCTATTATCCGCCAAAGACCAAGCAGGTCAGCAATTCAAAAATGCGGAAGTGTACCCATGAGCCGTATTCTTGTTATTGGTAGCGCAGGTCAACTAGGTCAAGAATTACAACAGACACTTGTATCTTATGGAGAGGTAATTGCTGTTGACAGGAAAACTTTAGATTTATCCCAACAAAATCAGATTCGCGAGTTAGTTCAACAACTCCAGCCTGAGATAGTAATTAATGCGGCGGCTTACACGGCTGTCGATCAAGCCGAAAAGGAACCAGAAACAGCGAGTAGTATTAATGCGATCGCACCTACAATTCTTGCTCAAGAAGTCGAAAAGCTAAAATCATTACTAATTCATGTTTCTACTGATTATGTTTTTGATGGTTCCAAAAATCATCCCTACACTGAAGATGATATTCCTAATCCTTTAAGTATTTACGGTCAATCAAAACTCGCTGGTGAGCAAGGAATTCAAGAAAATTGTCAGTCTTACTTGATTTTAAGAACTGCTTGGGTTTATGGTGCTTATGGCAAAAGCAACTTCGTTAAAACCATGCTCAGACTGGGAAGTGAGCGTGAAGAAGTGCGAGTAGTAACCGATCAAATTGGAACTCCTACTTGGGCGAAAGATATCGCAGATGCGATCGCACAATTAACTTCCAACAGACCTGAAACAGGTATATATCACTACACAAACAGTGGTGTTGCAAGCTGGTACGACTTCGCCGTAGCCATTTTTGAAGAAGCTAAACAGCGCGGTTTTCCCTTAAAAGTTCAGCGTGTTATCCCCATCACCACCTCTGAATATCCTACACCTGCCAAGCGTCCTACATATTCAGTTTTGTCCTGTCGCAAAATCTCCTCTGTCTTGAATACTTACCCTCCTCACTGGCGAGAAGGACTTAGACAAATGCTTAAATTAGTTAACAGTTAAGAGTTGTAATGGCGATCGCCTAACTTTAATTGATCTCGTTTCCGGTTGCTTAACAATGATACCCAATTCTACGGCTTTTAACTTTGCGATCCTTTGCGCTTACCTTTGCGCTCTTTGCGTTAAAAAAATATAATTCCAATCTAACCGGATTTGATATGATACCGACATTTACTATTGTTTGTTCTTAGAAGGTGTTAAGATTATTTGCATTCATCAGAGGATTGTAGATAAATTTGATTGGGCAACCAGCGCAACTAACAATTCCAGCTAATCGCCCTAAACCTTTGCGCTTTATGATTAGCGATGATTGCCAAATCGAATTGATGTAAATACTTCCCCCAGCTTAATTTTTAGGGTGCATTCTTCAAATGACTAACGATGTACGCGCTTACGATGTCATCGTATTTGGTGACGAAGTACACGGTGTTTTAGCAGCTATATCTGCTGCAAGGGAATATCGCCGCCGTACTCAAAAACATCCCAAAGTACTGCTAATTTCCAAAGCTAATTTGCAACAAGGTATCGGCGGACACTTAGTTAGGGGCGGTCTTTCCTATCTTGATAGAAGCAGAGTCGAACCACATATTCGCAAAGCTAACAACCTAGATAATTTTGGTGATCCTGCCAAAATTTACCAAGAATTTTTGCAACGATCTGGAGTACTAAAAATTGCCCTCGATCCTAATAAAGCAAGTGCAGCTTTGAAGGATATGATCCGCGAAGCTGGTATAGCTGTACTGAGCAATTTTATAATTTCCAAAGTTAATAAAAATGGTAATAAAATAGTCAGCTTGACTAAAACCAACGGAGAAACATTTTCGGGAAAACAATTTATTGATGCCACCGTAAATGCCGAGTTAGCACAAGCTGCTGGCGTTAGTAAATCTCAGGGATTTCAAACATTTGGTTTACCAGACTCAGAATTACCTGTAACCTTAGTATTTACAACAGAAGGTCTGAGTGTAGAAAGACTTAAGCAAATAGAATTAGCCTACCTCAAACGCTTCACCAACCTGGGGGATCAAGAAGCTCAAAATTGCTTACATAAAGCTGCTGGCGGTGATGCCAATTTAGCTGAAAAACTTAGGAAAAGTCTGGTCGATATTAAGGGGAATCTTAAAACCTTATGGGCAGACAAAGATTATATAGACATACCGACTCATGCTTTATCTATAGCCTACCATTCCTTCAGAAACAAAAAGCTTTCCCTTGAGGAAACAGGTCTAGTTTATGACAATGCAAATATAGCTAGATTTACTGGCGACAAACTTTCTTGGAATGCGCTGTTATTAGCAGTCGATGCTAACCAGGCAGAAGCACTTGCAAAAAATGGTGCTAAACCAACTCCTAAAATGTTAGAAGAAATTGCTTGCATCCAAGAGTGGATGAAAAGTTTCGGTGCTATTAAAGTCACTCCTGCATCTGAACTTTATATTAGACACGCAGGTAATGTTACTGGTGTAGTCGAACCCCTAAGCGGTGAACAAATGTTAATGGGTGGAGTTCCAGCAAATCAAGCATTAGGTACATTTGGCTATCATTTTGATTCACGCGGTGGTATCTTAGGTTTAATTCAAAAAGCTACTGCCAAAGGCTTTTCTGAAATTCATTTTAAGCCACCCTTATTTAATATTGGGATTCGCCACGCATTAATTAAAGATATTCCCAACCTAGCAGTTATTGGACCTGGTTCTGGATTTCAAGGTTATGGTGCTTCTGCTGGCAGAATTGTAGAATTTAATTCTGCTGTTGGAAGTGGATTAGGAATAGCCGCAATTATTGCTTTACTTAGTGGTAGGAATTTAGCAGATATATCCAATCAAGAAGTTAGACAAGTTTTAGTTGCAACTAATCAATTACCTAAAATTTATGGTGTAGCTAATCAGGAGGAATCATCTAAATTAAAGCAGTTTGAATCGCAGCTTGCATAAACTGATATTAATTTTGTAGTGCGATCGCACGATATATACAGGGGCAGCGCCCCTACTCCATGATAAGTAACGAAATGGTATTAAGTTAATACAACCAAACCAAATTATAGAAGAATTACTAGAAATAGAGGTTTTTAGATCATGGTAAACAGTGTAAATGCTTACGATGTCATAGTATTTGGTGATGAAGTGTATGGTGTATTAGCTGCCGTTGCTGCTGCTAGAGAGTATCGCCGTAGAACTAAGAAGTATCCTTATGTCTTATTAATGTCCAAAGCTAGTCTGCAAGAGGGTATTGGTGGACATTTAGTGAGAGGTGGTCTTGCTTACCTCGATC
>JBARVL010000382.1:0-8146 GCA_049646245.1 Crinalium sp. | reverse complement strand
CTGCTAAAAGCTGTTTTAATCAGTGCTTGTTCCTCTTCCATTGAAGAGGGGTTAAATTTTTCTTTGAGAGCATCTAAATCTAGACAAACATGAATAATACTAAGAAAAGACACCATTCCTTGTCTCGACGGCTCTACTCCTAATAAGAAAACAAAATCAGCCATCCCAGCTAGGGTTTCCCTTAACAGCGTCTCAGATGGACGCACCTGTTTTGTCTTTACCGGACTAGAATTTAAGTGTGGATGATATTTCTCAATGCGTTGCTTCTCTACGCTGTCCAGTTGAGAAGAGCTAACGAGTTCATAGTAAATAGTAAAATGTTTCTTTTTCTGTGCTGACAGTTGGTAGATCCGATGATGAGCTTTACCTTGCCAGCGTTTCTGGATATTTTTTGATTTTCCTATATACCAAACATTATTAGTTTCATCCAAAACATAGTAAATTCCTGAATATTCAGGAAGTAACTGTTTGGCTTGTAAAGGAACATTTGGTAGTTCCAAAATTCCGGCATCAGCAATCAAATGATTTACCTCCTTTGTTGTTTAAGAAGTACCACCAGAACAGTTTGGTACGCCTTCGCGGTCACCTAATCATTGTATTATTGCTCTTTGATTAAACTGATTTACTCATATTATTTACTAACTGTTGTAGCAGCTTTAACTATTTTAAGATTGAAAGCTGTTTGTAGTAATGAAAGCTATCAAAATACTAGAAGTTATAAAAACAGTGAAAGCTGTTTCACTACAGGTTACAGTGATAAAATAGAATCCCTTTGCACCATCGTCTCTAACTACTAAAGGGCGATAGCCCTATTGTTAGCTGGTGCAACTGCGGGTGTTACGTTTTCACTTCAACATCTTCACCAATAAGTTTTATTACAGTATTATATTCTGGTGAGTTGCCATCTAATAAGCCAAGCCATTAATATTAAAAATCCCACAGTAAAGTTAAATGTTCGAGCAAACTTTAAAAAATATTGATGATGTTCTCTGGAAAGAGGCGGGGTGTACTACCGAGTTAGATTATACGGAGCAAACCTCTTGGCTACTGTTTTTAAAGTATTTGGATGACTTGGAACAGGAGAGGGCGATAGAGGCAGAACTGGTTGGTAAATCTTATGAATTTATTATTGATGAGGCGCATCGCTGGTCAGTCTGGGCAGCACCGAAAAATGCTGATGGTACGGTAGATCATGATAATGCCCTAATTGGTGATGATCTGATTGATTATGTTAACCGCAAGCTATTTCCATATTTACAGGGATTCAAGCAACGGGCTACCAGTCCAGACACCATCGAATATAAGATAGGCGAAATTTTTAGCGAGATTAAGAATAAGTTTCAAAGCGGCTACAGCTTGCGGGATGCCCTGGAATATATAGATGAACTAAGGTTTCGATCGCAACAAGAGAAACATGAGCTATCCCATCTCTATGAAGCCAAAATCAAGAATATGGGTAATGCAGGGCGCAATGGTGGGGAGTATTACACGCCGCGTCCCTTAATTCGGGCAATGATTCAGGTGGTCAAGCCTCATATTGGCGATCGCATTTATGATGGTGCTTGCGGTTCGGCGGGTTTTTTGTGTGAAACTTACGATTATTTACGTCGGGGTAATCTGACAACAAAAGAGCTTGAGATACTTCAAAAACATACTTTTACAGGTAAGGAAAAGAAAAGTTTGGCGTATGTAATTGCCATCATGAATATGATTTTGCATGGCATTGATGCACCAAATATTATTCATACCAACACCCTGACGGAAAATCTTACTGATATTCAGGACAAGAATCGTTTTGATGTTATCTTGGCTAACCCTCCATTTGGAGGGAAGGAACGCAAGGAAATACAGCAGAATTTTCCGATTAAAACTGGGGAAACAGCGTTTCTGTTTTTACAGCATTTCATCAAAATGCTGAAAACAGGCGGTAGGGCAGCAGTAGTAATCAAAAATACGTTCCTGTCAAATTCTGATAATGCTTCGCGGGCGTTACGTCAAGAGCTTTTAAGTAGTTGCAATCTGCACACGATTTTAGATTGTCCAAGTGGGACTTTTATCGGGGCAGGAGTAAAAACAGTAGTGCTGTTTTTTGAGAAAGGAAAGCCCTTTGATTCTGTTCAGGGAATGCCTTTATTTGCTCAGGAAAAACCTTTAAATGAGGGGATGGCTACACAGAAAATTTGGTATTACCAACTCGTTCCAGGGCGGAATATGGGTAAAACCAATTCTCTGAATGATGAGGATTTGCGGGAGTTTGTAGAGTTACAGGCTACGTTTGCAGAAACAGAAAAGTCTTGGTTGGTGGATATTGCCGATATTGATCAGGTAACGTTTGATCTGTCGGTGAAGAATCCAAATAAAGCTGAGGAATCGCTGTTACGAGAACCGCAGGAAATTATAGATGAAATTGCTGCGTTAGATGCAGAAAGTGCTGAGATTTTGGCGAGAATTATGCAGTTGACAGGCAGTTGACAATTAACAGAGTATGTGAATTTTCTTTTGGATGTCAAATTAATTTAGGAGAAGTAACTATGAAAAATATCAAAATAATTGTCGAAAAGCACCCTGATGGTTATGTTGCCTATCCTTTAGGTATTCAAGGGGTTGTAGTTGGTGAGGGTGACACCTATGAAGAAGCTTTAAATGATGTGCGCTCGGCTATTTTATTTCATATTGAGACTTTTGGAGAATCGGTTCTAGAATCTGAGTCCTCAATCCTCGAAGCTTTTGTAGCAGAGGCAAACGTATAATGGCAAAGTTTCCTGTCGATGCTCCTAAATCAAAAGTAATTAAAGTGCTTGAGGGTTTTGGATTTTCCATAGTAAGAGAAAAAGAGCATATATCTATGATTAGACAAAATCCCGATGGTACAACTACTCCTTTAACTTTGCCAAATCATAAACTTATTAAAGGTTCTACTTTAAGAAGTATCTGCACTCAATCTGGTATTTCACGGGATGATTTTATTGCTGCTTATGAAGAAATGTAGAAATATAGTGATTTTAGATGCGGAGAGTGCAGATATTTTGGCTGGTATTGGAGGGATGGTATGAGGGAAGGTTGGGAAATAAAATATTTGGATGAAATTGCTACAGTTAAGGGAGGAAAGCGCGTTCAAAAAGGATACAAGTTTGAAACAACACCAACTTTACATCCTTACATAACTGTTGCTGATTTTACTGAAGATGGAACTGTCTGTACTAAAAACCTTAAATATATAAGCAACGAAGTATATGAGCAAATTAAAAATTACACAATATCTTCCCAAGATATTTATATAAGCATTGCTGGAACTATTGGCAAAACTGGCTCAGTACCTAAAAGCTTAGATGGGGCTAATTTAACAGAAAATGCTTGTAAGTTGGTGCTTCACAAGGGAATTGACAAAAGTTTTATTTATTATTTTACAAAAACAAATAATTTTATACAGCAAACAGGCATTAATACTCGTGTTGCTGCACAACCAAAGTTAGCACTGGTACGCCTCAAAACAATTAAATTGCCAATTCCTCCACTCCCTGAACAAAAGCGGATTGTGGCGATTTTGGATGAGGCGTTTGAGGGGATTGATAGAGCGATCGCAAACACCGAAAAGAACCTCGCCAACTCCAGTGAACTATTTGAAAGCTATCTAAACGCCATTTTTACCCAGAAAGGCGACGGGTGGGTGGAAAAGAAGTTAGAGGATATTTGCAAAGAAATTACTGTTGGTCATGTAGGTTCAATGGCTTCAAAATACAAAGATAGTGGAATTCCGTTTCTGCGATCGCAGAACATCCTACCTTTTAGAATTAACCTAGATAATGTTGTTTTTATAGATAAGGAATTTCACTCTGCATTAAAAAAATCTCAATTAAAACCTGGTGATTTGGCAATTGTTAGGACTGGTTATCCTGGAACAGCCGCAGTTATTCCAGAGGGACTTGAAATAGTCAATTGTAGCGATTTAGTAATTGTTAAACCTGATGAAAATATCAATCCTCATTATCTTTGCCTATTCTTCAATTCTCTTTTCGGAAAAACCCTTGTGGGTAGTCGTTTAGTTGGAGCGGCTCAGAAACACTTCAATATTACTACAGCAAAAAAAGTTTTAATTCCATTCCCTTGTATTACAGAACAAAACAGTCTTGTAACTAAGATAGATGAATTAGCTGCTGAAACCCAACGCCTCGAAAGTATCTACCGTCAAAAAATCACCGCACTCAACGAACTCAAACAATCCATCCTGCAAAAAGCCTTCACAGGCGAACTCACCGCAGACACCTCGAAAACTGTTAAGGAAGAAATTGCAGCATGAACGAAGCCGAAACCCGTGCCGAACTAATTGACCCTGCACTCAAAGCCGCAGGATGGGGAGTGATCGAAGGTAGTCGCATCCGTCGCGAAGTTATTGCCCCTGGTCGCTTAGTTGGTAACAGTCAACGTGCTAAATCAGACATTGCTGATTATGTGCTGGTTTATCATGGTGAAAAACTCGCCGTCATCGAAGCTAAAAAACGCGGATTACCAGATACCGCAGGTTTAGGACAAGCTAAAAAATACGCCGAAAAGTTGCAAACACGATTCGCCTACTCTACAAATGGCATCGGCATCTAGGCGTAAATATAGGGTTCGTGCAACCAGGGGCAACCTAATATATATGTACTACTTAGCACCCGATTTTCGAGCTTGATTGATAAGTAATTTAAATGATTACTTTGCCTAGTTTGTCTCATTCTAGGCAAAGTACAATGAAAATATACGCATCAGCATGAGGACTTGACCCATGCTATCTATCACTAGCCAACTTCCATTTTCGGCAAAGATATTTTCTCAAAATACTCCCCCATCCAAAAAATCATCTCAGAGGGAAAGAGAATATCTGCGACCATCAGAAGTCAACGCCATGATTAGTGCTGCTCAAAAAGTAGGTCGTCATGGTGTTAGAGATGGAGCAATCATTTTATTAATGTTTCGTCACGGACTAAGAACTGCCGAATTAGTGGCTTTGAAATGGCCGCAAATAGATTTAGTAGGAGGTTATATAGAGATACATCGTGTCAAAAATGGCCATGACAGCATACATCCTCTACGTTCTCCCGAATTGAGAGCTTTGCGTCAAATTCAGCATTGATTACCCCGATACGAGTTACGTTTTCGTATCCGAACGCAAAGCACCTCTATCAACCCGTTCAATCCGTCACATCATAGCGAGATCTGGAGAAATTGCCAAAATCGCTTTTCCAGTTCATCCCCATCAACTACGTCATGCTTGTGGTCACTATTTAGCATCCCTTGGTCATGATACCAGAGCAATTCAAGACTATTTAGGTCATAAGAACATACACCACACAGTTCGTTATACTCAAATGTCACCTCAAAGATTTGAAAAGTTCTGGAGGGATTAAGCAATCAGTTGTTGTGCCAAACCAACAATTCTCTCGTTGAGATCCAGCTTAAATGTACCATAAGGATTAACATGACTGAAAATCAAAGGAGTAATTGCTCTTTTATCGGTTTCAGTTAACTTTTGCTGCCAATGTGGAAGCTCCAATACACTCTGAATCATCAAAGTATTCACATAGACCAAACAGATCTGTAATAGGTGCAAAGATAAAACCGATAATTCCTGACTTTCTAAGCGATTAGAAGCAAACTCTCCACCCTTACCGTAGAAAATAAAATCATTAACTCCATTCCATCTTTCTACTACATTTAATCCTTCATTAACTTCTCGCCGTACCTCTCCTGAGTCAAGGTACTGACATAGGAAAATAGTTTTTATTACCCGACCTAATTCCAATAATGCCAGATAAGTAGGATGTTTGAAGGGATTTTTGCTAAAACGTTTAAGAATTGCCTCTGTTTCAGCCGTTCCCAATCTTAAAGCAGTAGTAAACTTCACCATTTGGTCATATTGCTGGCGAATTAAATCCCAATTAATCGGACGAGTCAGAATCGGTTGTAAATTAGGGTAAGCATCACTTTGTCCAACGTGAGGACGATATAACTTTTGTACCTTAATCCGTTTCAATCTGGGCATTAACTGAAATCCCAATAAGTGAGTAAAGGCAAACGCCACTTCACTTTGACCATGACTATCAACATAATTTTTCTGCACATCCATATTCGTACAGTGACGCAAAACCCCTTCAATCATGGCTGCAACTTCGCTACTGGAACAGGTTTTGAGTTGGGAATAGATACAGGTAGATTTATTCTCAACGTGCCAATAAATCATGACTCCTCGACCCCCATAACGGAGATGATACTGGGTTAGAAGATTCTGATCCCACGCACCAAAATGTTTGCTATCACTGGCACAAGTAGTAGTTCCTTCTCCCCAAATATGAGGTAAACGAATAGAGAAGATAGCATTAATAACATCACCAATTGCACTGCGTAACTGGTCTTTGTGGATATACCGACGACGTACATAGAGTAAATCTTGATAGCTTTCGCCATTAATACCAGTATTAATTCTCTTTAATCCAGTATTAGTTCCCATGCCATAAAGACACAGTAATAATCGCTTTTGTAGTGTTTCTTTGTCTATAATCTCTCTTGTACCCATACTTGTGAAGTTCTGGGTAAAATCTACTCTCAAATCTGTTTCCTTGAGAATGTCTAATAGACTGGTATGCTCCCAATTCCTGTTAATTTCTCCCTTGAGTTGTTTTAAATTAATGGGTTCAGGTGCAGGGTCTATAGGGCTAAGTCTAATAAAACTTTGACCTGTCTTCCCGATCACAGTAACATCTTGGTTCTTGGGCATTCCTTGATCTAAATTTTCTAGCCCCTGTGCCATTTGTTCTTGTAAGTTAGAGATCAAGGTTTCTACAGAAGAGTGGAAGCGTTAAAGCCTGATAGTAAATTTGACGATGTTGGTCAAAATCAGTAGGTAAATCATGATCTGGATTACCATAACGAGATGCTCCTACTACCCAAATTTCTTTACAACTGAGTCTTTCTCTGAGGGCTTGTAAAACGCTGATTTCGTAGTTGATACAGTTAATCCGTTCATTCCCCTCTGGGGTTTTTTCCAACAGAATTTCTTTCCAACCAATGCATGAGAACTCCATTAATCGGGATATCTTCCTCTGCATGGTAATATCTAGCTTTACTTTGAGCGTATTTTTTTAGTAACTCTAATGCTTGAATTACGGGACGATGAATGTCATTATTAGAGCGAAATTCTAATACCGATAGCAGAGTCGGGATCATCCGGCGATAGTGGCTGGCAAAGGATGAACGCATTACGGTATAGACTCTTTGACGGTAAGCTGTACCATTCGCTTTATATTCAGCTACTAAATCTCGAAGAGTTTTCTGCGATACTACAGGATAGATTACTTTTTCAATGACCCCCGAAGGTTCAGCTAATGCTACTTCAGCAAGGCGAAATAAAATATTAGTTTTTCCGGTTACTTCTTTAAAGTCAGAGACTAATTCTTTGTTGATACGCCTTTCCGCTCTTGTCCCAATTCGTTGAATGATTGACATTAATAACTCGATGAGATTATCAGTAATCTCTTGAGCGCGTTGAACACAAAACGCGAGAATACAATAATGGGTCTGCTTTTAGTTGCGATGCTATGTATGTGATAACTATTTCTGGTATTTCCGCTTCGGAGTCGGGAAAACGAGCCATCATTTGAAAATACTTCAGTAAAATGGCAAAACCAATCTGTCCTGCACCAACTTTCTTCAAAACCTGTTCTAATTCCTGGGGAACAAGAGTCCAATTTTCGATGAGTTCCTCTGTACCCCAATAGGGTTTAACCATTCATTCTTCTCCGCAGGCGGTAATACCAGTTAGAGAAAAGCATAAATGAAAAATGTCGTTGTCATCTTCAAAATCCATCTAGACAGATTTTAAGTTTTTTGTCAACTTGATTTAACATATCATATTTGAAAAACTTATGAAATATGAGGAAAAATTGGTTTTGAGCATTGGCAAGAAATAAAGGCTGAACCCCTTGCTGGTTAACGATTTTAACAACTGGTTGCCCCTGGTTGCACGAACCCTATATTTACGCCTAGACGCAGCTTTTGCATTGCTAAAAGAAGCTTCTCTTTCTAAAGAAGATGAGCTTTATGTGAAAATTCGACGACTTTTGGGAACCTATACTACTTCGGGCGGAACTCCGGTCACTTACGATCGCTA
>JBARVL010000381.1:0-3486 GCA_049646245.1 Crinalium sp. | reverse complement strand
GTGGGCAGAAGGTAAGCGTTGGGTAAGACTGAGACTGTCTACTAAGGCAATTAAGACTTTAGACCACAAAGGACTAGCACTAATGGCTAAGGAAGCGGGGATTAATTTAAACCAATATTAATATCTTCAGCTAATGTCCCCTCAATTAGGGTCAATTAGACATCTCCATAAATCACAGGTGCTAACCCTTGATTTTTTGTAGAGACGTGCCACGGCGCGTCTCTATATTCGCTAAAAAATAAATTTTTGTAAATAGTTGATAGTTTAGCTGCTGCAAATGGGCAAACTTATAGTAAGGCATGGCGGTCAAGCTAAGTTTTAAACTTATAATTGATCGCGGTCACAATAATATATGCTTTTGTATCACAGCTAACAAACTTTGGCAAAGTTATAACAAACACAACAGACTAAATAAATATATTTGATATTTGGTTGCATCTCTCTAGAGGCTCGTTCTATGAATTATAAATTAAAGCTACACATTCTCAGTCGCTCTACTGAACAAGGTTTTGCGATGATTGCTGCTTTGGGAATAGGCTTAGTAATGTTCCTCGTGGGATTGACGATGGTTGTTAGATCCCAAGGCGATCAAACCACAGCCACCGCCCAAAAATCAACAGCCACAGCAATGAGTGCAGCCGAAATAGGAGTTAGCCGTTATCAAAGTTTTATTAACACCAATAGGGAGATTGCAATATACCCAGATTGCGTTGCTACACGCACTATGTCGGGCAATAATTTGGTCTGTAGTGATAGTGGCACTACTAAAAGTTGGGCTAATGCGAGCGCCCTTACTTTTTCAAGCTGTACGAGTCTTGCTAGCACTATAGCATCAAGTAATCAGAGTATATCTTGGACAAATGTAGATTCAACTGATCCTACCAAAGGACAATATCGACTCCGATCATATACTTATCCAACTCCTGGAAGTACTCCTGGCACTGGTGTTCTACTTATTGAAGGTCGAGCTAACCAAAAAGGTTCTGGCGCAACAGCTACTAATGATGTAGGTACATCTACAACCAGATTAAAAGTAAGCATTCCAGTTCTGCAATCAAAAGTAATTCCCTATCCCTTCCCAGGAATGTGGGCTAAAACTACTGTAACGACAGGGAAGATCGCTGCTAATATTCTCGCTCCATGTAATTTGAGTAAAAGTAGCACTGGTTTAACGTCTGTTAATTCTAATGGGAGTACATCGCCACCTCCCACCTGGGAATATGTAAATACAAATTTTGCAATCCCCTCGGTTCCACCAACACCAACAACAAATGTTGCCACAATAACTTATGCTTCTTTAACGACTAAGGTTCTCCCACGGGCGATAGACATTGCTAACAAGTCAAGCACGTTAGGCAACTCAAACTATAATTCAGCGACCGGAGAATACCAATACATTATGACTGATAACATAACTGGAAACTTGGTCTTCACACCGGGGGAGAAAGTTGCTGTTTACCTACAAGGAAATATAGATATGACTGGAGGTCAAAAAGCTATAGTCCATGATTGCACTGGTGTTGCTAACTGTAGCGCTACTGACGCTAGAGTTTATGGTATTTCAGCCACTGGTACTGCTAATTTTAGCTTAGGAGGAAATGCTTCTGTTTGTGACATTTTATTTTTAGCGCCGACCTATGATGTAGATCTTAGTGGCGGTGGACAGGCGCAAGGTTGCGGAGGTGGTGCTAACACCAATGGTATTTACTGGGTGAAGTCTTGGAGTGGTGGCGGTCAAGGTAATCACATAGCGCTTGACCAAGCAGGTACTAACTGGAGTGATTTATCATTTCTCAATATTATCTTTCCACCTCAGATAGCACCTTCAAGCACTTGGCAACGCCAAGAAGTTGACTAACAATCTGCTGTCGTATAATTGCAACGACAACAACAGCTATTATCCTCTAGGTAAATCAAACCAGTATGTAGTTAATTAAATTAGATTTACCTAGAGGATGAAATACTTTCATCGGCTAGTTAGTTCCAGAACTTGTTAAATCTCTAAAAATTGTTGCAATTTAATTAAAGCAACGCGAGGAAGTACCCTAAATGTTAAAAACTCATCATCGTAACAAATCAGCCGGATTTACTTTGGTTGAAATTATGGCAGCAATTTTATTATTAACCTTCTTTCTTAGTGTCACCATGCAAGCAATGGTAATTGCTGCTATGTTTAAGGTGAAAGCTAAACGTTATAGCGTAGCAACCGCCTGGATTCAGGAAGATTTAGAGAGCGTAAGAAATCAAGCATCAGTATTATCGCAATCATTAATGAGCGTTTCTTTATATGTAGCGGTAAGTATTCCATCCGCCACAGTTATTATAGTTGATAATATAGGTACATTAGCAGTAAACGATGAAATTATTATAGGTGATGCAGGTAAAATTTTCACCATAAAAGGAATTGTTGGTACGACTATCACCTTAGATTCATCAATAGGAAAAACTTTAACTATAGGTAGTAAAGTTATAGAAACTACCTTATGCAGTGCTACAGCTACAACTAATGGATTGGCTAACTATTTACAAACTAATCTACCTAGTATAACTAAGACTACACAAACTATTGCAGGTCAAACTTATCAACTTACCCGCACAACTAATATTAAACCCGCTTCACCTTATAACTCATTAGAAGTTTTATATAAGGTTACTCCTCAAAGCAAAACAACTCCAGTAATAGCAACAAATTTTTCTGAGGTAATACCTGATGTCAGTTTTTATTGCCCGTAATCCCAGTAAGGGATTTACCTTGCTAGAAATGATGATTGTACTGATGCTGGCTGGAATTATGGCAGCGATCGCAACTCCTAGCTTTCTGGCTATGAATAACAACAGTAAAATAACTGATGCTGTTGAACAAACACAAGGAGCATTGCAAGAAGCGCAAACACAGGCAATGCGTAAAAGTCAAAGTTGTAGTGTTAAGCTAGTGAAAATTGGTCAAAAGATTAATACTACAGATACAACTTCTGTAACAACTCCGGTTTTAAGGGGCAATCCTCCGTCCTGTTTGATAACTGGCGATCGCACTTTAACAGGTATTGTTCTAGATCACAATGTTACGGCTAATAGTAATAACAACCAAGCTCCTTTGGAAATAACTTTTGACTACAAAGGAAGAACAAACGCTATTACAACCGATCAGAAAGTTTTCTTTTCTGTTCTTAATACGCCTGGTACAGCAAAATGTATCACAATTTCCAAAGGAATAGGCTTATTTAGAATCGGGAAAAAAAGCGGTACTGATGACTGCAATACTACTCAACTAAATTAATTATGCAAACCGTTATTTATAAAAATTTCAAAAAATTAAACCAAGGCAAAAAAAAAGCTAATGCAGGTTTTACGTTAATCGAATTACTATTAGCAGCATCGCTGATGGGAATTGTGATTACTGTCTCTGGTTGGGGACTAAATGCTATTTTATTAGCAAATGAGCGCGGCAAAGCTGAAAGTGTAGTTAACAATAACTTAGCTCGTGCG
>JBARVL010000380.1:0-1628 GCA_049646245.1 Crinalium sp. | reverse complement strand
AATGCCACGCCCGGTTCAAGCACCCGCACCACAAGCAGCAAGAGGAAGTCTTGCTAATGATAATGCCTTGGGTGTCACTATAGAATCAAAATTCTCCGTCGGAGAATATGACATTTTAGTTCTCAGTGCTAAAGAGTCTAACGGTTTAGAAACATGGCTTAACCGCAATAACTACAAAATTCCTCAAGGCGCTAACCAACTCTTAAAACCTTACATTCGGCAAAACATGAAATTCTTTGTTGCTAAAGTCAACTTAGAAGAATTTGACAAATCTGGCTATCAAAATCTGCGCCCACTAATGATAGCCTATGAATCTCCTAAGTTTATGTTGCCGATTCGTTTAGGAATGATTAATTCTACCAGCGAACAAGATTTAATCGTTTATCTTTTATCACCCAAAGGTCAAGCCGAAATCACTAACTACCGGACAGTAAATATTCCTTCAAATACCGACATTCCGCTTTATGTTAAACAGGAGTTTGGTGGTTTCTACAAATCCATGTTCCAAAATTCCTACAATAGTGAAGGGAAAAAAGTAGCCTTTCTAGAATACGCTTGGGATATGGGCAACTGTGACCCTTGTTCTGCCCAACCACTGTCACCAGAAGAGCTTAAGAAAGCAGGGGTATTTTGGACAGAGGAGGGAGGAAGATCTAATGTATTTATTACTCGTTTGCACGTCCGCTATACCCGCGATAAGTTCCCAGAAGATTTAATGTTTCAAGAAACATCAAATCAGAACGCCTTCCAAGGTCGTTATGTTCTACGTCATCCCTTTACCGGAAACGTTTCTTGCCAAGCGGGTCAAGAATACAAGCGGTCTTTACGTTCACGATTTGAAAAGGAAGCACAAAATTTAGCTAAGTTGACAGGATGGAATATTCAGGATATTCGTAATAAAATGAATATTAGTGATACTCCTGACAGCAAGCCGACTCCTTTTTGGAGAAGAATTTGGTCTTTATCCTTGCTTGCTCCCTTAGTTTTAATTATGATGCCTACAAGAGCGCGTCGTAGGAAGTAATTAAATCTAAAACCCCTCCCCCCAACCCCCTCCCCGTTTACAGGGAGGGGGAGATTTACGGAAGTAATTGATAATTGTTAATTGTTAATTGTTAATTGTTAATTGATTCTGGCTGTACATTCCAGAATTAACCTTTGATTTTCTATTGCATAAGGCTGAATTTCTAAAGCTTGACGAAAAGCTTTAATAGCCGCGCTATATTCTCCGAGTGCAGCAAAAGATAAGCCTAAACCGTGCCAAGCACCGAAATGTACTGGGTTAAGTTTTACTACCATCTCACAATCTGCGATCGCCTTCTCGTATTCTCCCACCATATAATAAAGCACTGCTCGTCGGTTCCAAGCTTCGGCAAAATCAGGCAAGTCTGTAATTAGTTGCGTTAACACCTCTTCTGCTTGAGAAAACTTGCCTACCTCCAGCATTGCTTGAGTACGCTGCAACATTTCCAACCCCACAACTCCCTTTTGCCCAAACCAAATGCGCCAAAGTTCTACCGTAGCTTGGTAACGAACACTTTCAACAGAGTTTTTTAAGTCAGCAAGTAACTGATTGATTGATAATTCATTCATCGGTGTAGGGCTATGTATGCAGCTTTGACTAGCTT
>JBARVL010000379.1:0-5699 GCA_049646245.1 Crinalium sp. | reverse complement strand
GTTCCTTGGGATATCCCTGCTTTAGTTGCAGCAAGGGACATGGGAATTGAAACAATTGGGGAGATGGAACTTGCTTGGCGAAGTCTCCAATCTTGTCCTTGGGTAGCAATTACAGGGACTAACGGTAAAACGACTACTACATCTTTAATTGCTGCGATTTTTCAAGCTGCTGGCTTGAATGCACCTGCTTGTGGCAATATTGGTTTTGCTGCTTGTGAATTAGCACTAGCTGATACTCCTCCCGATTGGATAGTTGCAGAATTAAGTAGCTATCAAATTGAATCTTCTCCCTCGGTTGCGCCACAAATTGGAGTTTGGACAACTTTTACACCGGATCACCTCAGCCGTCACAAAACTTTAGAGAATTATTACAACATTAAGGCTCATTTACTGCACCAGTCTAAGCATCAAATATTTAATGGTGATGATGCTTACCTGCATGAAATTGGAACTCAACAATGGGCTGATGCTTGCTGGACAAGTGTAGAAGGTACTAAGTTAATTGGTAATCCCGATCTAGGAGCCTATATCGAAGATGGTTGGGTAATCTTTCAAGGAGAGCAAATTTTAAGTGCATCTGCTTTAAAGATGGTGGGTTCTCATAATTTACAAAACCTACTGATGGCGGTAGCAGCAGCGAGATTAGCTGGAATTGAGAAGGATGCGATCGCACAAGCTATTTCTAACTTTCCTGGTGTACCCCATCGCCTAGAACACATCTGCACTTGGGAAGATATTGATTTTATTAACGACAGCAAAGCCACAAATTATGATGCTGCTCAAGTTGGGTTAGCATCAGTTGATAGCCCAGCTATTTTAATTGCAGGTGGGGAAGCCAAAGCAGGTGATGATACTGCTTGGTTAGAAACAATTAAAGCTCAAGCTGCTGCTGTATTACTTATAGGTGATGCTGCTCAAGCCTTTGCAAAGCGACTTGATGAAGTTAGCTATTCCAGTTACGAAATTGTGGAAACAATGGATAATGCTGTTGCTAGAGGTGCTGAATTAGCTAAACAGCATAATGCAAAGGTTGTATTATTGTCTCCAGCTTGCGCGAGTTTCGATCAATATCAAAACTTTGAACAACGAGGCGATCATTTCCGCCAATTGTGTCAGCAGTTGCTTAATTAAGAACATCTAGCAGACAGGAAATACCCATTACATTAAGAGGAGGCAGAGCCTCCTATTCTCATTCCCAGGTTCAACCTGGGAACGAGTTCACGATTTCATCAGATATAAACCCAAAAATCTCCCCTTCCCCTTGATAAGGGGAGGGGGTTGGGGGGTGGGGTTTTACAATTAATTAGCTTGGAAAACTATTTTAAACTACTTGCATTAGCATCAAGAGTTTTTGATAAAGCATTAAGAGCAGCAGTCGCCTTAGTTTTATCTGGTTTTGCTGGTTTAACGAGAGTATTCGTCACTTGAGTCATATCTTTTTCAATTTTGATATAAGCATCTTGTGATTTAGTCCTCACTCCATCTTCAACTGCCTCCCACTTTTCATCATATTCCTTATATTCTTGCTTGGCTTTGGCAAAGTTATTAGCTTTTACAGCAGTAACCGCTTGGGTCACATAACCTTTCATTTCAGTTAAATTATCCTTCGCTGCTGGAGCCGCTTTAGGACTAGCTGGGGCTGCGGGAGCAGGGGAATTATTATCAGCAGTTGGTTGTTGTGAGTTGCAAGCAGTCAGTGTTAACAGCGCCAATGTGCTGACAATTAAAATTCGGTGCAAATTCATCATTTTTGTCTTCACTCCTCAAGAAATTATTAACTGTTTTTATCCAACCACAAGTAAACCACTAAAAATTAAGAATTTTCGCTGACTGTTTGCTGTTCACTTGGTATTTCTTTTGTAACACGATTGTTTTGAAACCGTGTGTACATTACAACAGCAATAGCGATCGCAATTAATCCTAACTGAGACAGCGTAGTTTCCCAAGTAGAATAAAGACTTAAAACATTGAAAACTGGTAAAAAGTTAGCAGGAGTTACAGGTAAAACCTCAGCTACTTGTAAGGCATGGATACCACTACCCACAAACTTAAAGCCCAAGTAGAAAATTAGCAAACTGGTAAGAAGAAAGAAAAGTTTGCTAGGAAGGCGTAAACCTACTCCTAGTATTAAAGCAGCGATCGCAATTAAACTTAACATCCCCAAACCTAATCCGGTTAATAAATCAGGAGTACTAAGCGAGGTGGAAATACTAATGTATAACGGTGTAATTTCTGCACCTTCGGTGTAGAAGGTAAAAAAATCCAGTATTGCTAAGAAAAATACATTGTTAGGTACTAATGTTGTATTAAATTTCTCCTTAATATATTCTCGCCAAGGCATTAATGATGACTTAATATGCAGCCAAAAGCTAATATAAACTAGCATCACTGCTGTTGCTAAACCTGTAACTCCTGCTAAAAGTTCTCTGTTAATGTTGCCAGCAGCATTGGGAAATAGTATTTGAATCACAACCACAGTGATTATTGCAGCTACCAGCCCAGCAGATGCACCTAACCCTACTGAGTAACTTTTATCTCCATTACCACTTTTATTCAAGAAACCTAACAAACCAACTAACACTAGCAGTGCTTCTATTCCTTCCCTTACTAAGATAGCTGTGGCATCAAAGGTATTGTATTTTAAAGGCTGAGTAGCAAACGGTTGTAAGTCTTTTTTTAAAGATGCGATCGCACTCCTCGTACCGATAATATCAGCAGGGGTAGCCACTAGAAATCCATCAGCTTTTGCCATATTATTCTCAACCGCAACAGCAACATCTTTCGACTTCGTAGCAACAACACTTTCCACCTCTAGCCATTCTTTTTGAAATGACTGGATTTCCTTAATCGCAGTTGCTAGATCTTTTTTATTCAGTGCCACCTCAGCGCGGTTAAGTCGCTCCATTGAGTAAGCTAGTACCAATTGATCGTTGTTAACAGCAGGTTTTGCTGGTGGATTTGGTTTATATTCACCCTTAATAAATGTGCTGTTAGTCGCCTTTAGCTGTTTAAGTGCTGCTACCAATTTTGCTTGATTGGGTGGTTTAGTGGAAAAAGCAACTTTCACCTCACCCATTCGCTTTTCAATATCTTGCTCAGAATCGCGAGAAACTTGCTTAACTTTATCTTCCACCTTAGTCCATTTCTGTTGGAACTTGTTATAAGCCGCTAAGGATGATTTATAATCTTTAGCCTGAGCTTTGTTTAATGCTCTGTCAACGTAGAAATTTAACTCTTGGAGATTGCGTTGTGCTGTGTTGTTGGCAAAGCTAGGCACAGCAATCACAAAAATCATCATGCTCAAGAATAGCGCCAACAGCCGTTGCCAACGATGTAGATGCAGCCTTTTAAAATATGTCATTTAGTTAAATTCCTGTGTAATTTATTAATTTTTTACATAATCCGCCAGGTTTTTTGTCGAATATATGGTAATAAACAAACAAATATCTTTTGCCTGTGATTAAAAATTCCTTTAAATTATAAATCTAAAATTTATTGATGACTTATAAACAGTACTCTTGTTTAGGTGAATTTTAACAACAAAAATAAGCTGAAACACCCATCAAATAAAGCCTTGCAATTGTGAGATTTCAGCTTTTATTTATTTTAATCTTTGCGTAAGTTATGAAATAACTTACTACCTCTACTTATCTACAGGTTGCAGACTGACTAAAAGGCGATCGCGTCTTAACCACAGCCCCAGCAACAAACCCACTACTAGAATACCTGTGAAATAACCCAAGCTAATCAACCGCGACATCAACGGCGGGGCAATTCCCTCAACCTCAATTTCTTTAGAAAAAGTAAAAGGCGGAAATTTATTAATTGCGCTCCTCTTGGGAGAAACCTCAACCTCTACTTGATGGGAAGCGCCATCAAAAAATTGCTGTTTCCAGATAAATTTACCATTAACATCTGATAAACCCTGGTAAACAAACACAGTTTGATTATGCTCAATTTGAGTAGCTTTAATCTTTAAATCTATATCTTTGACAGCATTACCTGTTTTAGGATCAGTTAATTTAACTCCAAAGAGCGCAAGTTGCCCAACATGGGTACTATCATCACCCAACCATTGTACATTTAGCGGTAATGAGAGTTGATTTTTTACCTGATTGTGGGGTGCTTGATGGTGATGTTGATGAGATTCTGCCAATTCTGCACTAATATTGATTACTAGCAAAGATGCGATCGCAACTAAAATCCCTCCACTTAGTAACAGTCGTACTTGCTGAGGAGCAATTTCCCCTGGTTGGATAACTTGCTTTCCACCGATAACCCAGCCACCACCCAAGCCTGCACATAATAAAATCACTGCAAGGATAGCAAAATTACGATATTTAACCGGATTTTCAGGGACAACAAATTGAATTATTTGCCGTTTAGCTTGAAATGACTTGCCATCAATTGGCTGAACATCTACGATTAGCTGATAATTACCGCGAATAGGTAGTACTTGTTGAAATTGTAACTTACCATTAAGTGCGATCGCTTCTAGATCTAATAATTGAGTACCCTCAACAATGGGAAAATCTGTAGTAAACCAAGGCGTTTTTGGCGGTGTGTAAATTGCCGAACGAATCTTAACATTTTTTAATGGTTTACCATTTTGATCAACCGCCTGCATAATTAAATTTACTGGTTGATTAACAGGTAATACCTGATTTAAAGGTGGAACTGTGGTAAATTCAATCTTTGGTTGATTTAAGCTCGTAGGAGCAGCTAATTTAGGTTTAGTAGAAAGCGGTTTTACTGATTTGCCTGCGTTTTTTTCCTGATGTGCTTCCGCATGGCTGACTTCAAAAGAATTTAAGGTAGGATTATTTGGTAGTGCGATCGCATGATCGACCCAACCAATTAAACCCCAAAAAATTAACAGTAGGGCTGGTGACAAACCCACCCTACAAAGCATCAATTTTGACATTATTTAAATCCCACAAAAATATACTTCATATCCTTTCCGGTTGCTTAAAAATAATTCAAATTTTTACTTTTTTTAACTTTGCGACCCTTTGCGCTTACCTTTGCGCTCTTTGCGTTAAAAAAAATATATAATTCCCATGCAACCGGATTTGATATCAGACGCGAACTAATGACAACCCACCATCAATGTATGGTGACGCACCTCATGTAGGGAATTATGGGCAGGTGGGTAAGAACTAAAGTAAAGCGTCCACAGCGTCAAAGCGCATAAAGAAGTATATAGAGTCGCTTGTACTGGCACAGATAGCGTCAAATCAACTACCTGTTTACGAAACGCACCAGCAGAATTAATAGAAACAGTTCTCATTGTGAACCTCGCACATTAGAGTAATATCAACATCAAATCGGCGGGCATCCTGGCTAGGAAACAAGCAAATGTTAGTCTGTTTCCTTCACAGTTGCGGGTCAGCGTCGGACTTGCACCAACTTTCCCCCTCACGTCTAGTAGCTGATCCTTACTAGAACCGATAGTATCTGGTACTTTAGCACCAATTAGACCTCTCTGGGGAGATAGGGAATAATTCAGCAATCAGAAGTCAGTAAAGTAAAAAACCTCCTCTGCCCCCCTGCCCCTCTGCCCCTCTGTCCCTCTGCCCCTCTGCCCCTCTGCCCCTCTGCCCCTCTGCCCCCCTGCCCCTCTGCCCCTCTGCCCCTCTGCCCCTCTGCCCCCCTGCCCCTCTGCCCCTCTGCCCCTCTGCCCCTCTGCCCCTCTGCCC
>JBARVL010000378.1:0-2341 GCA_049646245.1 Crinalium sp. | reverse complement strand
CTGCTAACTACTATATATTCCTGATAGGTTGAGAAATTACCCAAAAAAGTATTACACTAATTGCAAATAAGTCGCATTTGTGGGAGAAAATGAATCCATCAAATTTACAATCAGAAGCAGGAGAGGTGATCGAAATATCCCTTGCAGACCGTTGGCAGGTATATCTGCGCTTACAACAACTAGATATTCCTTGCAGTTGTGCTACTAACCAGCCATTGCGAGTGCAAGTTCAGAATTCTGTAGCAGCTATACAACTTTGGAGCGTAGCCAGACAACTGACAGCTTCCCGTCGAGAGTTAACTCTCTGGTTGGAGCGTTGCTGGAGCCTCTAGAGGTATCAACCGCGTAGGTTCACCAAAAATTTAAGATTCAAAATTTCACAAATTAGCTTGTAATCTCACCAAGGGCAAAGCAAAAAAATGGGTAAGCATACTGAGGCATTAACATTTACTATTGAAGGGCGGTTTCTGGGGTTTGAGATCGAGGACGGCTACAAACTCAAACGCTTGAGATTAGGGACTGCTGAAGGCGAACAATCTATAAAACTATCTAAAGATTTAAAAGCCAGATTAAGATGGGATTTAACTCCTGGTGCTTGGTTTGAAGTTGCTGGTGAGAAAAAAGTCGATCCTAAAACAGGCAAACTCAAGCTCAAAGCATCTCGAATCGCACCTGTTGTTCCCAAAAATTGCGAGACTAATCGCCCTGGTGTAGTAGATTTAAATACTAAACAATCTGCACCTGCTAAAAAGAATGCTCAGATTTTGGTATGTCAAAAGTCAGATTGCATGAAGCGTGGCGGTAAAGCAGTTTGTCAGGCATTAGCAGAAAGTTTACGCGATCGCGGTTTAGATGACCAAGTGGCAATTAAGGGAACCGGATGTATGAAGCAATGCAAAGCTGGTCCTAACATTGTCATGCCAGACAAAACCCGTTATAGTCGCATTGACGCGGAAGAAATACCTGATATTATTAACAAGCATTTTCCTAAACCAGCTTCTCAACCTGCTGCTAACAGTCCTACTCAAGCTAGTGAACTTCAGCAACAGGTTACTAGCGTAGTTTATTAGACTGCTCAAAAAATTCTAAATTTTCTCCAGCTTTGAACGTAGTTGACTACTTAAAGCGTCAATAATCGTGACAACAACCAATAACACCAACATCATAGTGGTGGCTTTGGTGTACTCAAAACCACGAATATAATTAACTAGCTCAAAACCAATACCACCCGCACCTACTACACCTAGTACAGATGCAGCGCGAATGTTGTATTCAAACATATACAAAGTATAGCCAAGTCCTAATGGTATAACTTGGGGAAAAATGCCGTATTGAGCAATTTGTATCCAAGATGCACCGCTAACTTCTAAAGATTGTATTGAGCGTGGATCTACTGATTCGATCGCTTCTTGATAAAACTTTGCTAGATAACCTATTGTATAGATCCCTAAAGCTAAAGTTCCTGCTGGTGCGCCAAGTCCAGTAGCAGCAACAAAGATTAACCCTAATATAATTGATGGGATAGACCGGACAGCATTTTGTAAAAAACTAGCTAACCAGCGCAGCCACATAGGAGCTATATTATGGGCGGAACAAACAGCAATAGGTAAAGAGATAATTGCCCCGATTGTAGTTCCCCATAAAGACATTTGTACTGTTTCAACTAAAGCTTCAATGGCTAGATCAACAACTTCTAAATTGGGTGGCCACAAACGTGAAATAAAATCTGTAACATAGGGGAAACTATCTTTGAGCAAGGCAACATCAACTTTCAAGCCTTGTAATGCCCAAGTATAGACGGCAATTATGATAAATAGTATTACTAAGCGACTAAGCCAAGTATATATCTGTAATAATTGTGGATTTTTAATTTTGAGTTTTTTATTAACAAATAAATTCATAAATTTAGCCTTAAGCCTACAGCTTATTAATTATTAGACAGATGAGCAAAAATTGGTGATTTCATCTGTGTTTATCTGTGTGCATCTGTGGTTAATTATCTAAAATTTGACTGATGCAATAGGTCTATTAATTAGCTAAAAAAACTAGGAGCAAATTCAAAATTTACCCCTAATGAATTAACAGTTGAGAAAATTGATCGTGTAGGCGATCGCAATTTCCGTCATAAACTACCCGACCTGCATCAAGAATAATCGCACGTTCAGCATAAGCAGCAGCTAAAGCCAAATCGTGCAACACTACAACAACGGTCATACCTTGTTCTTGATGCAGCTTTGATAAAATATCCATTACCTGTTTAGCTGCCATTACATCTAAACCTGTAATTGGTTCATCAGCTAACAAGATTTTAGGAGATTGAATTAAAGCGCGGGCGATCGCA
>JBARVL010000377.1:0-7174 GCA_049646245.1 Crinalium sp. | reverse complement strand
TGCCTTTGCAGGCTTTTTTAATTAATGTTTGATGTTAATTAAAAATCTAGCCCGCGTAGGCGGGCTTTGTTAGTGTAGCTGCACCCTTCAGGGTGTCAGCGTTATATAAAATGAAACAGCCCTGCTTTTTAAGGGGGGAACCAGGGGGATCTAGATTTTATAATTGCATTTTATACTGACAATAATATAAAAACGCTCTTAATCATAGAAACGGAAGATTAAGGGCGTAATTGTATAGTTATTTCTCTACACGGCTATTTACTTACTCTGAATCTTCTCCCCCAATGCTGATAGCTGTATTAAACACTTCAGCATCAGTTAAAGTAATATCTTGTAAAACCGCACCAGCAACTTCAGAATCAATTAATTTAGCTTGAGTAAAATTAACTTTTGTTAAGTTAGCATTACTAAAATCAGTCCCACTCACAAAAGCTGCTGTAAAATTAGCTGCTTGTAAATTTGCACCCGCTAAATCAGCACCTTCCAAATTAGCATTTACAAAAATAGCTCCCTGCAAATTAGCATTCCTTAAATCAACACCTACTAAATGCACTCCGGTTAAATCGACTCCGACTAAATTACACCCAAAGCATTCTCCTGTAGACAACAAGCGGTTGAGTTCGGGCGTTTTTGAAGTAGAGGGGAGACTAGGTAGTGGTTGAGAATTGATTTGATCGTCTACATTATGTGTGTTATTGTTGGCGCTATCGGGAGCTTCCGCTACTAATAATGGTGGCAGTGTTGTTTGTGCGATCGCACACATCTCAATGCTACTGCAAATCAGCACCATACCTGTAATTACAGCACGGATAGATATTTTTTGAGAAATGTAGGTAATATTTGAAAATTTGTTGGTAGAAGCACTTAAATTTAGCATAAGCACCGTATGTATATAACTCGATGCCTTTTAGTCTTATCTAATTTAAATAAAAATTGGGAGCAGAAGTAGCCACTTTATAAAAGTGTCACTTAACACCTGGACGATAGGTTTTTTCTATGTTAATAAAAAGCTGTTTAGCAATTAGTAGTATATATAGCAAAGTAATAAAATTGTTAAAAGTTAATGATAACTTAATTGTAGAAAAATTAATATTTATTAAGAGATATTTAATTAATTTTTAATAGACTTGACACTATAAAGAATAGTACAATAAATAAATTACTTATATACATTATAAATCCAGAATTTAAGTAGAGACGCGAAATTTCGCGTCTCTACAAATGTAGTGCGGGCATCTTGCCCGCGTCCTGTTTTTCTTACCTGTGCGCTGTTGTGCGTAAGCCTTAGTTAAGATTTAGCAATTACTTGAGCCGCAGCAGCAACACCAGCACCAGAAGTAAAGCCTTCGTGTCCTAACTCGATTAAAGTAGCTTCCAGAGAACCAACAGCAGTGAGAATATCGCGATCGCTCACAAAACCTAAATGACCGATACGGAAAATTTTACCCTTAAGGTGGTCTTGTCCACCAGCTAAAACAATATCAAAGCGTTTCTTCATTACAGAACGCACTTGTTCAGCATCCACAGTAGTAGGTGCTACCGCAGTAATAGCAGGACTACCAGCACCATCGGGCGCAAACAAAGGTAAACCCAAAGCTTTCATCGCTTCGCGGGTAGCATTCATCTGACGCTGATGACGAGCGAAGATAGATTCTAAACCTTCAGCTTTCATCATTTGCAACGCCGCTTGCAACCCAATAATTAAATTAACTGGTGGAGTAAACGGAGTAGTATTTTTAGCAGCATTCTTGCGATAAGGCTTCAAATCTAAATAATACTTTGGAAGTTTCGCTTTTTCGTAAGCTTCCCAAGCTTTAGGACTAACCGCAACAAAACCTAATCCTGGGGGAATCATATAGCCTTTTTGAGAGCCAGATCCCACTACATCTAGACCCCAAGCATCAATAGGTACATTAGCAGCACCCAAGCTAGTCACCGCGTCTACAATAATTAAAGCTTCACCGTGAGCTTTAACATGGCGGTTAATCGTTTCTAGATCGTTAATTACCCCAGTAGATGTTTCACTATGGGTAATAATGACAGCTTTAATTTGCTTCTCCGTGTCAGCTTCTAATTTTTCACGGAATTGCTCAGGATCGAGAGGTTTACCCCATTCTGCCGTGACTGGATCTACATTAAGACTATAAGCGTTGCAAACTTCGACCCAGCGTTCGCCAAACTTACCATTAGATCCTACCAAAACGCGATCGCCTGGACTGAGGAAGTTAATAATTCCAGCTTCCATCGCCCCAGTACCAGAAACAGTCAACATCAAAACATCATTCTGAGTTTGATGCAGCCACTTGAGGTTTTCCGTCACCTCTGCCATAATCTTGCTAAATTCACCGCTTCGATGACCGATAGGGTGTTTAGCCATAGCAAGCAATACCTGTTCCGGTACCGGAGTGGGACCAGGAATCATCAACATCAACTTATTGTCCATTACAAGTTCCTTTAATCTGAAGGCTTAAAATTTTAGCAGGAGTTAGCATGGAAAATTGCGTTCTTTCTGCATTTCTTTTTATATCTGCTAGAGAAATACCACTTTGGCGGTTCTCTCGTCTTGGTGGTCATTGTTAATTGTTAATTGTTCATTGTTCATTGTTCGGTGGTTGTACCGTCGATGCTTTCTTTAAGAATTTAGGTAAATCTACTTGCAATTTGTGAGATTTTGTTGATGCCTCTTGATCCCAAATCACTGGGGATATTGTCTCAATTTCAGTGGGATTTTGAGGATTAGCTAGTAATTCTAAGAGGTTTTCACTGGCATCTGGTAATAATTTTTTTAACGTTTCTTGTAAATGTTGAATTTGGCGTTGGTTTTCTTCACACTGCTGTTTCCAGTGCTGTAACTCAGCAAGATATTCCTGATTTTGCAATAGAATGATGCGATCGCTTAATTGCTCTTGCAGTGCTTCAATTTCCCGTTGCGCCGCTAACAACTGCATTTCTAGACTCCCAGCTAAACTTCTAGCAGAGAAAATTTCTGCTTCAAGCGATCGCACTCGGTGTTGCTCAGATTCGAGATCTGTATATATTTGATTAAGCTCTGTTTGTAGTTGCTGTTTCTCAGTTTTAGTTTTAGCACGTTCTAGGATTAACTCAGTTTTGAGATGCCCTAGCTCAAGCTGTTGCGATCGCATAAAATTTTCGATAGTAGCCAATAAGGTTCGCACAGTCTCGTCTTCTACCTGCTGTTGCTCACCAAAAAGCAGTTCCTTAAGTTGAGCAATAGCCTGTTGCTGAAGGTTTGTAACTTCCTCAGTCTTAGCAAGCTGCATTTCCAAACTTTGTGGTTTGCTTAGTTGGTTGCTTAACTCAGAGATCGAGATCTGAGAATGTTCTAAAGCTTCCCCTAATTTCTGCAAACGCTCTAAACTTTGGTGTGCGTGAGAAAATTTTTGCTGAAACTTCGAGAGATCATCGTGTTTATGCCCAAGGACAAGCGCGTTGGCTTCTCGTTGGGCTAAACTTACCTCTGCGGTATCACCAGCCTCAACTGCGGGTTGATCGGTATCTGTAACCTCCTCTAGGGGTTCCCGCTCATTATCCTCTGATTCATGTTCAGGCACTTAATACCTCCCATCGCCTGTTTAAGAATTATTTTTGATGTTATTGATAGTATTAAGTGACCAGTGATACTCAATCGGGACATTTGCGCGATCGCAACTTTGTTCAAGTCGTTTTTGTTGAGCCAAAGCTTTACGCAGTGTGATAATTAGCTGTTGTACTTGCTCTTTAATCATAGGCTGATTATTAGCCGCAAATGAAGTTTGGCGTTCTAAAAGCTGGAGTAGCACTTCATAGTGGATCAGAGATGGTAGGGGTATTGGCTCCATGAAACCAGATATAAGGATTGATAATATTTAATTTAGGCAGGGTATTGGCTTTGACGGCTTTTTTCAAAAGCCATGATAATTAGATAATGTGTTTTACCTACTAGCCCTTAATCATTATCGCTTACTGCAATCGACAGGTGGGCGTAGTGATAAATACTTGGTTGGGGTAGTTACTGGTGCGGGGTAGGCACGGGGGCGCTACCCCTACAAAATCCTTATTTCCTTGAGAATGAAACAGCCCTGCCTACGAGGGGGGGGCTTTGAAATTCCCCCTTCCCTATAATGGTTGGGGGTTAGGGGGTTAGGTTTGTAATAAAGCGCGAACTGTATCCATCTTTCCTACCAAGGGGTATTGACTACAGCCGTTATTTGTGGGTAAACAAAGTAGCGATCGCATTAGCCGGATCTGGTTGTTTCACCAATGACTCACCGATTAGAACCGCACTAGCACCAGCATCAGACACTAATTTAAGGTCATCTGGAGTATGTAACCCAGATTCACTGACAACTAAGATATCTCGCTCCTGTAATTGGCTGCTATTGCTACTCAAAAGTTGACAGGTTGTTTGCAAATCAACTGAAAAATCTTCTAAGTTGCGATTGTTAATCCCAATCAGGTTAACATCTTCTAATGCTAATACGCGCTCTAGTTCCTCTGCTGTATGTACTTCTATCAATGCAGTCATACTCAAGGCTTTGGCAATTTTGATAAAGTACTGCAAATCTTGATCGCTAAGAATAGCAGCAATTAAGAGGATAGCATCAGCCCCATAACTGCGAGCTAAGTAGATTTGGTAAGGATAGATGATAAATTCCTTACACAGCACTGGTAAGTCTACACTTTTACGCACTAGAGCCAAGTTTTCAAAGCTACCTTGAAAAAATACTTTGTCAGTAAGTACTGACAAACAGCTTGCGCCTCCCTGCTGGTAAGATAATGCGATCGCTACGGGATCAAAATCTTCTCGAATTACTCCCTTGCTAGGAGAAGCTTTTTTCACTTCCGCAATCAAAGCTGGTTTAGTCTTTCCCTGTAGTAATGCTTCTCTAAAATTACGCACAGGTGGTGCTGCTTTAACTTGTTGCTGCAACTTGATCAGGGGAAGGCGTTCCCGCATCTGATCCACTTCTGTTTCTTTTTGCCAGACAATTTTCTCTAAAATATGTCTGGGTTCAGCATCTGGTACTTTAACTTCGTAGCGCAAGCTGGTGATAGAAACTGACGGATTCGGATGTCTTCTTCGGATTTGCATAGACTCAGGAGGGGAGGGGAGAGGGAGGGGGGAGGAGAGAGGAGGGAGGGGGGAGGAAAAATTTTCAGCCATTAATTGTAGAGACGCGAAATTTCGCGTCTTTACATTTTGTGGTTTTAGCTGACAACTGACTGCTGACTGCTGACTGCTGACTGCTGACTGCTGAATGCAACCTCAAACAGTTAACGCCCGTTTGTAAGCTTCATCCAGAACTTCCGATAAGGTGGGGTGAGCGTGAACCACATAAGCTAAATTGTTGACAGACTGTCGCCCTGCGATCGCTTGTGATGCTTCATGTATTAAATCTGAAGCGTGTAATCCCATAATATGAGCGCCCAGCACAACGCCTGTATCTTTGCGATATATTACCTTGGCAATACCATCAGATTCACCTTCTGCGATCGCCTTAGAATTACCCTTAAAGTAACTCCGCACCGCCCCAACTTCAAAACCTTCGGCTGCACCCAACTCTTTAGCTGCTGTTTCCGTCATCCCCACAAAGCTAATTTCTGGATGAGTAAAAGCTGCTGCCGGAATGCTGTGATAATCTACAGTGCGATCGCGCCCACACATATTTTCAACTGCTACAACGCCTTGAGCAGAAGCAGCGTGAGCTAACATCATCTTCCCTGTAGCATCCCCAATTGCCCACAAATGCGGTACAACTTCACCACCAGATAATACTGCCATCTGGTCGTTTACCGGAATAAAGCCGCGCCTATCTGTTTCTACTCCAACAGCTTCTAATCCCAAATCCTTAGTATCAGGAATTCTACCTGTTGCGACTAAACAAGCATCGACTTCAATCACGTCGATCACTTCTTTAGTTTTAGCATCACTCAGTTCAATTACTACAGGCGAACCAGGCGTTACCTTACTTGCTAAAGTGCTAACCTTAGTTTCAATATCACGGGGTGCAATTAACACTCTTTCTGCCAATTTTGCGATATCTCGGTCAAAACCTGGCATTAATTGGTCTAAAGCCTCAATCATTGTGACTTCACAACCCAAGGCAGTGTAAACATCAGAAAATTCTAACCCAATGTAACCACTACCAATAATAGCGATCCATTCAGGCAGTGTTTCTAGTTTGATCGCATCATCACTGGTAAATACAGTTTTTCCATCAACTTCAATCCCAGGAGGAACCCAAGGAATCGAGCCAGAGGAAATAATAATATCCTTAGCAGTGAAAGTTTTCTCCCCTGCGCTGGTAGCAACACTAACTTTTTGCGTTCCAGCTACCTTACCTCTGCCTTGGATAATATCAACCCCTAATCTTTTCAGGCTATTGGTTAAATCCCCACGAATTTTGCTCACAAGGTTATTCGCGTGAGCAGCAATTCCTTCCCGCTCAAACTCGACACCAGTAACTTGAATGCCTAACGCTTTGAGGTGATGAGCATTACGCAACTCCCGTACCCGCCCCGATGCTGCTAATAAAGCCTTTGAGGGAATGCAACCACGATTAACGCAGGTTCCCCCCATATCTGCTGCTTCGACGATGGCGGTTTTCAGCCCACAGTTGACTGCATGGAGAGCAGCCCCATGTCCGCCCACACCTGCGCCGATAATTAATAAATCGTAGTCAAATGTCTGACTCACATCCCTACTCCTGATACGCCATGCCTTCCTTATTTTGACATTTTCCACGCCTTTAATAAACAGTGAATTCCTGTTTGATTAAGAGTTTTGGGCAAGATATTTCGTAATTTTCTTGGTGCTGTGTTATTAAAATTAAATTTATGGCTCTTTTGTTTGTATTTTTTAACGCAAAGGACGCAAAGGAAGAGCGCAAAGGTCGCAAAGGTTTTATTGACTTTGATCGCGGGAGAATGAGGAGGAAATTTATGAAAGTTGAAGAATTGGAGCAGAAGTTTGATGATGGCGAAGATGTCTTGGAATATTTAGATTTTTCAACACTACGTCGTCCAGGGTTAGAAACTACTCCCTTCCCATTAAAAGATTACCGATTATATTCTTCTTCTTCCTTGGCGTTCTTTGCGTCTTGGCGGTTTATAAAATAGGTATTCGCCATAGTGGGAAGGGAGTAAACAGATTAATGTTGATTTTCCTGAGTGG
>JBARVL010000376.1:0-2419 GCA_049646245.1 Crinalium sp. | reverse complement strand
TAATTGAGCATCATTAGGACTAATCCGAACCGTGTTAATTATTTCTTTTTCACCAATTTCAGTTAAAGATTCAAAAGGATAAACAACTTGATCGACTTCTCTAAACCTTTGAAATTTTTTTAAAATTCCTTCCCAGGTACTCAACTTGCTATTAATGATTAGTTGCTCAGTAGATAATTCTACCTGGATTAAAATGGATTTTTCATTTTCCTGTCCATCATACTTAAAATTAGAGTTTGATTGAATGTTTGCTGCAATTTCTCCCGCATCTTCTAGTTGGACAATTTTTTGTTTTAATTGTTCTAGAATACTCGAAAGCTGCTGCTGTGGCAACCATTCTTGCTCATTTATTTGTTGAGCTAGTACAGGTAAATATAGAAAAAAGTCTGCCGGGACTTCTACTAGATCAAACTGAAGTTTTTGTGCATTAGTAGGCAAAAAAGCTGGCAGATTATCAGCATCAAGTAAGTAACGATGTAATCTCAAGAAGCTATCATAAATTTGAGATCGCAATTGATTATCTGAGCTTGCCTGATCTATTAGCCCATAAAAGAATCGACTTACTGTTTTGTTACTCATCAAAAGTTCCAAAGCGGCACGAATAACTTCAAGTAGCTTAATTTGACGGCTAATTTTTTTTGAAAGCGATTTAAATTTTATATATTGCTCGTAGTCTGGTTCGGTTTCAAGTTTGTGACAAATTTTTTGCAGAAGATAAAAATGTTTTCTTAAAGCATATTCTATGTCCAAGTTACGAATTTCTTTACCAAATTTTTGTAAAACTTCATTTCGATTTTTTCTTTCTTCAGTGTCAATAATACGTTGTGTAAGCAACTCAGCTACCTTTTCTAAAATTTCTTGCTTGTCATAATTGACAACATCATTTTGTTGCATCCTCAAAATTAGAGGCAGTAGGCGATCGCGCAAACTAATTAAACGACTCACTAGATAAATTTCTTCTTGAACATCAATTTTTTCAGTAGTAGCATTTTCTGAACTAATTGAAGTTTCTACATTAGCAAGTAATGCCTTATAACGACGCACTTTTGCGTTACGCTCTTTAATTGCCTGCAAATCATTAGCAATACTTTCATACGTCGGTAAACCAATCAAAGAATCTTGGATCACTTGTCCAATTTTTGGTTTATCCATATTTTGAAAAGTGGCAGAATCTTTAAAACGATCTGGACTAGGATCAATATAAAAAAGCTTGCGATCGACAGGACGATTAGCTGTGCGATAATACATCTCCTTAATCGTATAACTGAAAGGACGATTATCTAACACACCACCATCTACAAAATGTAACCGATAACCCTCCTTTGGTGGCTTTTCTGGTAAATCTCTGTTTTCTAAATCACCCCACCTCACTAACATACTATCAACATAATTATTAGGGTTCTTAAGTTCAACTGTAACAACCGGAAATGCCACAGGAAAACAAGACGTAATTCTACATAACTTAGCTAGTGATTGATGTATTTCTGGTGTAGTAATTTGAGGAACCGCAGGATTACTTTTAAAGTGGAATGGTTCCTTGCGTCCTTGACGATGTTTGAGTTGAAATACAGTCCTATGGTTGTTAACTTCTATTACTGAGCCAGTCTGATCGAATACTTTATATACTTGCCCTAAAACATCTGTACCTGTTACAAATAAATCTAATTCATTAGATTGGGACAGCCACTCATCACTAGGCGCTTGCTTCTTATTTGACTGTGCTTGATTAAAAGCATTTTCTAAAGCGTCTTGATAATAGTTTTCCCCATCAAAAAGTGAGTCATATTCATTGTAGTCATTGTTTTTTGGTTGACGTAATAGCTGGCGAATATTAGCACTATCACGCCAAACTTGGTCAAAGTTTTCAAAATCAACAACTTCTTGCTCATTGCTATTAGTTAAGGCATAACTGAGCAAAACGCCATTAATACCGCCTGCGGATGTTCCTGATATAATATCAACAATAATATCTGAATCAGTTAGCGCCTTAATAAGTTTATAAATCCCTCGACCACGAACAGCATTATAAAATTCTCGGCAAACACCGTTCATGTAAATAGCTAAGGAAACTCCTCCATAAACAACTAAACCCAAACGATGTTCACGGGTAAACTCTGGTTTTTGATAATTTTCGCTTTTCATGGTAGATGCAAATAATAAAAACTTTGACTCATTATACTGTTTTTAGTATTTATGGAATAATTAAAATAATATTACATTTAGGACTGATGCACCTAAAGTTTGCTCCCCCCTACCCCCTTAAAAAGGGGGAGTAAATTAAAAGTCCCTCTTTTTAAGGAGGATATTTGCGTAAGTCCTGACATAATTCAAAGTCCCCCTTCTTAAGGGGGATTTAGGGGGATCTAGAAGTAAGTCATGACATTTTTAATCATGCAAAATTAACAGTACTTATCCACGC
>JBARVL010000375.1:0-10615 GCA_049646245.1 Crinalium sp. | reverse complement strand
AAGCATGGATGTTCGACCTCTATTTCTAACCCCAAAGCCGTAAAAAGTTGCGGAGGTATGAAACAAGTTGGGCAGAAGAAGTGCCAGAAACTTCGTCCAAATCTCTGATTTGGGCGGGGTAGTTCATCAAGAAGGTCAAGCGGTAGCAGCCATTATTAGCTATAAAGAATTAAAGCAGTTTGAAGCTTGGGAAATGAATAATCTCCTTATTGGGTTGCTAAAATTAGTAAGTAATAGTAAACGTAGTGCTGCTTTAAAAGCTATGCGGATATTATTAGGAGATTAACAGTTAAAAACATGGTGTTTATTAAAAGCAGAGAAAATCATAATGACAACTACAACAATTCAAAATATAGCTGCTACGTTACCAATATTCACTGACAAACAAAAAAAAGAGCAGTTTTTATTTATTTTAGGAGCTTTGACTTTAAGACTGATTAGTTTGAGCAAAGCTGCTGAAGTGATGAATATCGACTCCGAAGAGTTATTGCAAATCTTAGATTTATTAGGAATTGATTTTTCTTATCTTGATGAAGAAGATATAGAAAGAGAAAGGGAGTGGCAATAATTTTGAAGATAGTTATAAATTCATCACCGATTATTTTTTTAGTTCGTTTACAGTTTTTAGAACCATTTATAGACTCAAACGATGAATTTTACTTGCCCCAATCTGTTTTAAATGAAGTTCAAGCCAAAAGCGATGAAATTAATTCTGCGCTTGCTCCTTTAATTACATCTAAAAAGCTAATCGTCAAATCCACTAATTTAAGTTCTTTGTGTAATCACCTTAATCTCAGCTTAGGGTTGGGTGAATCAGAAACAATTGCTTTAGCTACAGAATTACAAGCTGATTTTGTTATTTTGGATGATTTAGCAGCACGAAAAGCAGCTAATAATTTTGGTCTAAATGTTAAAGGAACTTTAGCAATTATTAAAAAGTTAACGCAAGCTGGTAAAATTGATATCAGTGATTCAAATGAATTTTATCAGAAATTATTAAAGATTAATTTTAGAATTTCTCGTTCTATCTTTGATAATATTTTTTCAAACTCATAATGACTACCTCGATGGAAGAGTTTTAGTAATAAAATGGTCAACCAACTTTTTTACGGTGATAATATTGAAGTTTTGCGTAAATACATCAAAGATGAATCAGTAGATTTATGTTACATCGATCCACCTTTTAACTCTAAACGAAATTATAACCAAATTTATAATAATATTGGCACTGAAGATAGAGCGCAAGCACAGGCGTTTGTCGATTTGTGGACATGGGATAATTTTGCTAATCAAGGTTTAGCTGAAATCCTAGAAAACTATCAAGGTAGATTTACCGCACAAAGTATTGATTTAATCGCAGGTTTAACTAAAGTATTGGGCAAAGGTAGCTTACTAGCTTATTTAGTTAGTATGACTTTACGGGTAGCTGAGATTAATCGAGTTTTAAAACCTACAGGTAGTTTTTATTTACATTGTGATCCAACTGCAAGTCATTACTTAAAATTGGTTTTAGATGCCATATTTTGTCCTAATAGCGGAGAATTTCAAAATGAACTTGTTTGGTGTTACTCCATAGGTGGCAAAAGTAAAAATAGGTTTGGGCGCAAACATGATGTAATTTTATTTTATACCAAGAGTAATAAAGATATACATACCTTTAATCAAAAAGCTGCTTCAATTCCTAGAAAGCAAAATTCTCACATGAAGGTTGGTGTAGATACAGACGGGAGAGAATATCAAGAAAAAAAAGATCGAAAAACAGGAAAGATTTATAGATATTATTTAGATGAAGGAAAAATAGCAGAAGATTATTGGATAGATGTTGAAACTTTGAATAGAGAAGATAGAGAGCGTTTAGGTTATCCTACTCAAAAACCTGAAGCATTGTTAGAAAGAATAATTAAAGTTAGTAGTAATGAAGGAGATGTAGTTTTAGATGCTTACTGTGGTTGCGGAACTACAGTTGCAGTTTGCCAAAGGCTTAATCGTCAATGGATAGGAATTGATATTACATATCAAAGTATTAGTTTAATTTTAAAACGCCTTGAAGATACTTTTGGTAAAGGTGTACTAGAACAAATTAAACTAAACGGTATTCCTAAAGATATAGAATCAGCTATTGCCCTAGCGAATAAAAAAGACGATCGCACTCGGAAAGAATTTGAAAAATGGGCAGTGCTTACATATAGCAATAACCGCGCTATTATAAATCAGAAAAAAGGCTCAGACAAAGGAATAGATGGTATTGCCTATTTTCAAGGAGATAAAGACGAACCAGAAAAAATTATCTTGCAAGTAAAATCAGGCAATGTCAAATCCGGCGATATTCGAGATTTACAAGGCACAATGACGCTTGAACAAGCAGCTATGGGAATTTTTATTACCTTAAAAGAACCAACAAAGGAGATGATTAAGACAGCCAAAACTGCTGGAATTTATCAAACTAGATATATGAGTCAAAGTTGCGATCGCATTCAAATTGTCACCATTAAAGAAATCATAGAAGAAAATAAACGCCTTGATATTCGCCTCAGTTTTGAAGTCCTCAAATCTGCTGAAAAACAAATAGAAATTAAAGCAACTCAAATGAAATTAGATATTTAGCTAACATGGAGCGTCCTTTGCGTGAACCTTTGCGCCCTTTGCGTTAAAAAAAAACTATATTTTTCACAAGCAACCTTTGCTTAAATTAAGTAATTTAATCGGGTGACTCACACAAATCTTTAGGCAGATTTGGCGTACTTCGTTGTAAAAACTCTGCTTCTTCCTGAGTTAATTTTTGCTTTTCGGCTGGAATTTCCCATTGTCCCCGACATAAACTATAAAGGTCATTACCTGTAAATTCCGAATTATCCGTAGAATCTGGAATTAGCTCTAATTTTGAGATTAACGCAGTAGCGATCGCATCCAGTGTATATGGTGCTGGTTCCGAAGGTCTAATCGCCGGATAAATATTTTCTTCTAAACGTTTAATAGTGTGATCAGATCCTACACCTGATTCCCGTGCAAATTGTCGGCGACTCCAGCGTTTAATAGCACGGGTTTTTAAGATGAGGTAAGCCAAAGTTCTCAAACCTTCATCGGTATAAATTCTTTTTACAATCTTTCCTGTCGCAGCTTTCATCCTTCCTCAATAGCGTCTTCATCCGCTTCTCCAACTACATGAGAATTAGTTGTTGTCTCATCTGCTTGATCGATTAAGGATTCTAGATAGTCCCTAGAAATGCGTTTACCTGTTAATTCAGAAAGGGCTACGCTCAATTTTCGCATATTTCCTGAACTTGGCTCATGGTCGGCTGAAAGGATCGTATATACAGTAGACTTGGCAATTCCTGAGAGTTTAGCGAATTGTAAAGCACTCATCTCATGCTCAGTCAAAATTTCATTAACAAAGCGAGCCAAGTTGAGTAACTTTTGGCGCTTTTGCTCACGCTGTATGAAAGTTGTCCGTAATCTAGGCATTGTCTAATCCACTGCCAAACTAACACCAATTTATCACGTCGCCATCTTCCCATACTTCGGAAAGTATGTATAATAAAGTTATGGCAATATTTCGGAAGTCGGAATAAAAGCCAGCAGGTTCTCTTCAGTGCTATAGCCCAGGAGTAACAACAATGGCGAAAAAATTAACAGCATTTATTGACCCCAGAACCCTGAAACCCACCTTGAGTGATATATCTCAAGCAGTCAAAAAGCCAGCCGAAAAGCTTTCTACTCCCACCGAGAAGCAATGGAAATGGGCAGCGATATTTTATGCGATCGTTGAAGGAGAAGGGGCTATATTTGGCAGCTATCGCCGTCTGAATGCGTGGGTTGAGGCAGTTATCCGCCTACTGAATACTTGTAACGACTGGCAAACCCTAGAAGAAATCATTGCCTCGACAGAAGCCGAATTAGAACACTACCGTTATCGTGATGAGCATAAACAGCAATTACAGGAAGTCTTGACGTTAGCTGCTACCCGTTTACAAACACTAAAAGAAAAAGCTGCTGGATTAATTAAAGCGTGGAATTGGGCGCGGGGATGGGAAGCAATTTTAAGGGAGTGTAGGAATGAGGAAAGTCTTAATATTGCTGTACAACTTTACAAGGCGCAAAGACAGCAGTTTTCAGATTATCCAGATGCGATCGCCAACGTCATACAATCAGGTAAACAACATCGGCAATATCTGCAAGCATCAGCATTAAAAGCCTAACTTAAATAAATTTAATATAAAAACTCATTAATTTTAGGGGCAGACGCTCTCACTTAGGTAGATGCGCGGAAAATAGAAAAGCTGACCGCGAGCTAGCTGAGTGCTGACCGCTTAAAATAATTCGGAAAAGTACATCTGAACATAAAACCTGAGTGAAGTATTTTTTTCTAGCAGAAGGATGGACAGTCGGGCGCGTTTGGGAATTTGGTGGCTTGTGGAATGAAGCTGCTTGGCGACGCAAACCGGAAATTGAACGCCTAAACATTTGTTTTGTAGAGCAAAACGAGAAATTATGGCTTTACCAAGTAGAAGAAGAAATAATCATGGTAGAAGTAAATCCGACAGAGCAAAATAGCTCCGCCACTAGCACGATTGGTCAAGTTGTCCTTAAACGCTTAATTACCGCCGAACAAGTTATTGAAAGATTAGCGACAGCATCCACTTTTAATCCTCACTTTGTTAAGGAATAAAAACTTATGTTAAGAATGTTGTGGAAAACTATCCAAGAGTAGTTGCGAAAAACCGCAAACCTGCTTGCATTCGACTCTAACAATAGTTACACTTCTTTAAATAATCTTCATTTTCATGGACACCCCGTCCAATTGACCACGCTGCCTTGTTTAGAACTTATGAGCAAAGTGCAGATGGACAATGGTAAACTCAAGCCCATAAAAAAAGAAACGTCGAAGTAGACACTTTATTCTTAGGAGGAGCGTAGTCAATGGGACTACCCTGGTATCGAGTACACACAGTTGTTCTGAATGACCCAGGGCGGCTGATTGCTGTACACCTGATGCACACTGCTCTAGTGGCAGGTTGGGCTGGATCAATGGCCCTGTACGAGTTAGCTATATTTGACCCTAGCGATCCCGTTTTGAACCCCATGTGGCGACAAGGGATGTTTGTACTGCCCTTTATGTCACGTTTGGGTGTCACCCAGTCTTGGGGCGGTTGGAGCGTCACAGGTGAAGCCGCAAGCGATGTAGGATTTTGGTCGTTTGAAGGTGTTGCTGCTGCACATATTGTGCTTTCTGGTTTATTATTCCTAGCTGCCTGCTGGCACTGGGTTTACTGGGATTTAGAACTTTTTAGAGATCCTAGAACTGGCGAACCAGCTTTGGACTTGCCAAAAATGTTTGGCATCCACCTGTTTTTGTCTGGTCTTCTCTGCTTTGGTTTCGGTGCTTTTCACCTCACAGGGTTGTTTGGTCCTGGAATGTGGGTTTCTGACCCTTACGGTTTAACCGGAAGCGTCCAACCTGTAGCACCAGAATGGGGACCTGCTGGGTTTAATCCGTTTAACCCAGGAGGCATTGTAGCCCACCATATTGCTGCTGGTGTAGTTGGTATCATTGCTGGCTTATTCCACCTCACTGTTCGCCCACCTGAAAGGCTCTACAAGGCTTTACGGATGGGTAATATTGAAACGGTGCTTTCCAGCAGTATTGCTGCTGTATTCTTTGCAGCATTTGTAGTAGCAGGTACGATGTGGTACGGCAGTGCTGCCACTCCCATCGAACTCTATGGCCCTACCCGTTATCAGTGGGATGCTGGTTATTTCCAACAAGAAATTGACCGCCGTGTTCAAGCCAGTGTAGATGAAGGTAATAGCCTTACAAGCGCCTGGTCAGAAATCCCTGATAAGTTGGCATTCTATGATTACGTCGGTAACAGCCCCGCTAAGGGTGGTTTGTTCCGTACTGGTCAAATGAACAAGGGCGATGGCATTGCTCAATCCTGGTTAGGTCATCCTGTGTTCAAGGATGCTGAAGGTAGGACATTAACAGTACGTCGTCTGCCTAACTTCTTTGAAACCTTCCCAGTGATTTTGACTGATGAAGATGGTGTTCTGCGTGCAGATATTCCGTTCCGTCGGGCAGAATCAAAATATAACTTTGAACAAGCTGGTATCACAGCAACTTTCTATGGTGGTGCTTTGGAGGGTCAAACCTTTACCGACCCCGCCACTGTAAAACAGTATGCTCGTAAAGCTCAACTTGGTGAAGTTTTTGACTTTGATCGTGAAACCTTAAATTCCGACGGTGTATTCCGCACCAGTCCGCGTGGATGGTTCACATTTGGTCATGCTGTATTTGCGCTACTGTTCTTCTTTGGTCACCTGTGGCATGGCTCTCGGACTCTGTTCAGAGATGTGTTTGCTGGGGTTGAAGCCGACTTGGAAGAACAAGTCGAGTGGGGTCTGTTCCAGAAAGTGGGCGACAAGTCTACTCGCGCTAGAAACAAAGAAGCTGTCTAAAAGTTTGTAGCAAAATGTTAAGAATGGTCTAAAAAACTGATAAAATACATCATGTTTTGGCTGTTAATTAGACCGTTCTTTTCTTTTGCCTGATAAACTAAGTACAGGCTAACAAGTCGTATTTTTAGCTCAATGAGCAGGAAAATCTAACATGGAAGCGGTTGTTTACATTTTGGTTTTAACTTTGGCGATAGCTACGCTTTTCTTTGCGATCGCCTTTCGGGAACCACCCCGAATCGAGAAGAAGTAGCTGAATGCCCGAAAAATCGTCACAGCTTTACAAATATTTGAATTTACTGAGCCATCAGGTCAAGGCACTTCCTAACTAGAAGTTAGCTGGAACCCTACTGGCTCAGTTTTCCCATTTATAAAATTGTGAACTTTAATTAAGGCATTGTTCAAGGGGTAAGTAGTAGAACCACTGTGGAATATGGGGTACAACTTCCGTAGGGACGCTGATCATCCCCCATAGCCTAAGCTAAGGATGCTTGGAAACATACTTCAAATCCTGTAATTACCCAACAGATGCAATTTTTGATGACGATTAGCTTATCTACTACATACCCTGATCGAGTTAACACCCTAAGTTCACCCTACAAAGTGCGGAATTAGCGATTATGCAATGTCCCTATTGTGAGTACACTGATAGTCGTGTTCTTGAGTCTCGTTCAACAGAAGCAGGACAAAGTATTCGGCGACGACGTGAGTGTTTAGGGTGTAAACATCGTTTTACCACTTACGAACGGATAGAATTTGTTCCGGTTACAGTGATAAAACGAGATGGTCAGCGCGAGTCTTTTGATCGATCAAAGTTACTGCGTGGGATGGTGCGTGCTTGCGAAAAAACAGGTATTCACCAAAGCTGTCTGGAAGCATTAGTTGATGAAATTGAAGCTCAAGTACAACAGCAAACTGTACGAGAAGTTAGTAGTAATGAAATTGGTGAGTTGGTTCTACGGAACTTACGCTCATTGAGTGAAGTGGCGTATGTGCGTTTTGCTTCTGTATACCGTCACTTTCAAGGTATCAGAGATTTTGTAGATACTTTAAATCATCTTCAAAATCCGATTGAGGAAACTCACAATAAATCAACTAAAAATGCTTCCACCAGTTTAGAGCATTCCCCATCAGATTCTAGTGATCTGGAATCTGAGCCTTCGTTCATCACTCATTCTTAATCGAAGTTAACCTGAATAGTTTGTAAATAAATTTGGAGTTTGAATAACCCAATAGGTTATAATAACCTTTCTGGACTGTCAAATTCCCGATCTAATCACCTAAAATAGGTTTCGATAGAGCAATGTAGGTGTAGGCTGCACACTGTAAACGTGCGTGTACATCGACTGGAGGCACAGTAGCTACGGAGAAAATAACTAGGAATACAAACGCACATGGTCAGTCAGAAAACAACCGCTACAGATATTGGCTTTACTCACGACGATTTCGCCGCCCTACTCGATAAATATGATTACCACTTTAGTCCTGGTGATGTCGTCGCCGGTACCGTATTCAGTCTGGAGCCTAGGGGCGCTCTGATTGACATTGGTGCTAAAACTGCTGCATACATTCCCATTCAGGAGATGTCAATCAACCGAGTTGATGCCCCTGAAGAAGTTTTACAATCTAATGAGACACGGGAATTTTTCATTCTGACGGACGAGAATGAAGATGGACAGCTAACTCTTTCTATTCGCCGCATCGAATATATGCGGGCTTGGGAGCGGGTGCGTCAATTACAAGCAGAAGACGCGACTGTACGCTCTTTGGTATTTGCGACTAATCGTGGCGGGGCGTTGGTGCGGATTGAGGGATTGCGTGGTTTTATTCCTGGCTCTCACATCAGTACTCGTAAGCCTAAAGAAGATTTGGTGGGCGAGGAACTGCCACTGAAGTTTTTAGAGGTAGATGAAGACCGTAACCGTTTGGTTCTCAGCCATCGCAGAGCTTTGGTTGAGCGTAAGATGAATCGCCTTGAAGTCGGTGAAGTGGTGATTGGGTCTGTTCGCGGTATTAAGCCTTATGGTGCTTTCATTGACATTGGTGGTGTCAGTGGATTGCTGCACATTTCGGAAATTTCACACGATCATATTGACACTCCTCACAGTGTGTTTAATGTCAATGATGAAGTTAAGGTGATGATCATTGACTTGGATGCTGAACGTGGTCGGATTTCATTGTCTACTAAGCAGCTTGAACCAGAGCCTGGTGACATGATCAAGAATCGCGATCGCGTTTATGATATGGCAGAAGAAATGGCTGCTAAGTACAGGGAGCAAATGATTGCTAAACAGCAAGGGCTAACTGTTGAAGGATCTGAAGCTGTAGTAGCGGAAGGGATTGAAGAAGATATCCCCTCTGCGATTGAAGAAGACATCCCCTCTGCAATTGAAGAAGACATCCCCTCTGCAATTGAAGAAGATATTCCCTCTGCAATTGAAGAAGATATTCCCTCTGCAATTGAAGAAGATATTCCCTCTGCGGTTGAAGAAGATATTCCCTCTGCGGTTGAAGAAGATATTCCCTCTGCGGTTGAAGAAGACATCCCCTCTGCGGTTGAAGAAGATATTCCCGCAGCAGTTGAAGCAGAATAGCGTTAGCTTTTAAAGCTTAAAAAAAGAGGGAAATTCCCTCTTTTTTTATATCTATTTTATTTATAGCGGTCAGCAGTCAGCTATCAGCGTAGAGACGCGAAATTTCGCGTCTCTACATCATGCCGTAATGTTTCCAAGGCTTTCAAAATTTATTTTGTCCAAACACGGGCGGTTGCTATAGAAGGAGTTAAAACAATTGGTAACAATTCGCTGTCGGGAAGTTATTTTTCCCAATATCCAAGCGGTCATTTTTGATAAAGACGGTACGCTGGAAGATTCGCAAGAGTTTTTGAGAAATTTGGGTCAAAAACGCGCTCGACTGATCGATGCTCAAGTTCCAGGTATTGGTGAGCCATTGTTGATGGCGTATGGTATTGATGGCAATAAGCTCGACCCCACTGGGTTGTTAGCTGTGGGTAGCCGTTTTGAAACTGAAATTGCTTCTGCTGCCTATATTGCGGAAACTGGGAGAGGATGGATAGAGTCAAGAGCGATCGCACATCGTGCTTTTGATGAAGCTGACCAATTTTTAAAATCTGCCCCTGCTTCTCCCTTATTTACTGGCAGTTTGGAAGTGCTGCAATTGCTATACAATGCTGGCTTAAAATTAGGTATTCTCTCAGCAGCTAGAACTCTAAGTGTACAAAATTTTGTCGATCAGCATCAGCTAAATGATTATATTCAATTAATCATGGGGGTTGATCAAGGTGTAACTAAACCAGATCCAGCTTTATTTTTACAAGCTTGTGAAAAACTTGGGGTAGAACCTCACGCTACGCTGATGGTGGGTGACTCTGGTGGAGATATTGAAATGGCGCGTAATGGTGGCGCTGCTGGTTGTATTGGTATTTGCTGGGGGAAACCTGCGGCGGCACACTTGGAAACTGCGGATGTGGCGATCGCACAGCTAGACGAACTCCAAATTTTGGACATTTAATCTACTTTTACTCTACCCACTAGCAAGCGTGATCTCAATCACATTAATTTGCTACTTTGGTCACGTTTTCCACAGTTTCAAATCACCTTTGTACTAGAGTAATCTCACAAAGATTGATAGTTAACAATCACCTAAAGATAGATAAATACAACTGATACTGAAAGCATCGAGTTCCCGCAAGGAAAATGCTGGCAGTAGCTTCTCCACCCCAAACCAATATCGAGCCGCTAGTGTATGAGATTTTGGCTGCTGGCATAATTACTCATACCCAGCGTCAGATATTGAAAACAGTATTGCTTGAAAAATCACTTACTGAAGCAGAACATATTGTGATTGATAGATTACTTTATGGAGTCAAACGCGGCTTATTGAAGACCGAAGTTTAAATTTCAAAGTATGTTTGAGCAACAAGTAAATCAATATAATTAAACCTATAAGCAATATTTTACCCCACCCCAACCCCTCCCCGCAGATTCGGGGAGGGGCTATCTTACCCCACCCCAACCCCTCCCCTTCATAAGGGGATGTGCTATTTACTTAATAGATAAAAGCCCGAACACATTCTTCGGTCTTTATTGGTATTAATCACTTCAGTTAAGATGTTTTACGGCTGAAAACAAGTGCTATCTAAAAT
>JBARVL010000374.1:0-22222 GCA_049646245.1 Crinalium sp. | reverse complement strand
CTTCTTCTTGACCAGATATTAAGTTGACAAATAAACCTAATTCTGCTTCTATCCGCTTGATAAATTCTCGCCCATTGGGGGCTTCGCGGACGGCGCTGGTAGCTACAGCAATAGTTTGTTCAACATTCAAAGATTTAGCGACTTCTTGACATCGGCGTAAAGCTGCGATCGCACGTTCCATTGCCTCCGGTGTCAAATCTCCAGTTTCCTGAGAGCGATCGCCTAATCTAACTGTATCTTTTTCGCGGTCTATAATCGTAAACGCTGGTAGTGCTGGTTGAATCCGCACCACTACCATGTGAATCGAATTCGTCCCAATATCAATAGCTGCCAGAATATGCTCTTTATCCGCAGTATCAGCAGGATCGTGATCGAAACTTGCTTGCTCTTGCCCGATTAAATTAACCATCCAAGTGTATCCAGCTTTGCAGACCAGTGCCAGTATCTATGGTTAACCATATCCTGAAATGTGATTAAGTAGCTGGGTGAAAATAAACTTAACAAGGAAACTGGCGATCGCTCATTGATAATTGATAATTGTTAATTGATAATTGATTATGCTCATCCAGCCACAACAACCGGAACCTACTTGGTTTACCATCATTCGCCTACTGCGGTGGGATAAACCCGCAGGACGCTTAATTTTAATGATTCCTGCTTTGTGGGCAGTATTTTTAGCAGCAGAAGGAAAACCACCCTTAACCCTGGTAAGCGTAATTATTTTGGGTACTGTAGCAACCAGTGCTGCTGGTTGTGTAATTAATGATTTGTGGGATAGAGATATTGATCCACAAGTGCAAAGAACCAGTTCCCGCCCCCTTGCCTCCCGTGCTTTGTCGATTAAAACTGCGATTGTTGTTGTTGTAATCGCAATGATTTGTGCAGGTATTTTAGCTTTATATCTTAACCCCTTAACATTTTCTCTGTGTGTTGCAGCAGTTCCGGTAATTGTTTTCTATCCTACAGCCAAGCGAGTGTTTCCAGTTCCTCAGTTAATATTATCTATTGCTTGGGGTTTTGCAGTATTAATTAGCTGGACTGCGGTGACAGCTAAGTTAGAATTACCCACTTGGATATTATGGGCAGCAACGGTACTTTGGACATTAGGATTTGATACAGTTTATGCCATGTCAGACCGAGAAGACGATCGCCAAATTGGTATCAACTCTAGCGCCTTATTTTTTGGTGATTACGTTGTTGAAGCAATTGGTATATTCTTTGCTGGTACAGTTGGATTATTAGCTTGGCTAGGCGTAGTTATGCAATTGCATCTAGCATTCTGGCTTTCTTTAGTTATTGCTACTTCGTTATGGGGTTGGGAATATTTACGGCTACGCCAACCAAATATTCCTAATGCTACCTACGGAGAAATTTTCCGCCAAAACGTTTGGATTGGGTTTATTTTACTAGCTGGCATGATTTCAGGAATTTTGGTTTGAGTATTAGCAATTATTGCTACAAACTACAGTGAAAAAAATAATTATCGGGGTAATGGGGGCTGGCGCTGGAGCATCAGAAATTGACAGACAAAATGCCTATAAACTTGGTGAAATGATTGCCCAACAAGGATGGGTTTTGCTGACTGGCGGTAGAAATGTTGGTGTGATGGATGCAGCAAGTAAGGGTGCAAAAGCTGCAAATGGTCTGACAATTGGCATTTTGCCTAGTGACAACACTAACAACATCTCTGATGCTGTAGATATTCCCATCATCACTGACATGGGCAATGCCCGCAATAATATAAACGTTCTTAGCAGTAATGTGATTATTGCTTGTGGGATGGGTGCTGGTACTGCTTCAGAAGTTGCTTTAGCTATTAAGGCAAACAAAAAAGTTATTTTGTTAAATGATAGTGAGGAAAGTCAGATATTTTTTTCTAGCTTATCAAAAGATAATATTATTAACGCGCATCTTCCTGAAGAGGTAATTAAAATTGTTAAAGGAATTTTGAGCGATCGCTAATTTCTTTGGGCGTGTCATACAAAATCCGTGAAAAGTCCTGTAGGGTGCGCTCTTCGTAGCGTAACTAGATCCCCCCTAGCAGAGCTTAAAAAGAGGGGAATTCAAAGTCCCCCTTTGTAAGGGGGATTTAGGGGGATCTCTATCGCACCTAATTGTGTTAGCTTAATAATGTTGTCTAAATTCGCACATCCAGATTTTCGGGTGTTTCAACTTTTTGAAATGCGCCTGGATGGAGGATTAACCCGAAAGGAGAAATATAATGGCTGTTGTTTCTTTGGCTCAAATGATGGAGTCAGGGGTTCACTTTGGGCATCAGACCCGCCGATGGAACCCTAAAATGGCTCCTTACATCTACACCTCTCGTAATGGTGTACATATTATCGACTTGGTGCAGACTGCCCAGTTGATGGAAGAAGCTTATAGTTATATGCGTACTGCTGCTGAACAGGGCAAAAAGTTCTTGTTCGTTGGTACAAAGCGCCAAGCTGCCGGAATTATCGCTCAAGAAGCTTCCCGTTGTGGTGCTGCCTATATCAACCAACGTTGGTTGGGTGGAATGCTCACTAACTGGACTACGATTAAAACACGGGTAGAACGCTTAAAAGATCTAGAACGCCGTGAAGAAACTGGCGCACTTGATTTGTTGCCTAAAAAAGAAGCATCAGTTCTACGTCGGGAAATGGCAAAGCTTCAGAAGTACTTGGGCGGTATCAAAAATATGCGTAAAGTACCCGACATCGTGTTGATTGTAGACCAGAAGCGGGAATACAACGCAGTTCTAGAATGCCAGAAATTATCACTTCCCATCGTGTCTCTGCTGGATACTAACTGCGACCCAGATGTAGTTGATATTCCTGTCCCAGCCAACGACGACGCTATCCGTTCAATCAAGCTCATAATTGGGAGATTGGCTGATGCGATCTATGAAGGTCGTCATGGTGAGTTAGAAGCAGAATACGAAGACGAAGATTACGAAGGTTCTGACGAAGACGCAGAGTACGAAGAACTCACTGGCGATTATCCAGTAGAAGACGAAGAAACCGAAGAATAATTTAATGTTGTAGGCATCAATTATTTAGTAGGAACAACAGGAAAGAGGCAAATGGCGGAAATATCGGCAAAGGTTGTCAAGGAACTGCGCGACAAAACAGGTGCAGGCATGATGGACTGCAAAAAAGCTCTCAAAGAAACTGAGGGTGACATTGCTAAAGCTATGGAATGGTTGCGGCAAAAAGGCATTACTGGGGCTGGGAAGAAAAGCGATCGTGTAGCCGCAGAAGGTTTGGTGGGCAGTTATATCCACACAGGCGGTCGAGTAGGTGTCTTAGTAGAAGTCAACTGCGAAACTGATTTTGTGGCTCGTAACGAAGCCTTCCAATCTTTAGTGCGGAGTCTGGCAATGCAAATTGCCGCTTGCCCCAATGTTGAGTATGTCAAGGTAGATGAGATTCCTGCGGATTTGATCCAGAAGGAAAAAGACATTGAAATGGGTAAAGACGACCTTGCTAATAAGCCCGATAACATCAAAGAAAAGATCGTTCAGGGTCGGATTGAGAAACGCCTGAAAGAAATGAGTTTGATGGATCAGCCTTACATCAAGGATCAAAATATCACTGTAGAAGAGTTAGTTAAACAAACTATTGCTCAACTCGGTGAAAATATTCAGGTGCGTCGCTTTGTCCGTTTTGTACTCGGTGAAGGCATTGAAAAGCAAGAAAGCAACTTTGCTGAAGAAGTAGCGGCTCAAATGGGTGCTAATCAGTAATAAGTAAGTTGCTAGACCAATGAGCATAAATATCTCTGACCCCACCCCAACCCTCCCCTTATCAAGGGGAGGGAGCTAGTTTTCCCCCGAACTTCGGGGGGATTAATAGGGGGTATTTTCTACTTTTGGTCATTGGTCTACTGATTCAAGGCACTGTCTGGAGTGTCTGCTAGAAGACAGGTCTACTCAACGGGGAGACCTGTCTTTTTTTTACCGCTATTTTAAAGTATGGTAGTACATTTGTATACTAATGGTTATGGCAGGAACACTGGAGCGAATTGAGAAAGACTTGGTAATGCTAGGGGAAGTTGTAGCAACTCTTCATGCAGAATTTTACAGTAGCTACTCCAGCTATTTGCAATCTTTGGGGCAAGCAGTACGGCAGCAACTAATTTTAGCTAGTTATCATATTTGTACACAGGGATATCCTGACGCATTTGTGCGTTTGCCGTTTTCAGGACGGCAACAACTTCAGAAATCACTCAGGGAAATGGCAGAACAAGCTCAAACACAATTGCGTTTACTTGTAGAAAATACATCAGGAGGGCAGGAAAGTCAGAGTGATGCTACAAATGCGATCGCCAGCACTATTAATCCCAGCACAATCAAGAATCCAGAAGAACTAGGAAATAAAATCGAAAAATTAGAAGAAGCGATCGCGCAAACCCTCCAGCAACTCTCGCGTAACAGCAATCGCCTATTACAACAATCTGGAATATTACCAAGTCAGCTACCGGAAGAAGTTCTAGAAGTTGCAGCCCAAGCTGGGGCATCTGGTGAAAATGTGCTTGGGCAACCTAATCTTTTAAACTTGGTGATGGAAACAGAAAATCCCCAAGAACCAGAAAGCGCGAAAATCACACAAATCCTTGCCATTCGCTTGCGCTTATCTGAAATTGAGTTTGCTGATACCTCAGTTATGGCTAATCGTAACCAAATTCGCCAGCTTGCATCCCGCTTAAGCACAATTAGGCGTGAGTATCACAAAAAACAGCGAGAACGCACTATTGCTGAAGCTGAAGCAGCATGGCGTAGCAGTTGGTTTGAAGAATAAACCTGTATTAAAAGTAAAAATTCAGCAGTTTAAATGATTAGACTTCTTCCTGTAAATTAGTTATTCCATCTATGTAAATCTCGTGTAGCCACAGGCTAGTTGCTTTGGATAGCGATTGCGATCGCATTTCGGATATTAAACCTATAGCTCTCAATTACAATCTTTTTTTATCGCAGATGTGAGCAGATAAACGCAGATTACGCAGATGAAATACCAAGATTTGATTTATGCACTCTTAACAACCATAAACTTTACCGACAACAAACAATAAAAACTTCTCCTCCCTCCTCTCCCCTCTCTCCTCCCTCCTCCCTCCTTATGACACAATCACCAGACTGGGTGCGATTACAAAAAGCTTTATCAGTGGAAGCTGAATATGGCTTTACTGATTTAGTAGGCAAACAATATCGCTTTAGTGAGTTTCTCTGTCTCACCTTCGGTCAAACACCAACAGTAATAACTGCTTTGGAACGCCGCCGATGGCAAGAAATGGCTAGTCAATTTGCACGTTATCCTCAACTAACACTTTTAGAGAGACAACATTTAGTAGCAGAAGCTAGTCAATTTATCCAGCAAATCGAGCAGGGAAGCCAAGGGGCAGAGGGGCAGAGGAGCAGGGGAGCAGAGGGGAAAATTTATCACGAACAATCAAAAACTCAGGTTAAACAGCCTCCTACAACTCCAGTAGTAAAAACCAATTCAGAAGCAAACAGTGGATATTCCTCTAACCTTAGCCTTGACCAAGCACTAGCAAACGTGGCAGAAATTGGGGTAAGAAAGGGTGGGTATCTAACAAAGTTAAATTTATATACTGTTCGTGATCTACTTTTTTATTACCCACGCGACCATATTGATTATGCACGTCAGGTAAATATTGCTGAACTAGAAGCGGGTGAAACTGTTACACTTGTTGGCAAAATCAAAAGTTGTAACTGCTTTACTACCCAGAAAAATAATAAACTAACTATTTTAGAGTTAGTAATTACAGATCAAAGCGGTAAAATTAAGCTGAGTAGGTTTTTTGCTGGCAGCCGTTATAGTAATCGTGGTTGGCAAGAAGCTTTAAAAAGACGCTATGAATCAGGTTCGATTGTTGCTGCATCTGGTTTAGTTAAAAAGAATAAGTATGGTTTAACTTTAGATAATCCCGAAATAGAAATTTTAGCGCATCCAGAAGATACTATTGACTCACTAAATATTGGTCGCGTAGTGCCAGTTTATCCGCTTACGGAGGGAGTACCTGCTGATATGGTACGACAAGCTGTGACGGCGGTTTTACCAGCCGTAGCGCAGCTTAAAGACCCCTTACCATCGGTGATCCGCAACCAATATGGGTTAGTTGGTTTAAAGGATGCGATCGCAAATATCCATTTTCCTACTGATAGTGCTGCAAAAGAAGCAGCCCGTCGTCGCTTAGTTTTTGACGAGTTTTTCTACTTACAATTAGGTTTCCTACAGCGTCGTCAGGCTTTACGCCAAGTTCAAAACAGTGCCATTCTACTTCCTGCTGGCAAACTTATTGAAGAGTTTGAACAAATTCTTCCTTTCCAACTAACCAACGCTCAACAACGAGTAATAAACGATATCCTCAACGACTTGCAAAAACCAACACCGATGAATCGCTTAGTACAAGGTGATGTCGGTTCTGGTAAAACAGTAGTTGCAGTAATTGCTATTTTAGCAGCAATTCAATCTGGTTATCAAGGAGCATTAATGGCTCCTACTGAAGTACTTGCAGAACAACATTATCGCAAGTTAGTAAGTTGGTTTAATCTCCTACATTTGCCCGTAGAACTGTTAACAGGATCTACTAAAACAGCTAAACGCCGCAAAATTCATGCCCAACTAGAAACAGGTGAATTACCCCTACTGGTAGGTACTCACGCTTTAATTCAAGACCCAGTAAACTTTCACAAACTAGGTTTAGTAGTAATTGATGAACAGCATCGCTTTGGAGTGCATCAACGGGCGCGTTTACTTTCTAAAGGTGAACAACCTCATGTATTAACCATGACTGCGACACCAATTCCGCGCACACTAGCACTAACTTTGCATGGAGATTTAGATGTTAGTCAGATTGATGAATTACCACCAGGAAGACAAGCAATTCAAACAACGGCGCTTACCGGGAAAGAACGCACCCAAGCTTATGAATTAATTCGGCGTGAAATAGCACAAGGAAGACAAGCTTATGTTGTTTTACCATTAATTGAAGAATCCGAGAAGTTAGATTTAAGATCCGCAGTTGATGAACATCAACATTTATCAGAAAGTATCTTCCCTGAATTTCAAGTAGGACTTTTGCATGGTCGGATGAGTTCTGCTGAGAAAGATGAAGTAATTAATGCTTTTCGCGATAACAAAATTCAAATTATTGTTTCTACTACTGTTATTGAAGTTGGTGTAGACGTACCCAATGCAACAGTAATGATGATTGAAAATGCGGAACGTTTTGGTTTATCTCAATTGCACCAGTTACGAGGGCGTGTCGGTCGTGGTTCTCACCGTTCTTACTGTTTATTAATGAGTAGCAGCACAACTCTAGATGCACGTCAACGTCTGAATGTCTTGGAACAATCGCAGGATGGCTTTTTTATTGCTGAAATGGATATGCGGTTGCGTGGCCCTGGTGAAGTTTTGGGTACTCGTCAATCTGGGTTAGCGGATTTTGCTCTAGCTAGTTTAGTGGAAGATCAAGAAGTGTTAGAAATAGCCAGAGATGCAGCAGAAAAAATTATTCTTAGGGAGGGAGATTTAGAAAAATTGCCCTTGTTGCAAGCTGAGTTAGAGTATCGTTATCAAAAATTAATGGGTGGAGCGATTTTAACTTAATTATCAATTCTCAAACTTCCCCTCGTTCCCAGGTTGAACCTGGGAACAAGATAGACGAGGAACCCCGCCTCGCAATTATTCCCACACCCGTCGCAAATTCAACACAAAACCTGGTAATATGGTTTCACCCGACAACTCAGCCGGATGCTCTAACACTTCCACATCTTTACCTGGTCGATAAATCTGCACCCGTCGGTGCTGCGGATCGATTAACCAGCCAAGCAGAGCGCCATTGTCGATGTACTCCCTCATTTTATCTTGCCCAGACTTAAGAGTATCTGAACTAGAGCGTAATTCAACTACAAAATCGGGGCAGATATTAGCAAACGTTCCTTTTTGTTCGGGAGTAAGCGCCTGCCAACGTTCTCTACTCACCCAAGAAGCATCGGGAGAGCGAGTTGCACCATTAGGTAAAATGAAGCCAGTGGAGGAGTCAAACACTTCACCAGGTTCCCCCGCATTACGCCACCACAAATATAACTCTCCAGAAATACTGCTATTGCGTCTGCCAGTTTCCCAGCCTGTTGGTGGATTCACAATTAACTCTCCGTTTGCGGTTCTTTCTAGTCTCAAATCTCCGTTGGCTGCGGCTAAAGCAGCAAACTGTTCCTGGGTAACGAACAGCCCAATTGATTTGGGCAAAATCAATAAGGTTTGGTTTTCTAAACTGGTGGGTGTCTGTACCATCTTGACCTCTTACACAATAGGGTAATGGCGACGTGCGATCGCTCTGTTGGAGCCTTTGGTATTTATGATGACACTTTTAAATATTACCGAAGAGAATACTAATGATGTACAGAACTTACCCTAAATTATTATCAGGAAAAAACTGCTAGATGAAAAAGTACTTTTGAAAATGCTAAAACAATTTAATAATGCCGAACAAGCAGCGAGAGAAATGTATAAGAAATAGTGGGTTAATCTGGTTAATTTACCTCTATATTTTTACCTATTTAAAAATCTTAAAAATTACTGAAAAAAAGCGATCGCCTGAATCAATCTGATATTTTAAACTAAAATCACGAAGGTTGCGACTAACTGGTGTAGGTGTAATCAAAGCTTTAGCAGATCACATATTCAAACTTCACCAGTAGAAACTCTGCATCTGTTTATAACGATCCCCGCACATATACTCTTGACTAATTAGCCATTGTGTTTGTTATTGCATATATCGCGTAGCTATAGAATAATGCAATTGGTCTACTCTCAGGTCAAACCCCAAATTTAGTGCAATCTCAACTTCTTAAGGTTACAGATTCAACAGAATCCTTAGAACCACCCTTTACCCTTCAACAAGTCAAAGCAGCAATTCCTGCATATTGCTTTGAACCATCTACCTGGAAATCGCTATCATACTTCTTTCTGGATGTCTCAATTATTGGTATCCTGTATGCGATCGCCAACTACTTAGACTCTTGGTACTTCTGGCCAATTTTTTGGCTGATGCAGGGAACCATGTTTTGGGCATTATTTGTAGTAGGACACGACTGCGGACATGGCTCATTTTCCAAAAAGAAATGGCTGAATAATTTAATTGGGCATTTGTCCCATACACCCATACTCGTTCCTTTTCACGGTTGGCGCATTAGCCACAGAACCCACCACAACAATACAGGTAATATTGATACCGATGAAAGCTGGTATCCCGTCACAGAAAGCAAATATAACCAAATGGCTTGGTGGGAAAAGTTCCTCCGCTTCGGTATAGCCTTACTGTTTGTTTATCCTCTTTATCTGTTTAAACGCTCTCCTGGTAGAGAAGCTGGATCTCATTTTAATCCCACTAGCCCTTTGTTCCGCCCCTCAGAAAAAGGGGATATCATCACCAGTACTATCTGGTGGATTTCAATGGTAGGTTTACTTGGGTTTCTCACTTACCAATGGGGCTTTCTGTGGTTATTGAAAAACTATTTAGTACCCTACGTTGTTTTTGTAGTGTGGTTAGACTTAGTAACATTCCTACATCATAGCGATCCAGAAATTCCTTGGTATCGTGGTAAAGACTGGTATTTCCTTAAAGGTGCCTTATCTACAATTGATCACGATTACGGGTTGATCAATAATATCCACCACAATATCGGCACTCATGTCGCTCATCACATTTTCCTAAATATGCCTCACTATCATCTCAAGACTGCAACTGAGGCAATTAAACCAATTTTAGGAGATTACTACCGCAAATCGGATAAGTCAATCTTCCAAGCATTTTGGCATTCCTTCAAAACTTGCCACTTCGTATCAGATACAGGTAGTAAAATTTACTACCAATCAAAAAAATAACCTAATTAAGGCGATTTCGGCATTGAATTACCCATAATGTTTGCTAAATCCCTCCCCATTAACGGGGCGGGGTTTTACTATCTGGGTGTTCAAGCATCTTTTGATCAAGGTTGGCGATCGCTTTTACCGCAGCAAAAATAGCAATGGTCAGATTGTAAACTAATGTTAAGCAATCTCTACTTTGATTACTCATGTCTTGTCGCATCTTCTTTCGCACTTTATTAGCTTGCTGTCTTGCTTTAGTTACTTGGTTTAATTTTGTCCCAAATGCTGTAGCTTTGGGGGGAAAATTTTTTATTACTTACAAAACAACTGGTGGACATTATATGCCCACCAGTAAAAAAAGCTTTATCCTGAAGTTTTAAAAATTATATTCCCTTAAAACGTAGCCAATCAAAACTTGCTTTAACGTCTGTAAGTTGAAGTAACTTCAGGTTCACGGTATGTAACAGGTTGTTCTTTCTTCTTAGCCAAACCTGCTAAACCTGCTAAACCTAGTAAACCTAGCCAGCCCCAATCAAAGTCGCGATCGCCAGTTTGAGTTTGAGTATTATAGTTGGTACCATAACCGCCAGAAGTACCAGCATCAGTTTGAGCAGATGCAGGTTGATTTACACTTAACATGGATACACTAGCTGCAAGTACACTAGCTGCAAAAACCTTAGATACGTTAGAAAGTTTCATGGTTGTTTCTCCTTTGAACTTTCTTAACAGTATCGAGTTTCGATGAGTTATAGATCCGTCTATAGCTGTAAAATAAATTTTGATGATCTTATCACTGAAGGGACAGAAAAACTTGAGATTATGCAAAAATGTTACACCCTTAGTGGTATATATTTTTCTTGCTTACTAGGCTTACAAAACTATTTACTAAAAAAAATTGATTTATAGTCGTTCTACAAAAAATTGCTTGAGTATTTTGTTAATTTATTGTCTTGATTGAGCAATAACTAACTACATACACTACTGAAAATCTAGTTAGCTCTAATCTAGTTTTAGGTAGTTCCGAGTCTGATAAATACTGAAGAATAGCTTGTAATTAGCGCCTATCTTAAGAAAGAATTTTTATAATTTTGAGTAATATATCGCCAGGGGAGGATTTTAAATGAATATACACCCGACTGCCGTGATTGCAGATGGTGTCAAACTAGGCAAAGACGTGACAATTGGTGCTTTTTCCTACATTGATAACAATGTCGAGATTGGAGACGGTTGTGTAATTAACTCCCACGTTACTATTCTGCCTTACACATCATTAGGGAAAGGTTGTCGGGTTCATTCAGGCGCTGTGCTAGGAGACTTACCACAGGATTTAGCATATAAAGATGAACAAAGCTTTGTCAAAATTGGGGAAAATTGTGTAATCCGAGAAGGAGTTACCATTCATCGCGGTACTAAGGTAGGCACAGTTACAAGTGTGGGTAATAATTGCTTACTGATGGCTTTTAGCCATTTGGCACATAATGTCCAGGTAGGTAATAGAGTAATTATTGCTAATGGCGCACTACTAGCTGGATATGTTCAAGTAGGAGATCAAGCTTTTATAAGTGGTAACTGCTTGATACATCAGTTTACTCGCGTCGGTAGACTTGCCATGCTGTCGGGAGGATGTGCAGTACATAAAGATGTCCTGCCATTTTGTACAACTCGCAGCGTTAGCCTCAATAAAATTATGGGTCTTAATGTTGTGGGAATGCAACGCGCCGGATTAAGTTCTGAGGAGCGATTAACACTTAAACGAGCTTTTAAAGTTTTATATCAGTCTAAGTTGACTTTACCAAAAGCCGTAGCAAGGTTAGAGGAGGAATTTGACTCGCCACTGGTGAGTGAGGTATGTGATTTTATTAAGTCGTCGCAAAGAGGTATCTGTACTTATATAAGTAAACGTCATCAAGAAAGTTAGATCTGGAATTTTGATCGTTAGTGTGGCTTAAAGTATAATTTTGGTCTTTTGACAAAGTTATGCTGACAGTCACACCTTAAAAAGAAATTCAGGACTTACGCATCATTAACGCTAAAATCAACGTTTCAGTCGTTGCAGATCCCCCTAAATCTCCCTTAAAAAGGGGGATTTGCGTAAGTCCTAAAATTGTTAAATAACAGTTGGTTTGCTAGGATCACCAACACAGACAGGGGTAACAGCAAAAAAAAGTTTATATGTCTATCTCTCTTCCACTCTTGGGACTCCCACCACAACGGAGTTTGGTGGTGAGATGAAGCAGGCAGTTTCCGTTCATTTCAGGATTTTGCTGAAGAACAACGTCGCAAGTACAACCTGCCAATTGATTTATGAGTTATCGCATTGAGATTTCTAGTGTGGCATAAGCAGAGGGAGATAGTGCATTCCTTCTTCTGTCCAGAATTACCTCGCCCCTTGCAAGCAAGACAGTGGTATGAAGGGTTGTTGAAGGCAATAGAGTCTTTGTCGGAAATGCCTAAGCGTTGCCCTTTAGCAAGAGAAAACAAGTATTTCAGTCAAGAAATTCGCCAACTTATTTACGGTAGAGGTCGTAATTCATATCGTATTCTTTTTACTATTATTGAGAGTAATGAAGTGGCTACAGTTCGCATTCTCCACATCCGACACGCTGCACAACAAACTATTGGAGATCAGGAATCTGATGAAGTATAAAACTTCGTTGGTGTCTGGCTAAACTGCTTTTTCTGGCGTTAATTATTCACAATGGCACTTCAAGTTTTGAATTTTGTCTAACTAAAATAGAGTATTCGTCAGTTTTCCCCCTACTAGAGTAGTGCGATCGCATTACTAACGAAGTATTCTTGTCACTGTTGCCCAATAGTATTGGAAATTAACAGATAATGACGAATATTACTATTCACGGCACTCCTATCAGTACTTATGTTCGTACTGTGCGGTTGTTGCTTGAGGAAGCAGGTACAGACTATAACCTTAAAGAAGTTGGTATTCTCAATGGTGAAAATAATTCAGCCGAATACCTAGCTAAAAATCCCTTTGGTAAAGTCCCAACTCTGGAAGCAGATGGGGAATTTATTTATGAAACGGCTGCGATTACCGAATATCTCGATAGTGTAGTAGCCAATAACAAGTTTAGCCCGTCCGATCCGTTATCCAAAGCACGGATGCGGCAAATCATGGCGATTATTGATAGCTATTTCTATCCAAATGCTATCAGAACAATTGTAATCCAGCGTTTAATTGTGCCAAACCAGGGCGGAAAAACAGATGAGGATGCAGTGAAAAATGCTGTTGCACCTGGAAAAGCAGCCTTAGAAGCAATTGAATCGCTGACAATTGGTACTCCATATCTGCTAGGTAGCCAATTGACTATTGCAGATTTTTATTTAATTCCAATTTTTATCTACCTCTCCAATACACCAGAGTTTGAGGCAATTACTGCTGATACTCCTGACATAAATATTTGGTGGAATGAAGTTAATCAACTTCCCAGCGTGAAAAAAGTTTGTGCTTAACTTCGATTGAGTTATGTGCGAAGCCTTCGGCAGGCTTCGCTGCGCCTAAGCCAAAGCATTTGGGATGGAGTGATAAATGCGATCGCTCATGGGCTATCGCTAATTTCCACAATCATCTCACCCTGCCGTAATCTTTCTAACGCATCAGGCAAAGTAATTGTGAGGAGTTTTTGCAAGTTGCGATTCGTAACATTACCACAAGTCAACCATAAAATTTGCGGCGGTATTCCTAAGCGACAAACCAAATCAACAAAGTCACTATCTTTGGTTATGATTACAGCATTAGCTGTTCTTGCTGCCTGAAAAATCTCAAAATCCTGAGCGTCTCGTAGTCCAATATCCCGCAGTGACGAAGCATCTAAACCAAAAGTATCTACTAGCCAATTAGCCAGCGTCGGTGGTAACTGAGCATCAATCCAAATCTTCATGCTGTCAGCCGAGGAAAATCAGTGCGTTTTGCAGCAAACAGTAAACACGCACTGATATCTTCAGATTCTAGATCGGGGAAATCATTCAAAATTTCAGCCACACTGACGTTTTCAGCAAGCATTTCTAGAATGTCGCTTACTCGAATTCTCATCCCTCGAATACAAGGGCGACCGCCACATTGACCTGGAGTTTGGGTAATACGAGTCAATAAGTCAGTCATTAGAATTCATCCTGTTATTGGACTATTAAGCACTATTTTAATCAACAAGAGCGATCGCCTGGAATTAAGATAAGAGGTAAGGAGTTATAAAACCGCAGTATAGTAAGTTTGTAAGCTCAACAACATCAACATGGAGCCAACTCCAGACCAACTGAGAGAATTATATTTAATTGCCCGCGAGTTAACTGCACAATTGAGGTGTTACATTCGGCTAGTGGATTTGCTACCGAATAGAGAATTATGTATTGTTATCCAGCCTAGAGAATTTCCCAACCAACGGATGATTATTTACATCGATCCTAATGGAGATAGAAGATATGTCTGAGAATATTAGAAACCCGTTGCAGCAACTTACCAATGAGGAGTTACTAGACTTTGCTTTAGAACAATTAGGGCAGGAGCATGAATCTGTGCGACAGTCAGCTTTACAAGAACATTTTATCAGAGTCAAAAATGCAGAAAGTACATTGATAGCGCCACCTGGAGATGTTCAATATTTAAGATCAAAGCTCTCTCAAATAGCACAACACAATACCTAAATACTAGAAGTAATCTTCCGCGTTACCCTTAAAACAATAGAGGGTTATTCGGTAGTTAGTGCGATCGCAAACCAACTCCAAAGGAGTATCGCCGTCTTAGAAACAAAGCAGCATATAGGATCGGTAAAAATCAGTAGAATTGAAACAACTGTCAATCCATATAGTCACCTATGCTGAAAACCATTGCAGGTATTTATGAAAATGGGCAAATTGAACTCACCGATCTACCGCAGGATGTGAGCGATACTCCTTCGGAGTCGCTTCGCGAACGCACCCAAGTTCTCATTACCTTTCTCGATTCTGGAAAAATTGATCCTGCAAAAGTGCGCCAATTGATCGAACAGTTAGAAACGATTGCAGGTATTCAGCAAGGTTTCGAGGAACTAGAGCGCGGTCAAACTCGCCCGATTGGAGATTTCATTCAAGAAATGCAGCAAAAGTAGCTTGACTTTCTATCTTTGGAAATTATCATAATATTACACTTAAATATTTTTTTTGACCATATTAAAATGGTATCCTACAGTACGATTTAATCTTTGTTTCTTGACTTTCAATGTCACATGACTGTTATTGTTTATCCGTAAAATATGCACATTCTAAATCAAGCATCTGGTAGCTTCCATAGTCCTATATCTATTACAGCTTATGTTGGTTTCATTTCAAAAGAACAAAAAACAGTATTACATCCAGGTCTAGAAGAACGCTTGAGAGAAATGAATCGGGATATGGAATATAAGGAGTATGAGCAGAAAGAAAATCAAATTAAACTTGATCCTAGAAATTATGTTCAAGCTGTTCTATACGAAGCAGGATTAACTTATGTACCAGAATATTTGTCAAAACCAAACACAAATTTTAGAAGGGTTAGATGTGATAAAAACTTGTATTCTGAACAGGAAGTATTAGAGCAATTATGGGTTATGACAAAAGAAAAGCCTACTATTCTTGTTCAGGTAACTGCCTTGATTGAAGAAGTGGGATATGAATCACGTATAAATAGTTCTCTTGGCTATGGTCAATTTGTACTTGCAAATATTCGGATCGGGAGTCAGCATAAAGAGCAACGTGACTTTAATGGTTAATTGTTAAATTAATTCAATGATTTATTTAGCCTTTGGACGGGGCGTTATAAATGCCCCAGTTATGATTGAGTATTGTTTATGACCCAAGCTGTCCCTACAAACCTGACGTTAGTGAGCCGCAACCGGAGTTTTGGTGGCTGGCAATTTGTTTATCGTCATTATTCCACCGTACTTAACTGTGAGATGAACTTCGGCGTATATCTGCCACCTCAAGCTGAAATGCAACCTTGTCCAACTCTTTATTGGTTAAGTGGCTTAACTTGCACAGAACAAAATTTCATCAATAAGGCAGGTTCACAACAATTTGCGGCTCAGTACGGTTTAATTGTGGTTGCGCCTGATACCAGTCCACGCGGTTGTAATCTTCCTGGTGAAGAGGATAGTTGGGATTTAGGCACTGGTGCAGGATTTTATCTCAATGCAACACAGATACCTTGGGCAAAGCATTATCGAATGTATGATTATGTAGTTTCAGAGTTACCTGAAGTAATCTCTGCAAATTTTTCTGTAGTGCCAGGAGTTCAGGGAATTTTTGGGCATTCAATGGGTGGATATGGTGCTTGTGCGATCGCACTGAAAAATCCAGGTATGTTTAAAAGTGTCTCTGCTTTTGCGCCAATTGTTAATCCTTGCCAAGTTCCTTGGGGACAAAAAGCGTTTCAGAATTATTTAGGTGAAAATCAATCTGATTGGTTAGCTTACGATCCGATTCATTTAGTTAAATCTGCTCAAGAGCGATTACCAATTTTGATTGATCAAGGAGATGCGGATCAATTTCTCGGCGAACAATTGCAACCTGATGTTTTCGCTCAAGTTTGTGCAGAGGTAAATCATCCTATTACTTTGCGTAAACAACCTGGTTACGATCACAGCTATTACTTTATTGCATCATTTATGAGCGATCATTTTGCTCATCATGCGGCGGCTTTGACTAAAGGATGAGTGCGATCGCGTAGTCCCAGAAAAGAAAAATGGTATAACAATGATAAAAGCTTATTTATTTTGGGTAATATTATTGATTTTGTAGGAGACAGTATCTCTGTGAAGAACACCGCGAATAGATAGATGAGAACTTATTAAAATGCCAACTGCTGCTCAACTAGCAAGTCTGTATCGTATTAGCTATCAACTTACCTATATCATGCTTCAGCCCATACACCTAATTTGCGTTGATAACCGAACTGGTAATGTATATGTCCTAGCTGGGTATGAAGAAGAACTTGAATTTTTAATTTTACCCAATGGAGAGTTATCTGATGAGCCGAATTAATTACGATGCCATGTCTGATACTGAGTTGAAGCAGTATTTTCTCAAGCATCGCCGAGATCAAGCTGCTTTTCAAGCATATTTAGACAGAATGAATCAACGTCCTCGCAGGATTATTGCAAGTCCCAACGATCCTGATTTTGATGAAAAAGTTCAAGCAGCAATTCGCCAAAAGCTAGAAGCATCAAAAATCCCTAGTAGTCAGCAATTTAACACTGTCCTGGATCAGACTGAACAAGAGTGATTTGTGGAGTTAAATATTATGTAGAGATACAGATGCGAGTATTGTGAACAGGACTTACGCAAGACAACAGTAAAATTAGGCGATGTTTGGGCGGGTTGCACCCAAAATTTGTTTTTCCAAACCATTGATATACATAAACCCGCCCCAAGATCAAGGATGATTTATATGTAAGTCATGTCCTAGTGAAGGAACTAATTAGCACTGTTCAACCCTGCACTTTCAACTGATCAAAGAGTAATCTTTTCTCGTTTTGTCTTTCAGCTTCAAATGTTTATATAATTAAGGCGATCGCTATTAAGTCCATTCCAGAAAACTGCGATCGCATCTAATATTTCCTCCCCTCCTTGCATAAACTTATCGCGGTCAAAGTCTGCATGGAAATAAACCTCTTCTAATTCTTCTAAAGTATGTCCCGCGTGTTGTCCCTCAACGCGATTATGCCAAGTAAAGAAAGCTAATCGTAGTTGCGGATGTCTTGACTGTTTTATTCTTAGCAAACCTTCTTCTAATTCTTGCCAAAAGCCAGCAGCAGCCCAATTTTCCACCGCAAAACTAGCACCTTCAGCAATTACAGGATCGTCGCTACCATAAAGGCGAATTAACTCATCGCAGAAGTGCAATGTAGTTGGACGACCATGTTTGCGCTTACCTATATCTGCATAACTTAGTCCCAATCCTTCTGCAACTCCAATCAACCATTCAAAATGAGCCGCTTTGAAACGACAAATTCCACCATCTACAGTACCTTCAATACTCACTAATTCTGGATCGCCTTCTAAATCTTTTTCATCCTCTGTTTGGGCAGCATTACCACCTATTTTTTGCCCAATTTTGCGATAAATTACCCCTAATTCATTGAGCAAAATTTCTCTACTAGCACGCGACTGTTGTAAGGTGGAGGCATTAATAGTTTTGGCTAAAGCAGCTAATAAAAACTGATTAGAGAATACTGAAAATTGCTTGATAAAGTGCCGTAATTCTTCATCAGTAGCAGTACCTTGACTAAACCAACGGGTATAAACATTGTTAGTAATAACTGGGTGCTGAAAGAATTTATTTTCAACTTCACCCAAAAACTCTTGAAATTCTACTACTTGCTTTTGAGTTAATTCGCCTTGCTGCAAACGTTTTGAAATGCGGTCAGAAATAGTGACATGGGGAGTTACTGATATAACTTGAGACATAACACTGCTCCGATATTAAATAAAGTGAGGGGTGAAGAGTTAATAATTAAAATCAACTTTTACACAACAAGAGTAAATTTTATAAATCATCTGCGTTTATCTGCGGTTTAATTCAAAATAAATAACCTAAGCAAGCCAACTATATACATAATCTTTGTCCTCCAAAGAAACAGCATTTTGCGTCAATTTCAAGGGATGGAAAGTATCAACCATCACAGCCAACTCATCAGTTTTTTCCTTACCAACTGACCCCTCATACATTCCAGGGTGGGGGCCATGAGGAATACCGCTAGGATGAACTGTTATTGACGATCGCTCTATCCCTTTACGTGAGATAAAATTACCTTCAACGTAATAAATCATCTCATCAGAATCAACATTGGAATGGTTATATGGTGAAGGAATTCCCGCAGGATGATAATCTAATAATCGTGGGACAAAAGAACAAATAACAAACCCTGGAGCATTAAAAGTTTGATGCACAGGTGGGGGTTGATGAATTCGTCCTGTTATCGGTTCAAAATCTGCTATGTTAAAGGCGAAAGGCCAAAGATGACCATCCCACCCTACAACATCTAATGGATGGTGGCGATAAAGAAAACTGGTAATGTGATTTCTTGCTTTAACCCGCACCTCAAATTCACCTGTTTGATCGTAGGTAATTAATTCTTCTGGTGGGCGAATGTCTCTTTCGTTATAGGGAGAATGCTCTAAAAATTGACCGTAACGATTGATGTAGCGTTGTGGTGGTTCTATATGTCCGTAGGATTCAATTACTAGCATTCTTTGCGCTACGTTTGTATCAGGAAGAATGCGCCACACTACTCCTGTCGGAATTACTAAATAATCTCCAGGGTGATAACGGATAATTCCATACTGACTTTCTAATATACCCGTACCGTCGTGGATGAAAATAATTTCATCTCCTTGAGCAAAACGATACCAATATTGCATTGGTTCGGTAGGTCGCGCAATATAGATACAGACATCAGAGTTAGCCATGAGGGGGAGACGCGATGCGATCGCATCCCCTCCTTCAACTACACTAGCTGTAGGTATATGATGAGGGCGTAAACCACCTTGTTCTATATATGCAATTTCTATCTTTTTCTCAAATAATATCTTGGCTATTTTAGTAGGGGGATGCAAATGATAAAGCAGGGATTGAATTCCTGAGAAGCCATGAATTCCCATTAGTTCTTCGTGATACAAAGAACCGTTTGCTTGTCTAAATTGGGTGTGTCTTTTGGGTGGAATGTTGCCCAATTTGTAGTAGTAACTCATGCTTTTCCCCCTTTTTAAATAACCGCCAAGACGCAAAGAGCGCCAAGGAAGAGAGAGTATTTAACAGTTGATAGTTGATAGTGTATAGACCTCTCCTGTGCGCCTCTGCACATTTAGTTGATTGGTAACTGGTAACTGGTAACTGGTAACTGTTAATAGCTGTTCCCTATTGCCTTTATAAATTGCCTCGTCTTGCTTGTTCTTGTTCGAGTGCTACAAATAAAGCTTTAAAGTTACCTTCACCGAAGCCTTGTGCGCCATGTCGTTCGATAATTTCAAAGAATACGGTTGGTCTATCTTGTACTGTTTGGGTAAATATTTGCAGTAAATACCCTTCTTCATCTCGATCAACTAATATGCCTAATTCTGCTAATTTATCAATTGGCTCATTGATTTTTCCTACCCTTGTTTCTAATGCTTGGTAATAACTCGGCGGTACGTTCAAAAATTCTACGCCTGCTGCTCTGAGTTTCGTAACTGTTTCGATAATGTTGTCAGTTGCTAAAGCAATGTGTTGTACGCCTGGGGCATGATTATATTCCAGATATTCTGTTATCTGGGATTTACATTTACCATTTGCTGGCTCATTAATTGGTAGTTTAATTCTACCTGTGCCATTTTTCATTACTTTAGATGCTAAGGCGGAATACTCTGTAGAAATAGCTTTTTGGTCAAAGTGCGCTAAGACATTAAAACCCATTGTTTCTTCAAAGAAGCGCACCCATTTATCCATTGCGCCCATTTCTACATTGCCGACAATGTGATCGATGTGCTTTAATCCTATTTTATTGTTGTTAGCGATTACTTTATACCGACGTTGGAAGGCTGGAGCAAATACGCCAGAGTAATTATTACGCTCAACAAATTTAATTAAAACATCACCGTAGACATGAATTGCTGAGTAACGCAGTATACCTGATTCGTCTTCTTCTTCGGTGGGAGAAATAGCACTAACCGCACCCCGTTTGGTTGACTCTTGGTAAGCAGCAACAGCATCGGGTACTTCTAGAGCAATAACTGCGATCGCATCCCCATGTTTCTGTACACTCTGAGCTATCGGATGCTCTGAATTCATGGCTGTACTTAATACAAACCGGATATCCCCTTGCTCCATTACATAAGAGGCGATTTCTCGACTACCTGTTTCTAAACCTCGGTAAGCAGTATTGGTGAACCCAAAACACTTTTCATAAAAAATAGCTGCTTGTTTGGCATTGCCAACATAAAACTCTAGATGATCGAATCGGTGTATGGGGAATAAATCACTCCTTAACTGCTTACTTTCAACAGTTTCTTTTGCTGTAAAACTGTTGGAAAAATTATGATGAGTGGGTTGTTTAAGTGGAGATACAGTCATTTTTTCCTTACTTTATATACATTTAAAGAATAATTAACTATTGAAATGAATGCCTATAACTATGTATTACATCTTTTTGTTAATTATCAAAGACCATCTTGAGAAAGATATATGTTTTTTTAAGCATCCCCCTAAAGATAGGTTTAATCAATTTACTAAATAGCTTAACTTAGTGAGTTTAAAATAAGTTAATAAAAAACTTAGGAAAATTTATAAATCTAGAGCATAAATTATCAGCAGGGTTCGTAAACTCATACTAAAAAAGGAGGGTAATTACAGGCATTACTAAATAACCAGCTAAATTTAAACAACCAATTATGCTAACGCAAAAACTTTGTTTTGGACAGTTAAAGCCTTGATTGCGATAGCAATTAATCTGGCTATAATAAAAAAAATAGCCGGAGTAAAGACGACTCTAAGATACTGCTAACCAAGCAGATAAAATTGTCTTCTAAATGACAAATTCTAAACTTAACCATTGATAATTAATTCATAATACAATTATAGATTCTTTTATTAGGTAACGACAAGTAATGAGATAGTGCAACTTAACTGGTAAGTGATCGCTAATAACTGTAGAGGGAGGTAATATACCTGATGTTGGCATCGTTAAAAGTGCTGTTAGATTCAGTAGTAGATTATGCGGGGTTGTTCCCACCAGCTAAACTGACGATGGCGGAAGCGATCGCCAATTACGCGCAATACCTGTGCGATCGCTATAATTGGATGTTAGGTCGCTTTATACTACCAGCATCACGGTTGCCCGAATTTGAGGAAATATTAGCAAAATTAGCCTTAACCGAGGAAAAAGCGCAACAGTGGTCTTTAAGCCTAATTCTTTCTCAAGATTGGCAATTAGAGTTAGAGCAAGTTAAATTGTGGCAAGAGCGGGGTAGAATTGCGATCGCCTTGCGGCGCGCTTGCGCTATCGCATCTCTGGAATTTCCCACCCTACCACCTACAGAAATAAAAAAAATAATTCCTCATCTCCCTAACTCAGTGGAAGCTTTTTGCGAAATTCCCTTTAATGCCGACTTGCCAGCATATCTCACAATTTTAAAAAATTCCCCCATTGCCGCTAAAATCAGAACCGGAGGCATTACCGCCGAAGCATTTCCTACCACTAATCAACTTAGTAAATATATCTTTGCATTTGCAGAGGCTCAACTTCCCTTCAAAGCAACAGCAGGTTTGCATCATCTATTACCAGGAAAATATCGCTTAACATACGAACCAGATAGCCAACTAGCAACAATGCACGGCTTTTTAA
>JBARVL010000373.1:0-3741 GCA_049646245.1 Crinalium sp. | reverse complement strand
GTCTCTTCAGGTAACTCGGTGGTAGTTGTTGTTTCCGCAATGGGCAAAACTACTGATGGTTTAGTGAAACTAGCCAAGGAAATTTCTAACAATCCGAATCGCCGAGAGATGGATATGCTACTATCCACTGGCGAACAAGTTTCTATTGCCCTGCTAAGTATGGCGTTGCAGCAGTTAGGACAACCTGCAATTTCTTTAACTGGGGCGCAGGTAGGTATTGTCACAGAACCAGAACATACTCGCGCCCGAATTCTCCAAATTAAAACACAGCGAATTGAGCGACATCTCAAAAATGGTGAGGTTGTTGTTGTTGCTGGGTTCCAAGGTGTTAGTGAAACAGGTGAATTAGAAATTACTACCTTGGGACGTGGTGGTTCTGATACTTCAGCCGTAGCTTTAGCTGCTGCTCTACAAGCTAATTTCTGCGAGATTTATACTGATGTACCTGGAATTTTAACCGCAGACCCCCGGCTGGTTCCAGATGCTCATTTGATGACAGAAATTACTTGTGATGAAATGTTGGAATTAGCCAGTTTAGGGGCGAAGGTATTGCATCCCAGAGCGGTGGAAATTGCCCGTAATTATGGTATGCCTTTGGTAGTGCGTTCTAGCTGGACTGATGATCCTGGTACATGGGTTGTTTCACCACCACCGCAACCTCGTTCTCTGGAAGGGTTGGAAATTGCCCGTCCTGTTGATGCGGTGGAATTTGACACGGATCAAGCAAAAGTCGCAATGTTGCGCGTTCCTGACCGTCCAGGGGTAGCTGCAAGGTTATTTGGTGAGATTTCGGATCAAGATTTGGATGTTGATTTAATTATCCAGTCGATTCACGAAGGTAATTCTAATGATATTGCTTTTACTGTTAGTAAAGGTATTTTAAAGCGTGCCGAAGCAGTTGCATCGGCTATAGCACCCGCCCTCCGCAGTAATAACCATTCACTTGAAGAAGCTGAGGTGATGGTGGAGTATGAAATTGCTAAAATTAGTATTGCTGGCGCTGGTATGATTGGACGACCTGGGGTAGCAGCACAAATGTTTGCTACTCTGGCTGATGCTGGAATAAATATTCAGATGATTTCGACTTCGGAAGTTAAAGTAAGTTGTGTAATTAATAATGAGGATTGCGATCGCGCGATCGCAACTTTATGTCAAACTTTTGATATCAATACATCTCCGGCTCAACTCACAAATAAGCTAAAATCAAACAATGCTCAATCCTCGCCTGTAGTTAGAGGTGTAGCACTCGATCTCAACCAAGCGCGTCTTGCTATTCTCCATGTTCCAGATCATCCTGGTATGGCAGCTAAATTATTCGGACTTCTGGCTAAAAAGAATATCAGCGTTGATATGATTATTCAATCACAACGTTGCCGTGTAATTAATGGTGTTCCTACCCGTGATATTGCTTGCACAGTAGCACAAGCAGATGCACAAGACGCTCAAATAGCACTACAACAAGCTGCACCAGAATTAGGTTGTGGTGATATTTTAGTTGATCCAGAAATTGCCAAGGTTAGCATTGTCGGTTCTGGAATGGTAGGACAACCTGGTATTGCAGCTAAGATGTTTGCAGCATTGGCGCAGAAACAAATTAATATTCAGATGATTACAACCTCTGAAATTAAAGTTAGTTGCGTTGTCGCCCAAGAGCAAGGAGTTACTGCTTTGCAAACAATTCATCAAGCATTTGAACTTGCAGGTAGCCAGAAAATTGAAGTACCTGTTTAATCATTGAAAAAAACGGTCACTATGGCAAAGTGACCGCAAAATTAAATATAGGAGATTCTCGTTCTCAGGCTAGATGGAATTAAAATTTTTAGGCAATTAGATATCCGGTAATAAAGTTACTAACTAAAGCAAGTGCGATCGCGCCAATTACAGCAGTCCAAATTCCCCAGCGCAAACGAAATCCTTCAACTAACTTCGCAGCTATAGTTAAAGCAATCACATTGATCACAAATGAGAATAGCCCTAAAGTTAGTACCTTAGAAAAAAATCCGTAAATACCAAATGTTAAAAAATTTGGTATTGTGAATAAAAAGAAACTCAAAGCTGTATTAACAACCCCTAAAGTCGCCGCAGAAATCAAAGCTTTTGGTGTGCTATCAATTTCTACACCCAATGGGATTTGAGAAATAATTAGTAAACTTGATGAAGTAACTAACCAAACTATTAAAATATCAGTCAAGTTCATTATGAATAACTCCTAATTAAAAATTTATGGCAAACAACCTTGCTATAAACACTAATTTAGAGTTAGAATAATGAGTTGCCATCTGCTAATTGGTATAAATTATTCTACCTCTAAGGAGTAGGTTGAGATGTCCCTGGGGCTACTGTTGCGCCTGGATTTGGCAGATTAGGACTTAAAGGTAAATTATTAGGATAATTAGGATTAATACCTTGTCCATTAGAAGGTATTCCTGGGTTAGTCGGTAATTGTTGGAAACCAGGGTTAGGTATGCCTGAAGGATTAGGGGGAACAGCAGGATTTGTTCCTGAATAGGGTGTGAGGCTAGGGTTTTGTGTACCTGGATTATTAGAATTAGGATCTTGTTGAGAGGCGCTGGGTAATGTTGCTAACGCTACGCGATCGCCTCCTATAGAACGCAACAAATCTAACACTTGGATCACATCGTTATAGCTAGAAGTTTTGGCAGCATATAGCACCATCAACCCATTAGGATTTGTGGCTTTATAGTTTTTTAAACCTTCAGATAGCTGATCCTTAGACATCATTACCTGTTTTTCCAGGTAAACTTGACCAAAATCATCCAAGCTAACAATCAACATATCTCGCATTTGCGGTACGCCGCTTTTAGCTTGAGGCAAATTTACATTGATTGCCTGCTGACGAGTTAGTTGCAAAGCAGCGATGAGAAAAAACGTCAGAATACAAAATATTACGTCAATTAAAGGCAGAATTTCGATCCGAGCCTCTTCAGTGGGAGTATCCAGGTTAATCTTCATAGGTATGATTGGTCATTGGTGATTGGTGATTGAAGTTTAATTTTCAGGGTGATCGGAAGGTTCTATAGGCTGTTTAATTAGATTAGGGCGATCGCTTACATTTGCTAAATCTTGTCGATAGAGTAGTTCTAATTCATTTCCCGACTGACGAAATATTTTGACTTGATTGAATAACAAAGCTTGAAATACTCGATAAAAAGCCAAAGTAGTAATCGCTACAATCAAACCCGTCGCAGTAGTGATCAGAGATTCACTAATCCCTAAAGTCACACCTGTAGTCGAAGAAGTTCCCAAATCTCCTAGCTTGATACCACTAAGAGAGCTAATCAAGCCTAAAACCGTACCTAACAATCCCAATAACGGTGAAAGCGCAATTACAGCTTCTAAGATTTTGTCGCCCCGCCGCATAGAGGTTAATTCCTCATCTGCTGCTGCCTCTAGCGCCAGCTTAAACACCTCTGGATCGGGACTTGGTAGCCGCAAAGGTGCATACAGAAACCTACCAATAGGCTGCGATCTTGACTGGAGAGCGATTTCGTGAGCTAATTGCCAATCGCGCTTACTAGCTGATTGTAAAATGCGATCGACAATCTGCCGTTCCTTAGTTAAAATTCTCGACCAAAACCACAAACGCTCTAAAATTGTGGCAACAGATAAAAGCGATAAAGCCAGTAGCGGCCACATCGCTGGACCACCTCTTCCAATAAGTTCTGTAACAGTCACAGCTTTTTATTCCCTCCGTACCTTGGCAAACGCAAGCTTTGAAAA
>JBARVL010000372.1:0-2064 GCA_049646245.1 Crinalium sp. | reverse complement strand
GACCTTTCTCAGCATACATCCCTGCTATATCTACTAAAGTTACAGCTTGAATTAAATTATCGTCCATTTTTTTAGTAATGGCGATCGCACTCTCGAATTGTTTAGCTTGAGCATAAGCTAGTGCTATTTCAGCTAACTCTGTCGATTGCTCATTTGCCAGCATACTGAATGAACTAGAAACTGAAGACGGTAAAAACCCTAGAGGACCAACACGCACGTAACACGCCAGAGGAATACCTCTAAGTTTAAGTTCAGTTTGTGCAGATGGTGTGGTATAATTTTGCACACTAGGCGTTACTCGCCTCTGTTGTGCTAATTGCTCTGTTTTAGGAGTAGCAGCACAGCTACCTACCAGCAGGATTAATTCTAAACAAGCGATCGTGAAGCAGGAAAATGATTTTTTCATAGTTATTAGACTGCTAAATTTATCACAATGAGTAAGTTCTATGATTTTGCTGATAGGTGATTACTGATTAAGATAAACTCTGCTCCATAGCGATCGCTCACTGACTGTGACAGTTATCATACTGGTTGAGATGCAACTGTAATATTCAGTAAGTGGCGGGTACTAAAACTTGGCTGCTCAATTATCTACTAAGCAAAACAGCAAAAATTTGTAATAACTGGCAAGTAAGAGTGACTAGCAGATCTGCTGGATTATCAGTAAACAGTTAACTGTTTACTGATGTCCACTTTAATTTATAGCAGCGAAGTTTAAAAATAAGGCAATTAATCATGCTGTATATGATAAGAGCGAAAGCAACTTTAATTGCCAAGTACTTTCCCTAACTTATTGCTACAAATTAAATCACCGCCAGTTAGTATTAATAATTGAAATATTAGTTAAGTAGTTACAATTACCCTACTACATCTACAAAAGCGTCTCGGTTGAATTGCACCACAGATGAGGCGGAGTGCCGATAATGCCCAGAGGTGAATACTTTTAATGTCACGTTCTTTTGATCGGGGTATAGTATTTCTCTTACTGTACAGGTCTGCATCCTGCTATTACAGTAGGCAATAATACGGTGTCCAATTTGAATGTCTAATGCTTGAATTTTCATAAATAGTTATCCTTCCGAGCTAAAAATTAGCTCATTTTGTCTGAGTCAGATATGGAGAATGTACTGATACATCCTACTGACCGATTTTTAACTTCTTTTACATTATGACACAAATAAATCAATATATCAAAGTTAGTATTTTTATGTCAACTTGATTTATACTGAATATAAGTATGTGAGTAAAAGTAGACTTTAAAGAGCGATCGCTCTTTACTAGGGGACTGGTGATGGGTGACGTAAGAAAATCACTATACGTTTATTTATGCCCACCAACTTAAGATGCAGAGGTTTAAATTAATCAACCGAGTAGATTAAACATCTCCGCTCATGCGAATGTAGAGACGTTGTATACAACGTCTCTACAAGAATTCTAGGTAATGTACCTTTTATTTTGTGTGGGTGTCTATTTGTTATGCCCATCCACATCAAACCAGTAAATTAATTTACTGATTTTAAGCCTTGATTAATGTCCATTCCAACTCTTTAATTGGGGCATTTTGCAAAGCTTCTGTGAGTTCTTCGTTACTCTCGAATTTGACTTGAGATAGATAACAAGCTTCAACCCTAACATTAAACTTATCTTCTGCAAAAGGCCAAGGTGTAACAACTACATGACCATCGGCATTTTGCATGACATCATAGCGTTTACCGTCTGGTCCTTTACTAATTTCTAACTGTCGTTCTCCAGCAGGTAATTCCTGACTACAGAGAATTAGAGAAAAGCGATCGCACCACTGAAAAAAGGCATAAGCTTTCTCAGCTTCTTCCTTACTCAAACCCAATTCCTTACGCCATTTTTTCTGATTTTCTAATTGTTCATCTAAAAATTCATCTAATTCCTTTGATTCTCCACGTTTGCCTTCATTTAAGAAACTCATGTGCATAGAAATTAACATCGCTACCCATCGCCCTCGATAGCGTGAATTTGTTGTCAGTCCTCTTAACTTTGGAACAGAAGTTTCACCACCAATTGTAAAGTCCATTGGTGCGCCAGCTTTTG
>JBARVL010000371.1:0-6746 GCA_049646245.1 Crinalium sp. | reverse complement strand
GCGCTAGAATTAGAATCTCGCGGCTATGACTGGATTAAAGAAGAAGAAGCTGCTGAGGTGGGTGCGCGATGAGTATTGAGGTTTCTGTAAAGCCACAGGTATCTTATTTAAAGCAGTTGTTGGATTTAGGTCAAGAATTGCCAGCAACAATAAGTTTAATACGAGAAGTGCGCGATCGCGCGACGGCTGTTGTGCAAGAATTAGCTATCCCAACTACACGGGATGAGGAATGGCGCTTTACTGATTTGTCAGGGCTGTTAAAAGTTAATTTTCAAGCAGTGAGCAATCAAGAATCAGCGATTAGCTTATCTGATATTAACTCGTTAATTTTGCCAGAAGCAGCAGAAAGCCGCTTAGTGTTTGTAAATGGTATTTACGCGCCTGATTTATCATCGGTTGCTAATCTTCCAGAAGGTTTATTTGTAGGTAATTTATTAGCTGCAAATATTCCGCAATTAGATAATTATCTGGGTAAGCAACAAGGCGGGCAAGAGGTTTTTACTGCTTTAAATACTGCTAGTTTGACTGATGCAGCAGTAGTATACGTTCCCAGAAATTTGGTTGTTGAAACGCCTATTCATCTGCTATTTATCTCTGTTACGAGTGAAGCAGCAACGATTTCTCAGCCACGCTGTTTAGTAGTAGCTGAAGCTGGTAGCGCGGTTACGCTAATTGAAGAATACTTGGCAACGGATGTGGGAACGGATGTAACGGATGGGTTGTTGGTTGGGGGGATAGAGGAAGTATCGGTTAGGGCTGGAATGGAATCGGTTGTTTATTTTACTAATTCGGTGACGGAAGTTTGGGTTGGGGAAAATGCTGAAGTGAGTCATGTTAGGGTTCAGCAGGAGAGTAAGGGGGCGTTTCATATTGGGAAGAGTGCGATCGCACAATCCCGAAATAGCCGTTATGCTTGTCATGCTGTTAGTTTTGGTGGGCAGTTGTCTCGGCACAATTTAGAAGTGTTTCAGATTGGTGAAGCTACTGAAACAACTCTTAATGGATTGACGATGATTGCGGGTTCACAAGTAGGTGATACTCATAGTGCGATCGCACTTAATCATCCTTATGGTATTACTAATCAATTGCATAAATGTATTGTGGGCGATCGCGCTCATGCAGTGTTTAATGGTAAGGTGTTTGTCCCCAAACCAGCACAGTTAACTAATGCAGGGCAGTTGAATCGTAATTTACTGCTATCTTCTAAAGCGCGTGTGGATACTAAACCACAACTGGAAATCACTGCTGATAATGTCAAATGCAGTCACGGTGCAACAGTCAGTCAGTTGGAAGATGATGAAATATTCTATCTGCAAAGTCGTGGCATTGATGCTAATAGCGCCCGTACTTTGTTGATTAATGCTTTTGCTATCGAGATAATCGAGCAAATTCCAGTTGCATCTGTGCGGGAAAGACTGACACAAATCGTTAGATAATGGGTAAACTAATCCCGCCAAGAACTTAAGTTCTTGGCTAACAGCTTAAGTCGGTTTAAACCGACTATTTATCAAAAATTCAGTCCGTTTTAACGGACTTTAGATATTAGCCAGGGGTTTGAACCCCTGGTGGACTATCGGGTAAGCGATAAATCAATTAAGAAAATGCTGTATTAATATTTTTTTATTGTCAGCATTATCAGTAAAAACAATATCTAAATCGTACTTTCTCTCACCACATACATTATGACATTCACCCAAGAAAAAACCATTGCTGATCAAGTTCGTGCCGACTTCCCCATCTTGCACCAAGAAGTCAACGGCAAACCCTTAGTTTACCTAGACAATGCTGCTACATCTCAAAAGCCCTTATTTGTCCTAAATAAAATACGGGACTACTACGAGCAATATAATTCTAATGTCCATCGTGGCGTACATACATTAAGCGCAAAAGCCACAGACGCTTATGAAGGTTCAAGAATAAAAATTGCCAAGTTTATTAATGCTGCTTCCCCACAAGAAATTGTCTTCGCGCGTAATGCTTCCGAAGCAATTAACTTAGTAGCTTATGCTTGGGGATTAACTAATTTGCAACGGGGGGATGAAGTTATCCTTACCGTCATGGAACACCATAGTAATTTAGTTCCCTGGCAACTTGTCGCCCAAAAAACAGGCGCAGTTTTAAAGTTTGTTGAATTGACAGCAGATGAAGAATTTGATCTCGAACAATTCAAGAGTTTAATTACAGATAAAACCAAATTGGTTTCGGTTGTTCATGTTTCTAATACATTAGGTTGTATTAATCCAGTCAAAGAAATTTGTGCGATCGCACACCATTACGGTGCTAAAATTTTAATCGACGCTTGCCAAAGTGCGCCACATTTACCCCTTGATGTCCAAGATATTGATTGCGATTGGTTAGTAGCATCTGGGCATAAAATGTGTGGTCCTACCGGAATTGGTTTCTTGTATGGCAAATTAGAAATACTTCGTGCTATGCCTCCATTTATGGGTGGTGGTGAGATGATTGCAGATGTATTTTTGGATCATTCTACTTATGCAGATTTACCCCATAAATTTGAAGCAGGAACACCAGCAATTGCGGAAGCGATCGCACTTGGTGCAGCAGTAGATTATCTTACTAATATAGGCATGAATAAAATTCACGTCTACGAAGATCAATTAACAGCTTATCTGTTTGAGCAACTAGCAACAATTCCTGAAATTAAAACTTACGGTCCACAACCTAGCAAAGGTAGAGCCGCGCTTGCATCATTTACTGCTGGCGATGTCCACCCACACGACTTATCCACAATTTTAGATCAAGCTGGTGTAGCGATTCGTGCGGGGCATCATTGTACACAACCATTACATCGTTATTTGAAAGCGCAGTCTACAGCAAGGGCGAGTTTGTATTTCTACAATACGCGAGAAGAAATTGATGTTTTCATTGCTTCTTTGAAAGAAGCAGTAGAGTTTTTTGGCAGTATCTTTGGGTAATATAAGGGGGTGGGCAATGCCCACTCTACAGAATTCTGAATATAGATCTAAGGGTTTAAGCTATATATGCAAAGAATCTTCACACTAACAGGTATCTTAGCCTTATCCATTTCCTTGCTTCAACCAGCAACTTTGGCAAAATCACTTGTTAATCAGGATTTAACAGAAAATTCTTTAAGTATTCATAATCAAAATACAACGATTGCTAAAAGAACAATTGACGGGGTAATAAAGCAATCTGGCACTAGCAACAAAGAAATATATATTGTTGAAAAGGGCAAACGTAAATGGGTTTGTAATAGGCGTACTCTCCAAGCGATAGGGTTTGATTATAAAGACGTACTTTCAGTAACCCGTGAGGAATTTGATCAATATCCTTGGGGAGGATTTGAATGTTTAGATGGCAGCTTATTCAAGCTAGATAATTATGCTAATTCAAATATTTATATTATTAAAAACAAACAGAAAAGATGGGTGACTACTGTTGCTTTTAACAGATTCAAACTTAATAAAAATAAGATTGAAATCATGCTTCCAGAATTTTTTTATAAAATTCCTACAGGAGAAGTTATACGCTAGATAGTAAGATTCGATTATGTGACTTCAAATGCAATCCTAGTTAATAGGTAGAGTAAATATCGCCAACCCTACCTATTAACTAGGCGTAATTATTTCAGCGAACAAACTGTATTGGCTATTCGCCCTTCTATTGAGTGACGTGGGATTGTTTCTAAGTTCCCATCTCCTCCATAGTTTTCCGTTTCAATAATTTTATTGTTGATGTCATACCAAACAATCGTGCGGATGCGACGTTGCATCAGTTTACAATCAATAGAGCTTAGAACTTTCTTCCATTTAGTATCATAGCTTGGATCTTGTTGACTTAGAACAACAGACATCCAATAACGGCGAAACCTGCCCCTGCCTCCTACCTGTTTGTCAAGACGATATACATGATCATAGTTATCCGTAGCGACTCTTACCCATTGATGGGCGCTGGCAGGCGGTGACATCAATAAACCACCCAAAGCTAGAATAGAAGTCAAAGCAAGAATTTTATATCTATAGTTCATAAATTTATCAAAACGCGGTGGTTGATTTTGACTGCTCTTTTTAACAGATATCCTGTAGGCATATCCTTCTGATTCTGTAAACATTACCAGTGCATCAATATTTTTAGCACGTTTCAATACTCAGTTTACTTAAATTACCAAGTGTAACCTCAATATATTTACGGTACTCTTTATCTAAATAAAAAATTGCTCCTTAGATAACTAGGTAATTCTAACTAAGCCAGAAGAAATTGTAGGTGTTTGCACTGAAGCTAACGCTGACACTTTCTAACTCGCGTTCACATACTCACAAATAGTTGTTGGTTCAGGGATAAAAATACCATCTTCCCTCATTCCTTCAATGTGAAATTCAATAGCTTCCTGAATAAGAGTTTTCACCTCTTCTAATGTTTCGCCAACAGCTACACAACCAGGTAAATCAGGTACATAAGCGCCGTAACTCGTTTTTCCTTTCTCAATAATTACCGCGTATTCCATTACTCCTCCTCTTCATTTTCTTGAGTTTCTTTAGTGGTTTCATTAAGTTGAGATTGTTTCCAAATACTCTTAATAGTTCCTATTAGTACATCAACACCCATATTTCCAGATACAGTAACAGTCCCAAATTTTTCTAGATGTTTGTACTGTCGATGAGAACCTTTAGTTCTAGCAAGATACCAACCATCAGCTTCTAGTCTTTTAATAACTTCACGTACTTTCACATCTTTGTTGAGAATTATTACTTACATAATAGCGGACGCGCGTTTGTATAGCAGCAGCATTTATGGTTTCGGCACTTCAATTATAATGAAATTAATCAAAATTAGGGTTGGAAATAAATTTTAAGATGAGTATAAACATTGAGGCGGTTATTGGTGCGATCGCAGGCGGTGACATCAATAAACCACCCAAAGCTAGAATAGAAATCAAAGCCAAAATAAGTCCTGTTTATGAGGTACAGGAGTGCGAGCATCTTGCTGGCAATAGATTTCTAGCGAGCCAAATTTTTGTAAAATCTCCTGAGATCACAAATTCATCCTTGACACGCAGTTAAGCTTCTGGCAACTTGAGGATGAGTTCGCAAATAATCTGTTAACCAGGTACAACCCTGCGCTAGTAAACTATCTACATCTAAATTCCAGATCATCACACTGCCATTACTACTACCAGCAACAAGTGTTTGTTTGGTGGGACTGAATTTAATATTGGTAAGTTCATCCCCATAATCAATACTAAACATAAGTGTGCAAGTGCGATCGCATTTCCATAAATTCACAGTCCCATCACTACTACTGGATGCCAAAATTTTACTATCAGCACTAAAACTTACACTTGTCACCCTACTTTTATGTTCAGCTAAACTAGCAATTAAACTACCATCCATCTGCCAAACCTTCACATTTCCACCAACATCGCTTGCTGCAAATTTTTTACCATCAGGACTAAAAGTAATTTGAGTTATTGCACCATTACTGGGAGTTAAAGTTTTAATTAGAGTGCCATTTTGTTTCCAAAAGTTAATTACTCCATCATTATTCCCAGAAGCAATAACTTTACTATCTGAGCTAAAACTAATACTGGTGATAGTAGTCTGATCTCTTCTTGGTTGAAGGTTAGCGTTATTTTCTACCGGAGCTAAGTTAAAATTTCTAATTAAAGTACCGTTATATTGCCAGAGTTTAATAGTATTATTACTCCCTCCAGCAGCTATAATTTTACCATCAGGACTAACACTTAAACTATTAATTTCGCTAGTAGATTGAGCTAAATTCCTACTTGTACCATTTTCATTAAAAACCTTAACTATATAATCGTTAATTACAGCTACAATATTTTTGCTATCAGGGCTAAAACTTAAATTTGTGGCGGAACCATTTATCAGAGGTATTGTTTTAATTAAAGTGCCGTCAGGTTGCCAAATTTTAATAGTTTCATCTAAACTAGCAGTAGCAATTTTACCATCAGGACTAATACTAACGCTTGTTACTAAGTTTTGATGTGCTGCAATGTGATTTGACGGTAATTGCAATTTCCATAACCTGATAGTTCGATCTAAACTAGCAGAAGCCAAAGTTTTCCCATCTAAACTAAACCGCAGATTCCAAATTGAATCAGTATGTCCTTTTAAAGTTTTAATCAATTTTCCATTGACTTCCCAAAGTTTAATAGTTGTGTCCCCACTTCCAGAAGCAATTATTTTACCATCTGGACTAAAAGCCACGCTATTAACTTCATTCTGATGTCCTTTTAATGTGGTAATTAACTTGCCGTCTAACTGCCACAATTTAACTGTATTATCCTTACTACCAGAAGCAATAATTTTACCATCGGGACTAAAATTAACTGTATATACTGAACCTTGATGCCTTGTTAAAGTTTTGATTAAACTGCCATCTAATTGCCACAGTTGAATTGTACCATCGTTACTGCCAGAAGCAATAATTTTACCATCAGGGCTAAAACTAATTGTATATACTGAACCTTGATGCCCTGTTAAAGTTTTGATTAAACTTCCATTAACATTCCAGAGTTTAAGTTTGCCATCTCTACCAGCAGTAGCAATGATTTTTCCATCAGGGCTAAAACTTAAACTATATATAGTATTACTATTAAAAGTTTTAAGAGTTCTACCATCTAACGTCCAAATTTTGATTGTACCATTATCACTTCCCGCAGCGATTATTTTACCATCAGGACTAAAATTAACTCCGTAAACTTTACCACCCTGATTTAAAGTTTTAAGGAGTACACCCTTGGG
>JBARVL010000370.1:0-3192 GCA_049646245.1 Crinalium sp. | reverse complement strand
AAAAGTACATCGAGCCAACGCCGATCCTATTACCCATTGCCATTTTAGAAGATTTCACTAAGCCTCTTTCCCTAAGCTTCCGTTTATTTGGAAACATTTTGGCGGATGAACTGGTGGTCGCAGTGTTGGTGCTACTGGTTCCTTTGTTTGTTCCTCTGCCAGTAATGGCTTTAGGATTATTTACAAGTGCCATTCAAGCCCTAGTTTTTGCCACCTTAGCTGCTGCATATATTCACGAAGCTATGGAAGGGCATGGTGATGAAGGGCATGAGGAGCATTAAATGTTGCTATTGAATACTGAAGGTTAACTAGATTTTACCTTTTTTATTCCAGCTAACTTATGCTCTAATTGATCAAGTTTGGCTTAATGGAATGGAAATAATCTTTCCATCCAAAGTCCAAAAACTCAAATGTTTGTTTTGTAATTTCTAATCAAGGGAAGGAAAAAATCATGGATCCATTGGTTCAAGCTGCTTCGGTTCTGGCTGCTGCTCTAGCTATTGGTTTAGCTGCAATTGGCCCTGGTATTGGTCAAGGTAACGCTGCTGGTCAAGCAGTTGAAGGTATCGCTCGTCAGCCTGAAGCAGAAGGCAAAATTCGCGGTACTCTGCTCTTAACCTTGGCATTCATGGAATCCCTAACAATTTACGGTCTCGTAATTGCTCTAGTACTATTGTTTGCTAACCCATTCGCATAAGTTTTGAGTTTAAGTAGAGACGGAATTTAATACGTCTCTATTTAACACATTTTTTTGGCGTTTTTAGTCATTTTGAAGTAATTTGACCCGCTAATGTATGGGGTCTAGAAAATATGACAGGTGGAATAATTTTGCTTGCCATTAAAACTGCTATGAAATCCAAAGAGGGGAGCAATGTTTGATTTTGACGCAACTTTACCCTTAATGGCAGTGCAGTTCCTAGTATTAGCAGCAGTGTTAAATGTGGTTTTTTATAAGCCACTAACAAAGGCGCTTGATGAACGGGACGAGTACATCCGTAACAATGAACTGGGCGCTAAAGAACGTTTAGCTAAAGCTGAGAAATTGGCAAGAGAGTACGAGCAACAGTTAGGAGATACCCGCAGGCAATCTCAAGCACTGATTACAACGGCTCAAAGCGAAGCGCAGAAGATAGCTGCACAAAAAATTGGTGAGGCACAGCAAGAAGCTGTTGGTAAACGCGAACAAGCGGCTAAAGAGATTGAACAGCAAAAGCAAGAAGCCTTGCAATCTCTAGAGCAACAAGTGGATGCCCTCAGTCGCCAGATTTTGGAGAAAATTTTAGGACCTCAATTGGTCAATAAATAGAGAGTTTGAAGGATGAAGGATAGATAATAGCTTGAAGCATGAAGTAGGCAATTAGTCAATTATATTTTGGCGAATAATAGCTTTTACTTCAACCTTAAAAGCCTTTTCTGCCTTAATCCTTTACACTTCATACACGAGGATGGGTATCATGGGGACTTTTTTGTTACTAGCCGAGTTGGCCCACTCAGCTAGTTCGGAATTAGCTGAAGCAGAGGGTCATGGTGGTTTCGGTCTGAATTTCGATATTTTAGAAGCGAACCTAATTAACCTGACAATTTTAATTGGGGTAGTGTTTTACTTTGGGCGGAAGGTTTTAGGTAACATCCTAAGTGAACGTCGCGCCACTATTGAAGCCGCTATTAAGGAAGCAGAACAGCGTCAAAAAGAAGCTGCTGCTGCACTCTCTGAAGCACAGAAACAGCTAACTCAAGGTCAATCTGAGGCAGAACGAATCCGCAAGGCTGCTGAAGAAAATGCCGAGAAAGCTAGGGAAGCAATTTTGGCGAAAGTTGTACAGGATATTGAACGCCTACAAGAAACAGCCTCGCAGGATGTGAATTCTGAAAGAGATCGTGCGATCGCCCAATTGCGCCAACAAGTCGCAGCAATGGCTATGCAGAAAGTAGAGTCGCAAATTGGTTCCTACTTAAATGAGTCTGCCCAAAACCAATTAATTGACCGTAGCATTGCCATGCTAGGAGGTGGATCATGAAAGGTAGTTTGTTAACCTCCGAAGTCATAGAACCGTATGCTGAGGCGCTAATGTCCTTGGCTCAGTCGCAGAACCTCGTTGAGCAGTTTGCTGACAATGTTGCCGCATTATTAAGTTTGCTCTTAAGTTCTGAAGAGATACAGCAATTTTTGGGTAATCCCACATTTAAAGCTGAAGATAAAAAGGCTGTTTTGCGACAACTGGTAGGTGATCAAATTCACCCCTACATGATGAACTTTTTGTTGATCCTGGTTGACCGTCGTAGAATTCTGTTCTTGGAAGGTATTTGTCAAAAATTCCAAGATATCCTACGGAAGCTAAATCAAACTGTACTTGCTGAAGTGACATCGGCTGTAGCTTTGAGCGAATCTCAGCAACAGACAATTCGTGAAAAAGTAATTGCAATGACCAGTGCCAGAGAAGTTGAACTGGCTAGCAAACTCGATCCCGACTTGATTGGTGGTGTGATCATCAAAGTAGGTTCACAGGTGATTGACGCTAGTTTGCGCGGACAACTTCGCCGCATTGGTATCCAACTCAGCAGTGCTACTTAGCGATTAGCAATTAGCGATTAGTGATTAGCTTGTCTTCGTAGTGAATTGGGAAAATATCAACACAAATATGTGTTGTAAGTACTAAAAGCTAACAGCTAAAAGCTAACAGCTAAAAGCAAAAATTAACATTAACAAGTAACAACCTCCCATGATTAGTATCAGACCTGACGAAATTAGCAACATTATTCGGCAGCAAATCGAACAATATGACCAAGATGTAAAGGTCGCTAATGTTGGTACTGTCCTACAAGTAGGTGACGGTATCGCTCGGATTTATGGCTTAGATAAGGTCATGTCTGGGGAACTTGTAGAGTTTGAAGACGGTAGTGTTGGCATCGCGCTGAACTTGGAAGAAGACAATGTGGGCGCGGTGTTGATGAGTGATGGTCGCAATATCCAAGAAGGCAGTTCTGTTAAAGCGACTGGCAAAATTGCTCAGGTTCCCGTAGGGGACGCAATGGTTGGTCGGGTGGTAGATTCACTTGCCCGTCCCATTGATGGTAAAGGAGACATTCATTCAACTGAAGCACGTTTGATTGAATCTCCTGCTCCTGGTATTATTCAACGCCGCTCTGTATATGAGCCAATGCAAACAGGAATCACTGCTATTGACGCGATGA
>JBARVL010000369.1:0-3524 GCA_049646245.1 Crinalium sp. | reverse complement strand
TCCTTCAGGACGTTTAGGTTCCTCATCAAAATCCCAATCATCATCTTCTGGTGCTTCTTCAACTTCCCAATCATCCCATTCTTCAGATGTATCCTCACTTGTAGGCGTTTCTGGTTCTGGTGGCGGTGGTGTGTAACTTGTTTGGCGACTAGCCGTTTGAGCAGTTTCGCGTCGTTTTTCAGGTTCTTTTGAAGGTGATGCTTCTAGTTGACGGATACGCACCAAGAGCGATCGCCTTTGTAGATAACTAAAAAACTGTATGCACAAACTGGTCAAAAAACCAGCAGCTAAAGCGCCTAAAATCCAAGTCGCCAGAGGAAGTGCCTGTGTTTTCATACCTAAAAACACAATTGGTAACACTGGCGACAAATTTTGCAAAACTAACAAACTTAGTCCACCCACCAGCACAAATAGCAGCAAAATTTGAATTATAGGCATGAGAAGTGAGGGGTAAATAGTAAATTATGCGGTAAGAAAGCAACTAATTATCTTTACTCTATTCTGCCTCTTGCTTAATATGTCCACCTTGCCAACGATTAATTGGAATACAATCAATATCAAACTGATCTAAAGCACGTGCTACGACAAAATCTACTAAATCCTCAATAGTTTTGGGCTGGTGATACCATGCTGGAATTGCAGGTACAATTTTTACCCCAACTTCTGCCAAGCTAGTTAAATTCCGTAGATGAATTAAACTAAACGGAGTTTCACGCGGCACAATTACAAGTTTACGCCCTTCTTTGAGTTGAACATCAGCAGCCCTTTCTAACAAATCAGAGCTTAACCCAGCAGCTAACTTTCCGACAGTACTCATACTACAGGGCATAATCAGCATTCCTTGTGTACGGAACGAACCACTAGCAATATTAGCCCCAACATCACTTGAGCGATGGCATCTTAATTTACCCTGAATATCTACTCCAGCTTGCTCGCGCCAAAACTGCTCCTGTTGATCTGGTTCTACAGGCATACGAATATCTTGCTCTGCCTGCCAAACCATATAAGTTGATTTTGAAGCAACTAGCTCAATGGTGTACTCTGCCTCTAATAAAAATTTCAAGGCACGTACAGCATAGATTAAACCAGAAGCACCCGTAACGCCTAATATTAGAGGGCGGCTGGATTGTTTAGTAAAAGAGTCTTGCGGCATTATGGGTGTTAAGCTGTGATTTTTAGACACAAAGAGCGATCGCTAATCAATTGAATTAAATAAAATTTGTCAGCAAGAAGCTCATAGATAAATTTATACAAAAACAAATGTAATCTTAGTATTTATCTGTATTTATCTGTGTTCATCTGTGTTCATCTGTGGTTAATTAACCAATCTTATAGCCGTAGCCAGATAAATTAGGACAGTTTCTATTATGAAACCCTTACTAAAAAAGGCGCATGATTAAAGCTGATAGCTGACTGCTATATATAAAGCTTACGCCAAACAAGACGCGGGCAAGATGCCCGCACTACTTAAGAAATACAAGATGGGACGCGATCGCCTAGCGACTCGAAGAATGAGTATCGCATCCCAGCAACACAGCTACTAAAAATTAGTCCTCCATATCTTCATTACTCGCTTCACTACCACCGCTAACAGTTACTAAATCAATCTGTTGACGATAGTAATCTACACTTTTAACCTCAACTTCAACGCGATCGCCTAGTCGATAAGCAGTGCGATTTTTTCTCCCGACAAGACAAGAATGGCGAGAACGAAACTCATACCAATCATCTTTCAATGAGCTAACATGAACCAATCCTTCCACTAACAAATCTTCAATTTCCACAAAGAAACCGTAAGACTGAACTCCAGTAATCAAACCTTTGAAAACTTCTCCCGTCCGTTCTTTCATCAGTTCAGCTTTCTGTAGTCCTTCTAAATCTGCTTCCGCATCGTATGCCAGTTTTTCACGCTCATTAAGATGAGTAATCATTGATGATAACTGGATTTCTAACTCTTCATGGATGGTTGGTGGCAAAACATTCCAATTGACATTACCATGAGCGCTACTATGATACAGATTTACTGGATCTTTAGAACGGGTACTCCGGCGATCGCGCCCTTTTTCAAACAACATCTGTAACACTCTTTGAATCACTAAATCCGCATAGCGTCGCAGAGGAGATATACAGTGGGTATATGCCGTGCTTGGTGGATCTCCCATTCCCAAAGCTAAACCAAAGTGAAACCCTGGTATCGTACTGTAGTTAGCTGGCTTTAAAGTTGACTTCAACAAATAATTCAACACTCTTGTTGCTGATGACTCAGCAAACATTTGGGTAAAACTTTGGAAATCTGAAGGTAGTACTTCTTCTTCTTCTTGTAAATGAAGATTTAGCCCCAAATTGTTACCCAACTTCAGTAAATCCTGAATATCTTCTGGATCTGGTGCTTTTTGTACACAATAAATCCCAGGAACAGATAGTGCTTGCAGATGAGAAGCAACAGCTTGATTTGCTAAAATCATCAACTCTGCTAGTAGAGAGTTAATTGGTAAACCAGAAACAACCACCGTGCCAATTCTGCCTTCATCTTGATAAGGTAAATTAGCTTCCGGCAGATTTACTTCAAAAGCACCTCGTCCTAGCCGATGCACCCTCAGCATTGGCGCTAATGTAAAAAATAGATTGTTGAGCATCTCCCATACTGCTGTCATTTCCGGGTTTTCTTCTTGAGAATTTTCCAAAATTGACTGCGCTTGCTGATAACTCAATTGATGATCGACTTGAACGATCGAAGGTTGAATTTCAAACTCTACAATTTGACCACTTTCATCTAATGTCAGTAGTACTGAAATAGCAAGTCGTTCTTGCCCGGGATCTAAGGAACATTGAGCAATTACAGCATCAGGCAGCAGAGGTAGCACAGTTTCTCCTAAATATACGGCTGTACCACGTCTTTTTGCTTCTAAATCTATTGCTTCATCAGGTAAAACGTAGGGTGTCGTATCAGTAATGTGAACCCCTAAACGCCATTGTCCTGCCTGAGTTTTTTCTAAACTAAGTGCATTTTCAATAATTGCAGATTGCCCCTCAATTAAGCTATTTTCAGCAAAAGCCACAGTTAAAAGATTGCTGAGATCTAGACGTTGATTTTTGTCTTTTTTACTGATAGCTTTAGGCAATCCTTCAGTTGCTTTCAAGACATTTTCGCTAAAGAAGCGGCGCAAATCATGCTTGCAACAAACAATGTCAGTATCAGCCGCCTCTTCAGCATCGCTACCGAGAACACGAGCCACTTTCCCAACAGGTGGATTTTGTGCTAAAGGATATCGCAGAACTTCTACATGAACCAGATGGTCGATAGCTTCTTCTAGGTTTTCGTTATTAGCTTTGAGAGCTAATTCAAATAGTAGCCTATCATCAAGAGGAACGGCTCGATAACCAGACTCGGTTTGCCTAACTCGTGCTAAAACCGAAGGATTAGCTCGTTCTAAAATCAGCCTAACTTCCCCTTCAGGACTACGACGACGACTGCCTTCTTTAGTAACTTTAACAAGAACGCGATCGCCATTCCAAGCATTACT
>JBARVL010000368.1:0-5038 GCA_049646245.1 Crinalium sp. | reverse complement strand
GTGCTTTGTAGTGGCGGGTTTAGCCGATGACTTTCTAGCGGAAGCAATGGGAGTAGATTATCAATCCTATATTGGCGGTTTGATTGTTTGTATTGCCATTGTATTAGTTGGGTCTTTAATTCAATGGATAAAACCATGATAAAAATATCTAGCCCACAAGATCAACTCCGTAGCAATAGAAATTTACTCGCTTTAGTCGGTGGTTCATCAATTGTACTAGGGCTGTTACTTTGGAGCGCATCACCGTTTCTATTTCCCAATCCCAAAGATAAGTTTAGCGTTTCACTGCGTTATCTTTCCTTGTTTATTACTAGCTGTTGCGGTGTAACAGCCGTTGCAACAGGGCATCAGTTACAGCGCATTACACCACTAATTAAAGCTATTGAACAGGCAGAAAAAGCAGACTTTATTAGTCTGCTTGCTACCTCTCAGTGGGTACAGGAACAACGTTATCAGTCAGAAGCCGTTACAGCATTACAACCGTCGTTACAGCAACCCGTTACACTGCAACAGTCAAATAGTTATAACGAGCGTAACGACGGTACCGCAAGGGATAACGAAGTTAGTAACGAAGCTGTAACGGATTCTATAACGACTGCAACAGCCAATGCTGTAACACCTGCAACGGACGATGAAATGGAAGGTTACAGACCTACTTATCTAGCTGTAACGGCACTGCAACAGCAAGGAATTAGTGACAGCGACATTATCAAAGATGTGCTGAAACAGGGCGGAACAAACTACTCCAAAGGTAAAGCAATGTTAGACGCACTTTTGCAGTTGGGACAGTCTAAAGGTTGGTAGTTTCAATAATCAAATTAATGAGGATAAGGTCACATAATGGAAAATAGAATTCCTGTTCGGATTTTAGTATTTACTGCAATTGGATGGATAGGATTTATAGTCTTAGGAAGTCAAAAAATTGCGTCACAGTTAGTACCGGAAGTTTGTCCTGCTAAGACAGCCGATACTTATGTTGTATTTGTCAAGCATCGTTGGGGAGTAGACTATAGCTATTTAAATAAGTTGAGTCAATTGCATCGCTGGAACATAATTGAAAAGTGTACATGGGTCACTCCGAGTTCTGAGGTTTCGGGTAAAACTTACCCCTCAACAAGTTCGGTAGTAACTCAGATTGGCCCATTTACTGATGCCGATAACCCTCATTCTGCATTTAAGGAAATCGCTGAGAATGTTTATGTTAATAGATGTAAACCTGACCTAACCGATAATCCAATTATGATGAATAAATCCCGCTAAGTGTAAGTAGCTGCATTGTTACGACCAGCACGAAATAGCGAAACTCCAGTCTTGACCAATAACGCATAACGTTCCTAACCCCCTGCTATAAAATGCAAGGGGTTAATTATTTTAACTTTAAAAACGCTATCGCGTTTTCTACTAAAAACTGCTGTAATATTGAAAACTATTTGTAGTAGTGAAAACTTATTAATTCTGGAAACTGTTGGTAGTAGTGAAAGCTCATTACTACTGGTTACAGGAATAAAATAGACTCCCTTTTACCCATCGTCTCTAACTACTAAAGGGCGATAGCCCATAAAGTTAACCTTTGAGAATTGCCAACTGTTACGTTTTCACTTAACCATCTTCACAAATAAGTTTTATTATAGTATTACAGCAGGGCGAAATAGGGTTGAGTAGCACCTATATATTAGGTTGCCCCTGGTTGCACGAACCTTCTATTTACGCCGACTTCTAGTCGCCAGGTACTGGCGTTTGAGTAGCAACCGATACTGATACTGTTGGCGAACTCCAAATTACCTCTGAAATTTGGATGAGATTAACAAAAAGTATGGTTAAAGGTTAAGTTGCTCGATTTTTTATTTCCGTCATGTAATTTAATCAACTTTCCGTGTATTACCTGGAGAAACATCGCCATCAATTACTGGGACTGAAAACACTTTCAACCATGTATTACTTGGATTAGAAGTAGGGGTAAAAGTTAAACTGGGGAAAGTCAGGAAGCCTACTATGTCACTACACCACCAACTCATCAATCCAGTACCGGAAGAAACACAAAGGGTAGCTCTAGCTGCTTTTCCCAAAGGTAATCTGTATATAACAATGCGGGACGAATTGGGAACACTTTACAGTGATTGGGATTTTGAAGCGTTATTCTCAACAGAAGGACAACCTGCTTGCTGCCCCTGGCGATTAGCACTCACCTGCATCATGCAATATATGGAAAATCTATCAGATCGCCAAGCAGCAGAAGCCGTCCGTAGTCGCATTGATTGGAAATATGCTTTAGGGCTAGAGTTAACTGATGCTGGTTTTGACTTCTCTGTATTGAGCGAGTTCCGTTCCCGTCTAATTGCTGGTGGTGTAGAACAACTGCTACTGGATAAACTTTTAGAGAAGTGTCAACAACTAGGATGGCTGAAGGCGCGGGGGAAACAGCGCACCGATTCTACTCATGTTCTGGGCGCTATTCGTACCCTGAATCGACTCGAATGTGTAGGTGAAACGCTGCGTGCGGCTCTAAACGCCCTAGCTGTGGTGGCTCCAGACTGGTTACTAGGGCAAGTAGATAGTGAGTGGTTTGAGCGCTACAGCCGCCCAGTCGAAGAATATCGTCTCCCCAAAGGTCTTGAAGCTCGCAAAACATATGCAGAAACTCTAGGGTCTGATGGTATGCAACTGTTAGCAGCCATCTACGACGACCCCAATGGTTTGCCTTGGCTGCGAAATATCAAAGCTGTGGAAGTTCTCAGGCAAACTTGGGTTCATCAATATTTTGTTGATAACGCTCAAGTGCGCTGGCGGGAAGCAAAGAATTTACCGCCTGCTGGCAACCGCCTTGATTCTCCCTACGACACAGATGTCCGTTATGGTAACAAGCGCTCGACCACTTGGACGGGCTATAAGGTACACCTCACCGAAACCTGTGAAAAAAATGACGTTCACCTAATTACTCATGTAGTGACCACAAAAGCCCACATTTCTGATGTAGAACAAACACAACCGATACATCAGGCACTTACTAAAAAAGCTCTTTTACCTTCTGAGCATTTGATGGATGCTGGTTGTAGGGCGCAGGTTATATTGATTAATTTGGGACTTGGCGATAAGTGATGGGAAGTGCTGGTATATAAAGCTTTTGGAGTTTTTGATCAATTTAGCCAGCGCAAGTTAATTTGATTAATCAAATTAACTTGCGCTGGCGGTTTTGGACGTAAAATAGGCTTGAAACAACAAATCTATCCTAAAACGTACTACATAAAACTACAGGCTATTTTGAGTTGTATTATAAATACTACAAATTTAAATTGAGTTAAGTAGTATAAATACTACACATACCGTATGGGTCATTATCTGTTTAGCCCCTACCACTATTTGTTCAGGCTTAAATTTTGAATATGTCCTGTTTTTTACAAATCTGTACCTTTCTTCATGGCTCATGTACTGTTGAGAGCCAGTAGTTATTTCGTCGTCAGGCGTTTCCATCAATGGGTTATTAGAAGGTTCGTGCATGGGAATCATGGATTAATAGTTGAAAATTGACAGGCTGGGTGAGATGCTTTTAAAGCGTAGTCATGCAATCAGTCGCGTTTCCTAAGCTCATCAATCCTAGCTTCTATTTTGCTTTGCCATCTATTTAGGGTTTCGTTCTGCAAATAATTATCAGACTTTTGTCCTTGGAACAAAGTTTGGATGCTAACAAGCTGCTCTTTCACACCTTTGATCTGTTCTTGCATTCTGGCTATTTCTTGAGAGCCGCTATACAAGGTAGTCAATGCAGTCAGGGTAGTTGCGGTTGCGATCGCGGCTACAAACTGGGAAGCATAAGTAATAAAGCTACCACTATTTTTAGAATTATTGTCAGAAGTCGATGTCATAATATAACTGCTAGATTATTAGATACTTTATTAACAAGGTATTTTATTAAGAAGTAAACATCTAGATGCTTGTAATTCAGTGCGCTTGTATTCATAATTAAAAATGCCCCAGTATTTTGCTGAGGCACTCTAATACTTAACGATTTAACGATCAATTCTTTTTTAATCAAATTATCATCGACATTTTTCAGATTATCTATAAATTACCTGAGTAAAATGATCCGTTGACCCTGGTGTGTATGGCGAGAGGGAGGTACTGAACCCAAAACTAATACCACCAGAAAAACTAATTCCTGATTCTCCAAGTATGTCGGCACCAATCTTTTCTGTGCTATCAGGTGCTATAGGTATAGAAATAATTGGTGTTGCACCTACTGCGGGTGCGGAACCGGAATTAAACAATTGAATATATCTAGTAGCTATGTTTTCATTCGTGCAGATAAGCGATCGCACATAGCCAGCATCATTTTTGATAACACCTGATGCACTTGAATTAAAATTAGTATAAGTATTCCAATTCGTAGGTTTTGTTTGTATTGCGATTAATTTAGCTAGTTGTATTAGGTTATAGCTTGTAGTTGGCGCATTTTCTAAGGTTGCTACGCTGGCAGTAGTATTATTTGCGTCGCCGATGGCAGTACTTTGAGCGATTAACTCTGTTAGTTGGCTATTAGTTAAGGTAGCAATTAGCTTACTAAGTTGTACTAAGCTATAGGCAGATGCTGGAGTAGTGACAAGGGAAGTTATATTAGCTGTGGTGTCGCTGGTGTTACCGATTACATTGCCCTGTGAGGTTAATTCTGTTAATTGATTATTGATTAATGTTGCAATTAGTTTGTGAAGCTGTATCAGGCTATAAGATGTAGCAGGATTACTAGCAAGGGTAGAAGCATCAGCAGCAACATCATTGGCATTCCCAACTAGATTTCCTTGAGCAATTAATTCTGTTAGCTGGCTGTTGTTAAGAGAAGCAATTAGCTTTGTAAGCTGTATCAGGCTATAAGAAGTTGTAGGTGCAGATTCAAGAATAGAGGCATTTCCGGTGGTATCGCTATTATTGCCGATAGCCTTGCCCTGTGAGGTTAATTCTGTTAATTGATTATTGATTAATGTTGCAATTAGTTTGTGAAGCTGTATCAGGCTATAAGATGTAGCAGGATTACTAGCAAGGGTAGAAG
>JBARVL010000367.1:0-14078 GCA_049646245.1 Crinalium sp. | reverse complement strand
TAACTACAGCATTTTGCCATCCATTGAACTGTTGAAGTGGAGTTGCATCTAAATTAGGAATCGAAGATAAAGGGAATTGCTGTAAATCAATTTCTTTGAGCTTGGAATTGCCTACTTGTGGAAACTGGTTGAGTATTGATGATAAAGATAGATTCAAAGAATTAGTCAAACCCTTGGTAGCTAATAGAGCAGCTACAGGTGGAATATTCGCAGCTTTAACTTGCCCAAGTGAAGAAACAGCTTCGACTAACTGATTCAAAGTCTGTTCCCCAATCAAGGGAAAAGCACTTAACGCTATGCTTTTTACATCCAAATTAGTCTTCTTTCCTACTTCACTAACTGGAAGCAACTCACTCCGCAAAGCCTGACTAATATCTCCCAAACTGAGAAATTGATCTGGAGTCTGACCCGATTTCCAACTACGACTCACACTCCCCGCATTAACGCTACCACCCGAATTAATTGGCGGTAGTGAACCAAGACTAATTTGACTCCACTCTGGCAAAAGCGCATTAGTTGAATCAGCGCCAGAAGTCTGCAAAATTCTAGTTGGTAAATTAGTCTCAACTGCTGGCTGCGAAGGCGCAGGCTTAATATCACCTAAAAAGAATAGAACCACAAACAGGGCAGATAATGCCCAAACTAAAAAGCGTCGAGAGTGCAAATATAAAATTGCTAGCATTGCCAATACTTTTTAAAGAGCAAAGTTTTTACGGGGTTCCAGTAGTTTGACTGATATACCTAAAAATCGAACATACCCTAACTCTTAAAATTTATCCGACAAATATTAAAAATTAAGCTTATTCAACATTGACAAGCATAAAATCGCATCTATCAACAGGAAGAAAATATGCCTATCGGCATAGTTTTAGAAGAAAATCTAAAACTAAGGCATTTTTATGTGCAAACAAATTTCAACCAAAACTGATAGCGAAAACCGACGCTGGCAGCGTCGCTGTCTAAAGTGTTTGAGAAACATGAACCAAAGACAGCAAGAATCAAGCTTTAAGAAAGTTCTGAATTCTTTCCAGTACCCAACACTTCCAAGGGACTGGAACGATACTCAAGCATTGTGAAAAAAACAGTAAAACAAGTAGAAGGTTTGATACTTGCTTTAACCTACCAATCTATTAATAAACAGCAAAAAAATGATAAAAATTCTAGACAATCTTTGGAAGCAAATGGGTGAGGAGAAATTTATTGAGGAATTAGCCGAATGGTTAGCAACTAAACAAGAAAATAGACCTATTGTTTGGGCGGTTCTAAGACTTCCGCTAAAAGTTGTTAAATATCCTGATGCTTTAATCAGACAGGCATTCTCAAAGAAAAAGAAAAAGGGTAATTACAAACGCAGGCATGAAAATCGAGTTAAAAAACGCCAACACCTGAGCAAAATAATAAGAACCCGCAATAATTAAATTAACGGGTTCGCATATGTTACTCTGGCTTCTAGTTAATTATAAAAGTTAGTAAAATTTGCATTTAATGTTCTTATTTTACTAATTTTTATAATTAAGTTTCAAGGTTCTAATTGTAGTTGATCGTCATCATAATCGCTATAGTAAGACTGATAAGAAGGCTCAGGCTCTGGTTGTGGATGAGAGTAATCAGTGCGCGGATTAGGATTAGACCAGGACTCGCTCCAAGCGTTATCCATCGGATTAACCTCGAAAGGGTTTTCCTGATAAGGATCTGTTATGAAATCTGTTGTTAGTGGGCTATCTGCGCCAAAATTACCTGAGTCCTGACCACCAAAAAGTTGACTATTATCGTATCCAGAACTTGAATTAGAATAGCCAGATTCCTCGGTGTTGTATCCGCTACTGTTCCAACCTGATTCACATTGGTGACAAGTTAAGGAAAAGGAGAAATTGTCAAGCGTGGTATTTGCAGTGGTCAAAAATTGTGTAAAACTCACTTCTTACAGGTGATTGAGCGATTGTGACTAACCATGACCACCAGCAGAAAAACCAATCGAGACCACGCGAAAAAAAAACAACGATCAATGGTGGAAGACCAAGTAATTGCCGAGCAACTCTCAAGATTATTGACACCAGCCATTACAAATCAAGAAAATTACTACCGAAAACTAGGACTCAGAGAACGGATACTGAATTTACCGTTAATGATGGCTGCGGTGTTAACCTTACTGTGGCGAGATGTAGCAGGAGTCAGAGAACTAACAAGAATGTTAGCCAGAGACGGTTTTTTGTGGTGTAATCCTACAAAAGTTAGTCAACAAGCAGTATCACAAAGATTCTTAACATTTCCATCCGAGTTATTTGAAAAAGTATTTAAAGATTTATTGCCTAGTTTAAGAACAGCTTGGCATAGTAGAAATAAACGACCGTTGCCAGAAAGTATTCAATTTACCTTATCAAAGTTCGAGAAGATTTGGATAGTAGACGGCTCAACATTAGAAGCATTATTTAGGAAACTACAAAGCTTAGAAAAGGCTCAAAGAGGGCAATTAGCAGGAAAAATGAGTACAGTCATTGATTTAATGACTAGATTACCTGTAGAAATTTGGTTTGAAGAAAATCCCAAAGCTTCTGATATTAAACTTGAAGAAAATATCCTCAACTTAGTGACAGAAAATACATTACTATTATTGGATAGAGGGTTTTATCACTTTAATTTTTGGCTACAATTAATCGAGAAAAAGGTTGACTTTATTACGAGAATAAAAAAAGGAGCAGCAATCAAGGTAGAACAGGTATTTACAGATAGTTATGGGCTAAGGGACAGAAAGATACGTCTAGGTTCTGGCACAAATAAAACCCCATTTATTACCTTGCGTTTGATTGAAGTTCGGTCAGGAAAAACATGGCATTCTTATTTAACCAGCGTCTTAGACCCTAATGTTTTACCCCCTTATGTAGTAGCAGATTTATATCGGCGGCGTTGGCGGATTGAAGATGCTTTTAATACAGTAAAAAGACTCTTGGGGCTAAGTTATTTGTGGACAGGCTCAATCAATGGAGTTAAGTTACAAATTTGGGCGACTTGGTTATTTTATGCTGTTTTAGTAGATTTTGGTGATGCTGTAGCCGATGAACTTTCTCTCCCCTTCGATGAGATTTCATTAGAAATGATTTATCGCGGTCTTTATCATTTTACTATGGCTCATCAGAAAGGTAAGGCAACAGACCCCGTTAAGTATTTTGCTGATTCCAAAAATCGAGATTTAGGTATTATCAAACAGAAACGAAACCCCAATGTTAAGTTGATTGTCGCTCCTTTTCCCGATCTTCAACGAGGGTCTGACCAGTTTTTTTTCAACAATTCTTTGAAAGCCTCTTGACAAAACAGTTACAGGCTTAACTTGTCACCAATGCCTGATTCAGAGTTATCACTACCACTGCCCCAACCCGAATTATCGTTATTCCCGTAACCGCTCATAACTAAAAACCTTTTAATCTAAATAAACTCTAACCCTAACCAAAAATATAAATAAATTATATCTATCAACAGATAGATCAGAATTAAGTTTGAATTAATAAATTGACAACAATCAATATAGTTAAAATTTAACCAATTAAATTATGAATAGCTACGATACTAATTTAACAATCCCACTTCTATACAAAAAAGTACTGCGAGAGTTACCTTTTTCCTGGTTTCCTACTCCGCCAAAATTAATGAGATATATGTTAAAACTAGCTGCAATTAAAGATGGGATTGATGCACTAGACCCAACTGCTGGTTGTGGATGTTTAGCAGAAGGAATGCAATCCTATGGTGCGAAAGTAGATGTAATCGAGATCAATCCATCGTTACGGCAATTGCTGTATCAAAAAGGTTTAAACCTTGTAGGAAGTGATTTCTTTAGAACTGAACCCATACAGCAATATCGGCTTATTCTAGCTAATCCCCCGTTCAGCAGCCCAACAGAAAAAGGAATTGACACGGAAATTATCATAAGGGCTTACAAACTATTTCTGCAACCTGGAGGGCGATTAATTAGCGTAGTTTCGGCATCAAAAAACATTAAAAACTGCCCGAAAGCACAAAATTTTAGGTCATTTTTAAAAGCTACTAATGCTAGAGTAATTGAATTACCACTAGAGATTTTCTGGGGCAGTAGTAGACAAGTTACGGTCGAAACTAGCTTAGTAATAATTAACAAAAAGAAATTAAAAATTGCCAACTATTAAATAAATAGTAAAAAGGCGTTATCCGTTACAAAGTTCTGCGAAGCTCTGCGAGCGCGCTTGCACTATCGCTGGCTTATGAGCGTAACGTCCCCGTTGGCAAAACCACCCGTCCTTGAATTAAGGGATCGCACAAACGCAATAAATCTATAAAAAAGTTGGAAAATTTGCTCATGCTAGAACTCCCATTTTACGTGGAGATTGTGCTGTACAGCAAAAATAAAGTTGGTAAATACCCATCCTTTAAATTTAATTAGTAATTGGTATTTACCAACTTTATTATCTACTTACCAACTTTATTATTAAAGTTATTACTCTTACATAAACGCTATCGCGCCGTTCTATGGATAAAACTTCATGGGAACGAAAATGCTAGAACTAAAAAATCAAAATGAACATTCCCTAATATTACTAAGCTCACTCCAACCTTCACAGAGCCAAGCAAGATCAACGCACAAAGTAAAATTAGTATCAGTAGCACCAGAGTTAAACGACTATGGCAAATTCCAAAAAGGAACTCTGGTCACTACGAAGAAGCCAACATTCGGGATTGTTTCTAAAGTTATTGCTAATTCTTATACTCCCATACAAATTTCGTGGTGGCAATCAAATTCAGAAGAAGTTGATGAAAAATTTGACTATTCATTTGATGCTTTGCAAGCACTAAAAATTGAACCTCTCCCTTTATTTATCCCTCAAAAAACATTTTTAACTATCCCCTCTGGAACGCTAGTTCTTACCCAAGATAATGAATGGGTACAGTGGACTGAAACGTTATTCTGGTTGAAAGGCATTGATGAAGCTGGATATCATCTTGTTAATCAAAATGAATCTTGGCTATTTCCACACTTAAATTTTCCTGGCATTCCATTTGCTTGTGTTAACGAGTTAGTCAGTCAAGCAGCGTTGGAAGCATCTTGCTACCTTAGTGAAACTGACATCAAAATTAAAGCTGGATTGTGGTTATCTCAAAATAGTCCTCTAAATATATTAGAACGGCTGCTTGAGTACCCAAAAATTAAAAGTGATCTTTTCGAGCAGTTCAGCAAAAGTAAGTATTTGCAAGAAGAAAAATATAAAGATGAAAATTTAAGTGCAGGCTGGGGAGATGCTTTTTTAGAACATCTTAATGAGAGAAAGCGCACAGTCGGATTATTCAATTTTAAAGAAAAGTATCGGGTTGCTCAATTTGCAACTGAGAATGAGAACATAAGCCACCTTTACAATTGGCAGTTTGGCACAGTCATAAATATAGAACCTAGTGCAGAAAGACCGATTGTAATTCAGTGGGAACAATCATTGGGATGGCAGGAAGAATGGGAACAGGAAGAATCTACTACAAGTTACTCAAAATACGAAATTCATGATAATTTAATCACTCTAATTTTGCCAGTAGTAAAGCTGTCCGAAACAGTCGGTTATGAAATTAGTGCTGACGGGAGATTTTATCGTGCCTTTGTAGGATTCTCCGCAAAAGCTATTGGCAAATCATGGTGGAAAGAAATCAAAAAAGAGCTAGGACGCATTAGCGATTTGCTACCAAATTACGATCCTCAAGTTCAACATTTAACAAATGAGATAGATGCTAAATATTTCTACTTAGCAGCCTATCCACGTGAAAAAGGCTTACCCGCACGATTGCGACACCTCCAAGAAGTTGCCAAGTTGGATTTAAGTAAGAAGAAAGAAAGTTGGAGTTAACTGACTGTCATAAAACAAAAACCCAGCTAATTAACACCAAACAATTCTAAGTAATTTGGTGTTCTTTTTTATTGAAAATTATCAGCGAACTAACTCAGAACTTAGAGAAGAAAGCTAACGCTTTTGTTGGTAAAAAAGTTTGAGCGAGCAGACACCATGACTACAACAGTAAATATTCCTGCTGATAACAGTACTGATAATACTGAGAATGTCGAACGTATTACACGATATCGGCTGAGACAGATAATGAAACAGAAATATCAAGGAAATTTTAACAAAAAATTAGACCCTAACTTAAAACGAGATTTAAAGCACGGTTGGTTACTACCATATATTGGTCAAATTGACCGACAATTATGGGGACGCTGGGACTATTGGGCGCGATGTAATTGTATGCCAGAACACGCCTATACTCGGTTAAAAATGGAACCCGCGCTGGCATTATTAGAAAATAGACCTATTGAAGCACTGCCAAAATTCGTAATTGAAGAAACATTACCAAAAGAACCAATACCCCAAATTGAATGGGAATATTCCCCTCTCGTATCTAAAATGTTGGATCGGACACTAGATAGCATTCCAAATTCAGGTACTTGGAGAAGTTGGGGCGGTTCTTTTGATTATGTCAGCTACTTTTTGAAATGGGCGTTCTACGGTTTTGGGCATCCTAAACAACCAGAATTACCACCAGAACCACGACACTGTGAAGGTGCATCAATGCGGTTGTACCAAGTGTTTGATGCAGGCTTAATGTTGCTTTTCCCTGAAGATTATTGGGGCAGAATAATCCCAGAAATCACTAGCAAATCCAGCCAGCAAGCGAGTGGGTTTTATCCTACCCCTTTGCACTTAATGGAGTTGATGACCGATCTTATCAGTACTGACATGAGCGATCGCACCAGTACTTTCTATGAACCCTGCGTTGGTAATCTATTACAAAATAATTATAATAAACAACAACAACAAAGAGCGATTTTTCAATTTGTTGTTAAACTATAAATTAATACAGATTTTTTCCTTATATGTTGTATAGTGCCTATAACTCTTCAAAAAGGAATTGACCCCGCTACGCAGGACATCATCTGGTTAGTATTGGATGAAAACTATCAAGTAATAGAACCGATTCAGCGTTACTTGACGTTCCTGTGTGGAATTAAATCCCCCAATACAGTGGAATCCTATGGCTACAGCTTAAAAGCATGGTGGGAGTTCCTACAAAGCAAAAACCTTGACTGGAAAGAAGTAAAACTGACGAATTTAGAAGATTTTGTTTATTGGCTGAGAGTAGGAGACATCAGTAAAATCGTGTCCATGCAGCCTATTCAAGCCAAACGGAGCGAACGCAGTATCAATCTAGCGGTAACGGCAGTAACAACTTTTTATGAGTATCATATAGCCCATCATAGCGTTGACTCTAAGACATTTGACCGTCTGATTATTACAAGAGGAACAACCCGTAGAGGATTCCTCGACGGTATCAGTAAGTCTAAACCCACTCGACAGAAGCTAGTCAAACTTAAAGAGCCAAAGAAATTCCCTGGCTGTTTAACCGATGAGCAAATAGAAATTTTAGTCAATAGCTGTCATCGACTCAGAGATAAATTCTTAATTCTATTGCTAAATGGGACAGGAATAAGAATTGGGGAATTACTAGGATTACAACACGAAGATATAGGAGATGGAAATGATTACTTTATTTATGTAAGAAAACGTCGGCACTCTCATAACGTAAGAGCTAAAGGACAAGAGAGAACAATTCCTGTGATTCCTGAACTTCTACAAATGTATAACAATTACCTAATTTATGAGTACCCTGAAGTGGAATCAAACTATGTGTTTGTCAACATTTGGGAAGGAGAAATCGGGATGCCGATGAAACAGGCTGTTATTAATACTATGTTTGCTAGATTAAGTAAAAAAACAGGAATTAAAGTACATCCTCATTTATTTCGTCATAGCTATGCAACTCGTTTATTAAAAAATAATTGTTCACCAGATCGAGTAAAATATTTATTAGGACATAGTTCTATACAAACTACATTAGATGTTTATTCTCATGTCATCGCAGAAACTGATTTAAGAGTTATTATTGAAGAGGAAAATAACTATCGTGAGTAGCCAAAACAATGAAGAATTAGCAGTAGAAAATTGGTTGATAACACAGAATAATAATACTAAAGAATTGTTAAAACATCCTTTGTTAAAAAAGGATGTTTGGCAAACTATCGAAGATTTAGGGTTGGAAGTTACTCCACATAAAAAAACACTAACTATTAGTTTTAAATCTATTAAACAAGATTGGTTAAAATTGTTGGTAAAATTATATACTTTGGTGAGGAGTCAGCGTCAAATAGCAACGAAAACTCTTTCTGGTAACGTTCAGGCATTTACCAAAGTTTCATATTTTTTCTACCAACAAGATATTCTAATACCTGAGCAAATCAATGAACAAGTTATTGAAAAATTTGCGTGTTATTTACAGGATGTTCATTTATCCAACAACACGATTTTTAATTATTTAAAAGTTTTGGAAAACTTCTTCTATGTATGTCGTCAAGAAGGATGGTTAAATATTAATACTCGCTGGTTTAAAGGAAAATATAAAAAGTCCACTCCCCAGAATAATAGAATTGAATATATTCCTGAAGAAATTTGGGAACAATTAGACAGAAATCTTTACCATTTACCTGAACCTATACAAAGAATGGTATTACTTATTCGAGGAACAGGGCTAAGAATTGGGGAACTCCTCAATTTACCTTTAGACTGTTTACGCAAACGAAACAACCAGTGGCGCTTAAGATTTCTGACCGAGAAGTATAAAAGTGAAGATGAAATTCCTATTTGTGCTGAATTAGCTGCCATTATTCAAGAACAGCAAGAATATATTAGAGAGCATTTTGGTGATACCTATTATAATTTATTTGGCAGTAATGATGGAAGCCATATTTACAAGCCCGCTCCTAGAGTAATGACTGCAGTAACATTTAATAATTGGCTAAATAAATTATCTAAAAAGCAGAAAATACAACAAAAAAATGGTAAAATTTGGCATTTTAAATCTCATCAATTTAGAAGAACTGTTGCTACTATCATGACTAATGCAGGAGTCAGAGATCTAATTATTCAAAAGTATCTCAGACACCGTTCTCCTGATATGCAAGATCATTATAAACACTTACTCAAGCAGGTATTAGGTGAAGAATATCAGGAGTTAATGAAAGGAAGTAAGTATGTTGATAGCACAGGTAAGCTAGTTGCCACTCATAAACCCCAAAATCTCATTACTGAAACGGTACGGCGTAAAATGTATCAGATTACCACTCAGTATGGAGAATGTCACCGACCTGTTTTAAAATCACATTGCCAGACAGTTAATGCCTGCTGGCGATGTGAGCATTGGCTAACTTCTACTGCTGATTTAGGTTATCTTAAAGAAGACATTCAGCGCCTAGAGAATGAAATAGAAATAGCTAATAAATTAGAAATGGTTAGACAAGCGAAGGAATTAATTAGCGATCAGCAACAGTTAAAAATCCGTATTCAAGGATTAGAGAAAGTTAATGATTAAAATAAATTGGCAGGAAGATTATCAAGGTGAATTTATTTGCCCTAAATGCGAAAAAAATCAAATAAAAGTTCGAGGAATAAAACAACAAGTATTTTTTTGTTCCCATTGTAAACGGATACATCAAAAATTATGTAGAATTCATACAAGATCTATAAAAGATCCGATAAACACGGGAATTGTTTGGTACACTAATCATACATATAAAGATTTTGTTTGTACAGAATGCCACAGCAAAAAACATAATTTTATTGGAATTCAATATAATAGAACTAAATTTCAATGTAAAAAATGTAAAAAAATTCAATCTGGTTTTTTTACACTACATAATAATATGAGTAGTTACTTTAATAGTAGTTCATCATGTATTGCCATCTTTGAATTTAATAATGATCGATGGGATTTAAGAGCGATTAATCCTAACTTTGATCCAAGAGATCGAGAAGAATTCATTGCTAACTTTAGTTTGATTGAAGTAGATTGGTTTAAACAAGATGTAAAAAAATACATTTATCATTTATGCAAATCTGGTCAATCTAATACTTTTAGCACAATTCAATTACATCTATCAGCTTTATACTTCTTTTCTCGTTATCTGAATCAAATTAATATAACTGGATTTAACCAAATTAATCGAAGTGTAATCTTAGATTACTTAGTTTCAGGAAATAAAATCAATAAAAATAAACTTGTAGGACTACGCAGCTTCTTTATCACAGGAACAATTAGAGGATGGTTTACTCTTGAAGAAGATATTATTCGAGATGAAGACTATCCTAAGCAACATCGAGGTAATCCAGATCCGTTATCTGATATCGTTCGGGAGCAAATTGAACAACATTTACATAAATTACCTGACCCGATTGCTAGAATGTGGATTATTTGTTTCTTTGCTGCTATGCGTCCTAGTGAATTAGCTCTGCTGAAAAAGGATTGTTTAGTTCAAGAAGGACAACACTGGAAGTTAATCTGGCAGCGTAAAAAAGGAAAGGATTATCACGAAGTTCCTATTAGCCGAACCATTGCTAAAGTCGTTCAACAACAACAAGAGTATATTAATAAATTATGGGATGAAGATTGGGAATATCTTTTTTGTCATTATCATGGTTTGTCTACAATTCATCCTTCACAACTTAAATTAAAAGCAGTTAAAAAAGTTATTCCTAGGAAAAAAGATCCCTTAGTAATGGCTATTCGTTGTTTAATTCATTCGGAAAATATTTTAGATGAAAATGGACAGATTGCTAAATTTAGCCCAAAGCTTTTAAGACCTACTCGTTTAACTCAATTATTTGAACAAGGACATGACTTGGCAGTAGTAAGTGCTTGGGCAGGTCATCAACATTTTGCCACTACCAGTACTTATTATACGCAAGTCAGTTGTGAATTAATGGAACGCGAGGCAGGTCATATTCAACAAGCGTTAGTAAACAGGGATGGACACCGCTTACTATATGAATCTCTACCAAAATCATTTTGGGAAAAACCTCAAGCTCACTTTTTAGAATTGACTGAAACGAACATTAATACACCAATTTATGGATACTGTAGCCTTGATCTAAATCAAGACTGTGATAAGTTTCGGGCTTGCTATACCTGTAGCTGTTTCGTAGCAGTTCCTGAAAAACTTCCCCAATATATTAAGGTTCGAGACCAATTAAAAGCTAAAGAATATATTGCATTAGCTAATGGTCAAGATGTACTCGTAGAACAATTTGGGCGACAAGCTGAACAACTCGACAAGATCATTGCAGGTTTACAGGGAGTAGCATGAGTGAACATACTAGAGAACAACGCATTCAAACTCTTAAAGCTACTCAACAGGCTCGTAAAAAAGAAACCATTACTAAGGTCAACAAAGCCATTGAACGGCTACAAAGAATAGGGGCGAAAATTAACTTTCAATCAATTGCTAGAGAAGCTAATGTAAGCGTTCCCTATCTTTACAAATATCCCGAACTTAAAGAACGTATACAAAACCTGCGTCATCAGCAAACCCTATTGCCTTCCGCTCCCGTTAATCTACCTCCTGTAACTGCCAAAGCTCATTCACAAGTCATTACTCGACTGAAAAAACGTATTCACCAATTAGAAGAAGAAAACAAAGAACTTAAGCGGAAAAATGAAGCGTTAGCCGGACAAGTTTATCGGGTACATTCCCTAACTGAACAAATAGAACGCCAAAAAGAAATTATTGCTACTTTGGAATCCCGTATAACTTCTTTTAATGAACAAAAAGCGGAAACTAAGGTAATTGCTCTGCCCTCTAAATCGAAAGCACAAATCAGCGAGTTTGTTAAAGAAGAGTTAGAAAACTTAGGGATTCATTTTAATACTACTTTAGTTAAAAAGATTAAAGCTGCCCCAGAAAAACAAATATTAGAAGCGATAGAAGCTTTAAAAGATCAACTGCTCAGAGGAGAAGTCAAGAACCCTGGTGGCTGGTTAGCCAGCGCCATAGAGAATGGTTGGACAAAATCATCCTCTATCCCTAAAAAAGAATCTGTATCTCCGCCAATTACTGTTTCTTCCCTGACTCCACCAAATGATGAAGTTAAAGAAGTCATAAAGACTGATACTTTAATCGCTAGATTAAAACAATTAAGAAAATTAGGAAATAACCAAGATGATTGAGCAACTTCCCCCACAAAATGTAGAGGTAGAAACTACTATTTTGGGAGGAATCTTATTTGACCCAAAAGCGATAGGACGAATAGCAGATATTTTACCAGCACAAGCTTTTTATGTACCAGCTTATCAGAAAATTTATTCAGCAGCCCTAGCACTTTACCATCAAGATAAACCTACTGACCTAATGACTGTTAGTAATTGGTTAGAAGACCATAAACAGTTAGAACACGTAGGAGGGATGCCTCAGTTAGTTAATTTAATAGAAAAAACGGTGTCGGCAGCTAATATAGACCGTTATGCTGCCATCGTAGTTGATAAATACATTCGTCGCCAGTTAATGACGACAGGTTATGAAATCGTTGAACTGGGAATAGATACTACTATTGATTTAGAGTCAGTCTTACAACAATCTGAGGAGAAAATCTTTAATCTAACAGTTAGCAAACAAGACCAATTTGAACCTCAATTAATTAATGATTGTTTAACCGCAGTTTTTCATCAATTAGAACAAGGGCAAACTCCCAGTTATTCAACAGGGTTAACTGAATTAGATGCCCTAACAGGCGGTTTGTTTAGAAAAGATTTAATTATTATTGCTGCTAGGGCATCTATGGGTAAGACTTGGTTAGCTTGTTACCTAGCTAATCATATAGCAGTAGAACAAAAATTACCTGTAGTGTTCTTTAGCGCCGAGATGTCAAAAGAACAATTAACTAAAAGGTTTTTAGCGATGCACTCTAACATTGATTCTAATCGTTTAATGAGAAACATTATTTATGAGGAAGAATTTAATAATTTAGCCAAAGCTGTTGAAGTAATAGCTGAGTTACTAATTATTATTGATGATACCCCTGCCAGTATTCAAAACCCTTCTAAAATACGTTCTGTATTGAGAAGAATTAAAGCCAAGCATGGTCAAATAGGGTTAGTGGTTATGGATTACATACAAAAGTTAGGAGATAGAGGAGCAGGAAACAGAGCGCAGGTAGTGGGTAAGTTTTCTGGTGCTTTTAAGGACATTGCCAAGGAGTTTGATGTTCCGTTTATAGCCCTAGCTCAAATTAATAGAGGAGTTGAATCGCAATCAAATAAACGTCCCTTTATGAGTGATATTAAAGATTCAGGAGATATTGAGCAGGATGCCGATCAGCTTTTGCTGTTGTACAGAGATGAGTATTATTATCCTGATACCCAAGATACTGGAGTTATGGAGATAAATATTGGTAAAAATCGTAGCGGGGCTATTGGGATATGTAAGGTGCAGTTTAATCCGATGATTGGCAAGTTCTATAACCGTCAAAGCTCCTAATCAAATTTTTTCTCGTTTCAAACCAAATTAGTACGATATAAATTTTCCAACAATACACGGAGCAATCAGTTTGCCCATGAGGATGAATAAAATAATACCGATCCAATACAGTGCTAGATATCATCATTATAAAAAAAGCATCTGTCAATACATCTGATAATACTTGCCCCTCTTCTATGATATACTCTTTCATTCTCCTGGCACTTTGTTGTAAGTCAGAAATAGATAAATCAGGAGCTAAAAAAGAAGGTTTTGTATCAAGAAGTTCGTCACCGACAGCAATCAATAATTTTTTATATGATTGTGGAAGTGATATTTCATATTCCGACTCGATTCTCTGTATCTCACTTTTAGTAAAAGGGATGGTTGTTATTTTAAAATAGTTTCTAATTTTAGAGTATATTGAATTGAGCGGCTTTTAATCTGATTTATATACAAACTCCAATTGAATATTAGGGCGAATCCTCCTGTAAAGAGTGAAAACTGTTTTCAGTAGTTAAAACTGTTTTAATAGTGAAAGCTGTATGAATACTGATTACAGGGATAAAATTAAGCCCCTTTTCCCGCCGCCCTATAACCCCAGGGCGCTAGCCCTATTGTTAGCTGGTGCAACTGCGGGTGTTACCTATATAGTGAGAGCATTTATTGAGTTTGTTTGCTAAGTTTATCCACTATCTTTAACATGGTTGGAATTCTATATTGACCGTGCATTTTT
>JBARVL010000366.1:0-3475 GCA_049646245.1 Crinalium sp. | reverse complement strand
ATAGTGAGAGCATTTATTGAGTTTGTTTGCTAAGTTTATCCACTATCTTTAACATGGTTGGAATTCTATATTGACCGTGCATTTTTTCAATTAGTGATTTTGCTGCCTCGTTACTAATACCAATAGCAGTCACATACAATGGACGTTGACTATTAGATCTAAATACTTCAAATTCACCAGAAATATCTTTAAAACGGGTTTTTGCTACACCTATAACTATAGATTTTCCCTCAATAGCATCATATAAATGTTTACCAAGTCCCGCTTGTTGTATTCCGTCGAGATAAACGTAACCATCAACAATGATATATTCGGGTAAGCTATTTAGCTCATCTAATAATTTGAGTAGACAGGGTAATTCGCGCTTGTAGAAGTAACCTGGTTCGTACTCGGCTATTTCATCAACTCTAATAACTGATTGACTATTAGGTCTGGAGTCTTCCCAGTTATTGAACATCACACCTGCGGCTGCAGCATATGTCTGACGGTAATCTACATCCACAGCAAAAATTGTCATTCTTGAACTTGAGTTGGATAAGAGTTCAATTGATTATTGGGAGTAATAAAATAATTAATCCTCTGTAGGCAACACTAAGATCGGCGAACTTAATAATAAATCCTCCAAATTAGAACCAGCATATAATGATTGATTAATAGCTTTAAGCTCAACACTTCTAGATACAAGATTCATCCAATACTCTTGACAATAGCTAGATTGAGATAGCGCAATACTGAGAGTCTCTTGAAAGAATGGTTCATCTTTCAACTGTTTTGTTATTTTTGTCTTGCCTTGAACTTCGATGATACATTCATTGGAAAAAGCAACTCCTGAAGAGTGCATTAAAATACGATTAAATGCCAAAGGAACAAAACAGACTATTCTCCAAGCATCTTGTCTAGATATACCTTGAGATATTAACTTCTCTACTATTACTTTGTTGTTTACTTGTGGGAATTCCTGAAAAACAGATAGTGAAGACTCAATTATTTGCTTTATTTGGTTTGTCATAGATAATTTATTTAGTCAAATATTTGACACATAAAATGTTAATCGTTTGGCAAACGCAACCCTTGTAGTTGTATCAGATCATGAGGTTCGATTTCCCAATCCTTAACCAATGTACCATCGGCATCCCACTTTTGATGCTGAACTAATTTACCCTTCAGGTAAGAATGGACTTCTTTAATCGAGCCGTCATCATACCACTGAGTATTTGTACCATGTAGCTTTTCGTTGACAATGGGAGATGCTTTTGGTGAAAATATATCCCAATCATCTTCATTAAGAGTTTCCCATCGCTCAGTTAAAATACCTCGCTCGTTCCACTTTTGATGATATGTCGTAGTGTCATTTACTGACTCTTTTAACTCTTTTAGAATTCCATTTATATACCACTCAGCATATCTACGACAGGGATTGTTTTTTTGATGACGAATCAGTTCCGATCTCAATTGCCCTGGCCCCCACCAATATCGGGAATTCCCATGTGGAAAACCATCTACATATTCTTTTTCATAACATAATGTTTCCGTTCCATCATAACTCAATTCATATAAAATACCAGTAAATTTCTTGCCTTGGTACATAATTATATCATCTGTACCACTATCAATATCATCTATATTAATACGTAACTTCATATTTAACCTCCAGATTGTTTATTAATTATATCTTCGATTTGTTGTGATCCAAACCTCTGTAAACTTGATCGCAATCGACTAATATAATAGATGCAGAAGAGCCAATAAATAGCGATCGCGTTTACCGAAATTGATCGAGCGTACAATGAGTTTAAATTCTGGCTCTGTCTTGATTTGAAGCTGTGGACATTGCCCATCCTACTGGCTATTTAAAGTGATGAACACTACCCACCCTACATTTCTACTGTTCTATCCTTGAGACTCCAATCTTGGATGGAAATCATAATTATTTCTTCATCGTCATCTAGATGATCAAGATCTCCACCTTCTAATATAAATAAGTCTTCATCATCTAACCCTGAAGAAGGTGATAGTCCTGTATAAAAAGCAATACCTATAATTCCTGATTTTTCAGATGGATAATATGCTTCATCTCCACTATCATATTCAAATTCAACAAACTTTCTAAGCTCTCCCAATGTTGAACCTATTCCTATCTCCCCAAATACTTTGCCTTCAAACCCCTTATTCATCAGAGCAAAATAAAGGATATCTTTTGAATTAAAGCATAGCCTAATAATATCATTTTTGTAATAGCAGACTGTTCTAACTACGACCAATCCATCTTTTGAAAGTGAACGTTGACAGACCCATCCTACAGAGTCAACTAAGTCTATGTAAGAGTTTATAGGCTTTTTAAGCCATAAGGCATCATCAAGAAAAGTACACTCAGATAAACTAGAACCAATAGTAATTACTCCACAAGATTTTAAAGGTACTATCTCTGCTTTTAAATTTGTTTCGATTGTCATTCCTGCACTTCCCATTTACCTTTTACAAAGTTTATACGATTTCCATACTGTTTTTGTAATAGTTGAAACTGTTTGTAATAGTTAAAACTGTATGAATACTGATTGCAGTGATAAAATTAAGCCCCTTTTAGCCGTTGTCCTACAACAAGAGGGCGATAGCCCATAAAGTTAACCTTTTAGAATTATCAACTGTTACGTTTTCACTTCAACATTTTCACCAATAAGTTGTATTACAGTATTACAGCAGGGCGAAATGGGAGTTAGTAGTATATATATTAGGTTGCCCCTGGTTGCACGAACCTTCTATTTACGCCTACTGGCTACGGCTGCCCATCAAACATTTCTAGATGCACTTTGCCTATTCCTCACCTAACCTCCAGTTGTGAATACAGAAACCATATATTCGTTGTGTAGGGTCTTCTTCTAACGGCATTTCTGCTGCTATTACCCCAATACCCTTAATTCCTGATTCTTCAGATGGATAGTGTATTTCGTCACCACTATCATATTCGACACTAAAAAATTCGGATGTTTCAGATAGCATCGAGCCTATTTTAATCCGATCAAACAACTTGCCTTGATATTCCTCAAATGTATATATAGCATATAAGATTCCTTTGGTATTAAAAACAAGCCAAACCCAACGATCTTTATAATATAAAGATGTATTATAGTAAATATTTTCCTCCCATCTTCCTGGTATCAATATCCACCCTTGAGAGTCGGCTAACTCTTTATTAAAATTGATCGGCTGCTGAAGATCGATAGTTGTTGCGGAGCTTACGATATCTTTCATATTCTCTAAGCAATCACCTATTTTAAATCCAGCAGCAGAAATTCCAGGAACTATTGCTTCATCGAGATTCAACTTACACATAATAAAAACAGCTTTTATTTAATAGGTTATGGAGTCGCATCAAACAATAAAGAGAGGAATGTTATTAGCAGGGTGCGATAGCGAAGCGCCGACCTGTCGGTTCGCACACCAGTTTCAAGAGTTGAGGCGGATAAATTGTTTCGTC
>JBARVL010000365.1:0-3795 GCA_049646245.1 Crinalium sp. | reverse complement strand
CTGCTAACTACTATATATTCCTGATAGGTTGAGAAATTACCCAAAAAAGTATTACACTAATTGCAAATAAGTCGCATTTGTGGGAGAAAATGAATCCATCAAATTTACAATCAGAAGCAGGAGAGGTTGTGGAGATATCCCTTGCAGACCGTTGGCTGGTATATCTGCGCTTACAACAACTAGATATTCCTTGCAGTTGTGCGACTAACCAGCCATTGCGAGTTCAACTCCAGAATTCTGTAGCAGCAGTGCAACTTTGGAGCGTAGCTAGACAACTGACAGCTTCCCGTCGGGAGTTAACTCTCTGGTTGGAGCGTTGCTGGAGCCTTTAGAGGTATCAACCGCGTAGGTTCACAAAAAATTTAAGATTCAGAATTTCACAAATTAGCTTGTAATCTCACCCAAGGCAAAGCAAAAAAAATGAGTAAGCATACTGAGGCATCAACATTTACTATTGAAGGACGGTTTCTGGGGTTTGAAATCGAGGACGGCTACAAACTCAAACGCTTGAGATTGGGGACTACAGAAGGCGAACAGTCTATAAAACTATCTAAAGATTTAAAAGCAAGATTGAAATGGGATTTACCTCCTGGTACTTGGTTTAAAATTTCTGGTGAGAGAAAAATTGACATCAAAACAGGCAAACTCAAGCTCAAAGCTTCTCAAATTACTCCCGTTATTCCCAGCAATAGCGAGACTAATCGCCCAACTGTAGTAGATTTAAACGCTAAAGTATCTGCCCCTGCTAAAACAAAGGCTCCAATTTTGGTATGTCAAAAGTCAGATTGTATGAAGCGTGGCGGTAAAGCAGTTTGTCAGGCATTAGCAGAAAGTTTACGCGATCGCGGTTTAGAAAACCAAGTGGCAATTAAAGGAACCGGATGTATGAAGCAATGCAAAGCTGGTCCTAATATTGTCATGCCCGACAAAACCCGTTATACCCGTATTGGTGCTGAAGAAATACCCGATATTATCGACAAACATTTTCCAGATCAAACAGTATCTCAACCTACTGCTAAAATTATTCAAAAATCTCCTGAACATAATCAGCAACAGGTTAGTAGCTTAGTTTATTAAACTGATGAAAAAGCTCTAAATTTTCTCTAACTTTGAACGTAGTTGACTGCTCAAAGCATCAATAACCGTGACAACAACCAACAACACTAGCATCATAGTGGTTGCTTTGGTGTATTCAAAGCCACGAATATAATTAACTAACTCAAAACCAATACCACCCGCGCCTACTACACCTAGTACAGAAGCAGCGCGAATATTGTACTCGAACATATATAATGTGTATCCGAGTGCTAATGGTATAACTTGGGGAAAAATGCCGTATTGAGCAATTTGTATCCAAGATGCACCGCTAACTTCTAAAGATTCTATTGAGCGTCGATCTACTGATTCGATCGCTTCTTGATAAAACTTCGCTAGATAACCAATTGTATAGATACCTAAAGCCAAAGTTCCTGCGGGTGCGCCGAGTCCAGTAGCAGCAACAAAGATTAAACCTAATATAATTGATGGGATAGAGCGAACAGCATTTTGTAAAAAATTAGCTAACCAGCGCAGCCACAAAGGAGCTAAATTATGGGCGGAACAAACAGCAATAGGTAAAGAAATAATTGCCCCGATTGTAGTTCCCCATAAAGACATTTGTACTGTTTCAACTAAAGCTTCGATGGCTAGATCAAGAACTTCTAAATTGGGTGGCCACAAACGAGAAATAAAATCTGTAACATACGGAAAACTATCTTTGAGCAAGGCAACATCAACTTTTAAGCCTTGTAATGCCCAAGTATAGACAGCAATTATAATAAATAGTATTACTAAGCGACTGAGCCAAGTATATATATGGAAGAGTTTTGAGTTTTTAATTTTAAATTTTGGATTGAAAAATAAATTCATTAATTTACCCTTAAGTAATCAAATATATACAGTTTTTTACTAAGAATTCAGAAGTCAGAAGGGTTCTTTACCCCTCCCTCCTCTCTCCTCTCTCCTCCCTATTGTTGAGATAGGATTGCCAAAAAAATAGGGGTAAATTTAGAATCTACCCCTAATAACTTAATAATTGAGAAAATTGATCGTGTAGGCGATCGCAATTTCCGTCATAAACTACCCGACCTGCATCAAGAATAATCGCACGTTCAGCATAAGCAGCAGCTAAAGCCAAATCGTGCAACACCACTACAACGGTCATGCCTTGTTCTTGATGCAGCTTTGATAAAATATCCATAACTTGTTTAGCTGCCATCACATCTAAACCTGTAATTGGTTCATCAGCTAACAAGATTTTAGGAGATTGAATTAAAGCGCGGGCGATCGCAACTCGTTGTTGTTGTCCACCACTTAATTGACCCGTTTTCTGATAAATCTGATCCTGCAAACCCAAACGAGTCAATAAATCAATCGCCAAGCGTCGATCCTGCTTAGGAAACCCCCAACAAGTTTTCCATGTTGGTAACTCACCCAAACGTCCACACAAAACATTTTCTATAGCAGGAAGTTGACGAATCAAACCTCCTCCCTGAAACAACATCCCCAAATCTCGCCGAGTTTGAGTAAGACTGCGGGGAGTCATCGCCACACCATTAATGCGAATAACTCCCTGCTTTAGTGGTACTAAGCCAATCATCGCCCTTAATAGAGTAGACTTACCAGCACCATTTAGCCCTAGCAAACAAACAAACTCCCCTGGATTAATTTTGCAATTAATCTGGTTTAGGATCGGACGACTAAGAGAGACAGCATAAGCTGTCTCCAAATTTTCACACTCTATCGCAGACTGCATTTGCAACTTAAGGATCAATCTTGGCTTGCTTCAAGGCGCTACGCATCCGCGCTAAATGCTGATCGTGGTTAATCGGCACTAACTTAGTTGCATTTGTGAGATCTTTGAGCATTTTATTGTTAGCAGGCTGATTTAATTTCAACATTGCCTGAACAATCTTGTTCCGTGTACTAGCTGAAACATCATTATCAATAGCAATACCATGAGCAGGTACACCACCGACATAGTAGAGAACCCTCAACTGGTTAGCTTCTGCTTTAGTGATATAAGGTTCAGCCAAAGCATATTCTGACACCGCGCCAACATCTGCTTGACCGCGTAGCACAGCTTTTAAAGCACTGCTATAGCCATCGCCATAACTAACCTGCTTAAAGAAATTTTTATAGCGGTCTGGATTAGGTACAAATCCAAATCCTACAAACTGTCCAGTTGGAACAATATATCCTGAACCGGAAGTTTTAGAAGCAAACGCCATTCTTTTACCACGCAGTTGTGCCAGCGTTGCTTTTGGTGTTGCCTGAGTGCGTAACGGGCTATTTTTACGCACCACCATTACAGATCTATAAGTATGCCCACCAGAGTAACCAGGACGTACTTCTGCTAAAGCCAAACGCGCACCAGCTAACTGTTCAGCTTTAAGCGCGGGACGGCTGCTGAGAAATGCTACATCTACGCGATTAGCTCTCAAAGCTTCCACCGCCGCAGTTTCATCTGAGACTACTGCCTCTACAGGCATCTTCAGTTGTTGCGATAGAAAACTAGCAATAGCATCAGCTTTGCGTTGTGCTTCTGTTGCTTCACCGCGATTAGGGAAAGCGATTCTGAGAGTTTGAGCTTGAGCGAGTTCACCTTTTACTTGGTGGCTAGGGGTATGATGTGCGATCGCAATTGGATCTACACGCTGTGCTACTGCTCTAGGCATTTGCTGCACAGTAGCAACTGCTAAACTTGTCAGGGCGATGAATGCAGTACTAGCACCAAATAAGATTTTTTTGTTCATA
>JBARVL010000364.1:0-1874 GCA_049646245.1 Crinalium sp. | reverse complement strand
AAAACCAAGTTGCTGGTGGTGTTGAATGACAATGAAATGTCAATTTCTCCTAACGTTGGTGCAATTCCGCGATATTTAAATAAAATGCGCCTGAGCGCCCCAGTACAGTTTCTCAAAGATAATTTAGAGGAACAATTTAAACATATTCCCTTTGTCGGCGATTCTTTTACCCCAGAACTAGAACGAGTCAAGGAAGGGATGAAACGTTTAGCGGTTCCCAAAGTCGGCGCGGTATTTGAAGAACTCGGCTTTACTTATATGGGACCTGTGGATGGTCATAACTTAGAAGAATTAATTACCACTTTTAAGCAAGCACATACAATTACAGGTCCAGTATTAGTTCATGTGGTGACAGTTAAAGGTAAAGGTTATGCGATCGCAGAACAAGATCAAGTCGGCTATCACGCTCAATCTCCCTTCAACCTCGCCACTGGCAAACCAAACCCATCTAGCAAACCCAAACCTCCCAGCTACTCGAAAGTTTTTGCTGACACTTTAATTAAACTGGCAGAAGAAAATCCCAAAATTGTTGCCATCACCGCAGCAATGGCAACTGGCACAGGTTTAGATAAATTCCAAGCCAAACTGCCAAAGCAATATATTGATGTGGGTATTGCTGAACAACACGCTGTCACCTTAGCTGCTGGTTTAGCTTGTGAAGGAATGCGTCCCTTAGCAGCAATTTATTCTACCTTCCTACAACGTGGTTTCGATCAAATCATTCACGATGTTTGCATCCAAAAGTTGCCTGTTTTCTTCTGTATGGATCGGGCTGGAATTGTTGGCGCGGATGGTCCTACTCACCAAGGAATGTATGATATTGCCTACCTACGTTGCATTCCTAATATAGTTCTGATGGCTCCCAAAGATGAAGCCGAACTGCAACAAATGCTTGTTACAGGCATTGAATACACTGATGGACCCATTGCCCTACGTTATCCTCGTGGCAACGGTTACGGTGTCCCGTTAATGGAGGAAGGATGGGAAACATTACCTATAGGTAAAGCTGAAATTCTGCGACATGGCGACGATGTATTGATGTTGGGATATGGCTCGATGGTTTACCCAACAATGCAAGCAGCCGAATTATTGAGCGAACATGGAATTGAAGCGACTGTAGTTAATGCCCGCTTTGCTAAACCTTTAGATACAGAGTTAATTTTACCTCTAGCCCAAAAAATAGGTAAGGTTGTTACTTTAGAAGAAGGTTGTTTAATCGGTGGGTTTGGAAGTGCGATCGCAGAAAGTTTACTAGATAATAATGTTGTCGTTCCCCTCCAGCGTATAGGTGTACCAGATTTGTTAGTAGATCATGCTACACCAGAAGAGTCTATAGCGGCTTTAGGTTTAACACCTGCTCAAATAGCCGATCGAATCCGAACCGCTTTCTTTAGCCAACAGTTATCTACTGTAAGTAGTTAATAGCACTTACTTCGAGATCCCCCTAAATCCCCCTTTAGAAGGGGGACTTTGAATAAGACTATTATTACCCCCTCCCTGTGGACGGGGAGGGGGCAGGGGGAGGGGTTGACGATGAGTTATGTTGACCTACTTAATTGATAGTTATTAATTGTTAATTGATATGATCGCACTTAGCACAAACCAGGTATATCCCGTTATTTGGAAAGACGATCGCGTTTTACTGATCGACCAAAACAAGTTGCCTACTGAGTATACATTTGTGGAAATTAGTCGCAGCGACGATATGGCGCAAGCGATTAAAACTATGATTGTCCGAGGCGCACCTGCAATTGGGGTTGCAGCAGCTTATGGGATGTATTTAGGGGCGCGGGAAATTGAAACAGATAACCGAGATGAGTTTTTAACTCGTCTTGAACAAGTTGCCCAGATGTTAAGGCAAACTCGTCCGACAG
>JBARVL010000363.1:0-8655 GCA_049646245.1 Crinalium sp. | reverse complement strand
ATACCTGCTTCAGCATAGAGAGGTAATTTAACCTCTTGGTCATATTTTAACGAAGAATCTGCAATCTCAATTACTAATAAAACATCAGATTGATTCGGATGAGAAGATAAATAATTATCAGGGTGGTTACGCACAATTGCAAAATCTGGTTCCGGTTCGCTGTTTGAAGGTAAAGTAATTGGATCTTGGCATTGTAGTTTTGCTTTACCTACTACAAGTAAGACTAATTCCTCTAATAAATTTCTACAACAGGTTGTATGGCGTGTACCTTTAGCTGCCATTTGAATAATTTCTCCATTAATTAATTCAAATCTGTCATTTTCAGTAAGAAAACCGAGTTCTACTAAACGATGGTACTCATCAATTGTAAAGCGTTTGGCAGTAGCTAAAATCATATTACCAACAAAGTTAAATTAGCAAATTGAATGTAAGGATAGTTGAATTAATTAAACCTCTTGAAAAAATCAGTAAATCATCTGTGTTTATCTGTGTGCATCTGTGGTTAATTATACAAAACTTCATCAACACTACAAAATCTATTAAAAAGACAAAGTTTCCGCCTCATTTTCTAAGGTTTCAATAAAGACATCCATTTGTTGTTGTCGCTCTGATAAAAACTTTTCGCAATCGCGCAGATATGCTGTAGCGGCGGCAAATTCCTCAAAAACATCAGCTAATTCTAACTTCCCTGATTCAATTTTGTGAATTATTTCCTCTACTTTAGCTACAGTTGTTTCATAATTCCAGTTATTTGGGATATTAAGATCGTTTGCTTGAGAATTTTGGCTATGATTTGGTTTATTCATAATTAGTAACTTTTCTCTAAGATTTCAATAATTTTGACTTTGACTTCGCCTTGCTCTAGCTGAATATTTAATTCTTCTCCTAGTTGTAGCTGATTTGTAGAACGAGCGATCGCACCATCTTTCCTAACAACAGCATAACCTCGTTGCAATACGGCTTTAGGATCGAGGGTAGCTAATTTTTGTCGCAACATCTGACAATGCTGAGTTTCCCTTTGTAAACGCCATGATGTTGCTTGTAATAGTCGGTGGCGCAAATCAGATACGGTTTGCTGCTGTTGCTGTACTTGTCGTTGAATTGGTAGACGTTGCAAGCGATTTTTTAACCTTTGCAGTTGCTCATTAGATACCTGTAAACGTCTATTAACAGCATTATTAAGTAATTTAATCCGTTGTTGATGTTCGGCGACAAGTGTGCTAAGTTCTGGAACTACTTGTTCAGCAGCAGCAGTAGGTGTATGAGCGTAAGCATCTGCAACTAAGTCAGCTAAAGATTCATCGCGTTGATGTCCAATCCCTGTAATGATGGGAATAGTTGAAAGTGCGATCGCACGCGCAACCCGCTCATCATTAAAACAAGCCAACTCTTCAACCGCACCACCTCCCCGCGCTAAAATTATCACCTCTGCTCTCCCATCTCGCACTACCCGCTCAATTGCTGTAACTATAGATGCAGGTGCTTGCTCACCTTGAACTATTGCAGGGGAAAATAAAACGTGCAAACCAGGATATCTACGTCTGAGGGTTTTTTGAATATCACCCCATGCAGCAGCTTGTGGGGAAGTCACCACAGCAATAGTTTGGGGATGGATGGGGAGCGATCGCTTTCTTTCTTTAGCAAACAACCCTTCCGCCTCCAGTCGGTTGCGTAGCTGCTTATAGCGCAATGCTTGCAACCCTTCTCCCCCAGGTAAAGCTTGCCAAACAGTTAGTTGATAATTTCCCTTTTGGGGATAAATACGAATACTACCTAAAACAATTAACTGCTCACCTGCTACAGGCTGTTGTAGCAGTTTATCTTGCTGACTACTCCACGCCACGCAACTAATAGCTGCTTTAGTCTGGGGATCTTGCAGAGTAAAAAACACCCCACTGCGATGTCTGTTAGTACTGGAAACTTCACCAATTACCCAAACCTGTCGCAGTTGCTCATCTTGCTCTAAAAGATCTTGAATATAGCTTGTCAACCCGCCGACTGATAGAGCCGTATCGGGAATTAAGTTAGGAAGATAACTATTCATGTTTTAGAGGGGGGAGGAGGGAGGGGGAAGGGGAGAATTATCTTATATACCGTTAGCGAAAATTCATTGCGTGACCTCTCCCCAACCCCTCTCCTACAAGGAGAGGGGCTTCTAACTCCCCCTTCTCTAGTAGGGAAGGGGGCTGGGGGGTTAGGTTTTTTACCAACAGTATCTTCACGCATTGGCTGCTGACTCCTGACTCCTCAGTTTTCTTCTTCAATGATAAAATATTAAAATAATACAAATGTACCACTAAAAATCTAGTGATCTGTTAAACTGGTAGAAGGCACACTCACAGGCGCGATCATTAATTGTATAGATTTGCACAGACACGGCACAGCAGTTAGCCGAGAGTATCTAAACTAAAGTAAATTTCCGCATCTTCACATCTCAACCTAGTTCTTGAGGCATTAATGGCTATCGAAATTACTACAACCACTCCCGAAAAGCAAAAAGCCCTAAATTTAGTGCTGAACCAGATTGAAAAGTCATTTGGTAAGGGAGCCATAATGCGCTTGGGAGATGCCACCCGCATGAGGGTGGAAACAATCCCTACTGGCGCAATGACCCTAGATTTAGCATTAGGCGGCGGTTTACCGAAAGGGCGGATTATTGAAATATATGGTCCAGAAAGTTCTGGTAAAACCACACTAGCATTACACGCGATCGCAGAAGTGCAAAAAGCTGGAGGCGTTGCTGCCTTCGTTGATGCAGAACACGCCCTAGATCCCGCCTACTCTGCCGCCCTTGGTGTGGATATTGGAAACCTGTTAGTTTCTCAACCTGATACAGGCGAAGCAGGACTAGAAATAGTCGATCAACTTGTGCGTTCCGCAGCAGTTGATATTGTAGTTATTGACTCCGTAGCTGCATTAACACCCCGTGCTGAAATTGAAGGTGATATGGGTGATACCCATGTCGGTTTACAAGCACGTTTAATGAGCCAAGCTTTACGGAAAGTTGCAGGTAACATCGGTAAATCTGGCTGTACCGTTATTTTCCTTAACCAACTACGACAAAAAATTGGTATTTCCTACGGCAACCCAGAAACTACAACTGGCGGTAATGCCCTGAAATTTTATGCTTCCGTGCGTTTAGATATTCGTCGCATTCAAACTTTAAAGAAAGCTAACGAAGGCGAATATGGTAATCGCGTTAAAGTTAAAGTTGCTAAAAATAAAGTTGCTCCTCCCTTCCGCATCGCAGAATTTGACATTATTTTTGGCAAAGGCATTTCCACTGTTGGTTGTCTAGTTGACATTGCAGAAGAAACTGGAATTATTACCCGTCGCGGTGCTTGGTACAGCTACAACGGTGACAACATCGCCCAAGGTCGAGATAATACCATTAAATACATGGAAGAAAAGCCCGAAATTGCCAAACTAATCGAGCAGCAAGTAAGGGAAAAACTCGATACTGGAGCGGTTGTTTCAGCAAATTCAGTTGCTCATGTTGAGGATTCTGAGGAAGACTTTTCAGATGAAGAATAACTAATACTGAGATATTAGACATCTCCAGAAATTCAAGGGGCTAACCCTTAAACCTGTGTAGAGACGTTGCATTCAACGTCTCTACATTCATTTTTTTACCCCCCTCTCCGTACACGGGGAGGGGGTTAGGGGGTGGGGTTCTTAACTAATATCATCAAAACTGTAATAATAAATTTGCTAACTCAATAAATCCTTGTTCTTCTGTAGCAGAAGTAATATAAACAGGTAAATGCTCCAAAGTTGCAGCGTATTTTAAAATATTTGCTACTCCCACAGATAAGGGAAATTTAGATATATCAAATAGTGATTCATCATTAGGACTATCACCAACAGTAACTATTTGATTTGTACTTAAATTAATAAATTTTGTTGAGATTAATTTTAACAAGCTAGTAGCCTTATCTTGACCTATCGGTTTAATGTGACACTGCACGTTACTGTAAGTAAATCCCCATCCATTTTCCGCACAAATATCTGCCATTTGTTGCAGTTCTGATAAAGTTAGCTGTTGAATATCAAAAGTCCAGTCAGTCAGGCGGAAGCAATTATCTGCCGACTCTGTTATTTGAGGAAATTGGATTTTTAATTGCTCAAAAACTTGGGATAGCAGAGTCCGATGCTGTAATAAATTGGGAATGGGTGTGAGAAATTCTGGATAGTCGCTATCTTGAGGGAAGAATATACCACCATTTTCTGCGATCGCACCCGAAGAAGGCAAGTAAGTTTTAATCCCCTGTACCCAACCAGCACTTCGTCCTGTAACTATAATTACCGCAATCTTAGCATCAGCTAATGCTTCTAGTGCCTGAAGTAAAGATGAGGTAAAAAAGCCATCTCTTGTCAGCGTACCATCCATATCGGTAGCAACAAGACTAACTTTTTTAAAATTTGAAGTAGAGGAAGCAGAAAGCGGCGTTAATGACATATTTAGTGATTAGGGTGTGTTTTCAAACTTTATTGGCTCCGTTTCTGTGGGTGAGATCCCCCTAAATCCCCCTTAAGAAGGGGGACTTTGACTTAATTACTCCCCCCTTCTCGTTCCCAGGCTCCAGCCTGGGAACGAGGGGGCTGGGGGGGATCAAAGAGTTTGAAAACACCCCCTAGCTGTCAGCTTCTAACCAGATTTTTTATTAAAACATTTTAACATAACTTTATTAAAAATTCTCTTAGTTGATAATTGCGCTAAACGTAACTTACTTAAACTCTTTATATTACTTGTATGATGTTTTTTATGGTCAAACAAATCATTAACTTCTTCTAAGATAAACTTTAACCTTTTTGTAATATTTTCAGACCGATACTCATCTAAAAATTGCTCAGGTAATACAAGTGCTGTTGATTTATTAACTACTTTTAAAATGCGTTGTATATCATATTCTTTAGAGTATCCAGCAATTTTATAACAATTTATTCCAGGGTCTAAATAATCGGATAGCCCTCCGTTAACGCTAGAAAAAACTTGACAACCACACGCCATTGCTTCTAAAGGTTGCAGACCAAACCCTTCACTTACTCGCTGTTGCGCCCAGTACTCCGCAGAATCATAGAGATAAACCTTAGCTCGATTAAAAAGCCCTGCTAAATCTTCTACATAAGAATCAATTACAGAAACCTGACAGTGTTTTTCTAATTCAGGAATTAATTCTTGAAGTAGATACTCAGATGATTTGCGTACTTGAACTAAAACATCAATATCACGTTTGAGAGAAAGATTTTGAAACTCATCAGGAATCTGATTAGGTAAATAATAAATCAGGGAATTGGCTGAGTTTTGCCCCCAGTATCCCATTGTATTTCGGCTAACTGTAATAATAGGAATACTTGCAGGTAGGGTAAAGCCGTAGCCTGAACTGTGGGCATGATAAACAACATTGTAGTTTTTGAGTTTGGCTGCAAGTTTAGGGATATCAAATCCCCAGCTAATCACAAATATGACATCATCTAAATCTTTCTCTTTTAATAAGTCATCCAGAAATAGCTTGCCTTGTTCTCGTTGTCGATAAGTTACCACATCTGCATTGCAAACAAGTTTCGCCAAATCAAGTGTTTTCAACTCCGCCCACAAACCACCACAGGCAAACTTGCCGCCTGTTCCAGGAACTAAAAAATAAAGTTTTCTCATAACAATTAACAATTAACAATTATCAATTACCCAGTTATAGCACGTCAGCCATGATGCACCTGTTTACTGTTTGCCTTTTTTTTGTTCTAAACGGAATAAAAAAATCATTAGTGCCAATACCCCAACTTGCACTGCTAAATTAGGTAATGTTGATTCTACTTGACGACCAGCAGCTATCTGAACAATAAAAATCATCCCACCAATAAAACTAGAAGCACCACAAGCCAAGTAAATAATTTGTCTCAAACCTTTATAGGGAGAAGCTATTTCAGCTTTGAGACGTGCATACTGTTCTGGATTTGTTTGTTTGAGACGCTTTGAATTTGTCATCATCCTTAAGTAAGATTAAATTTCTAATAACTGGCAATTAACAATTATCAATGACCTAAACCTTAACTGTTCCTCTTCCCCTCTCTCCTCTTCCCCTCTCTCCTCCCTCCTCCCTCCTCCCTCCTCTCCCTCCTCACTTGACCAATTACCAAAATCAGCCTTTGTAAAAAAAAATATACAAAAATCAAAAAATGTATATAAATATAAGGAGTTAACACTCCAGCTTTATTTTGAGTTGATTTAGTTACTTTATTTTAGGATAGCTAGGCTTATGTCGATGATGATTGCCCCAGAACAGGTTGAGCGGATAGTATGGAACCAGCATGATGACCCTTTTGAGATTTTAGGACCTCATGCGATCGCACAAAATGGTAAAACTGTCTGGGTGGTGCGAGCCTACCTACCTACCGCCGATGCTGCATGGGTTATTTGTCCCGAAGATAGAACCGAATATGCCATGCAAGCTGTGCATCACCCCCACTTTTTTGAATGCACCATCGAGACACCAGAACTAGCAAACTATCAATTGCGCCTGAAAGAAGGAGAACATCAGCGCATTATCTACGACCCCTACGCCTTTCGTTCTCCAGGCTTGACAGATTTTGATCTTCACCTGTTTTCTGAAGGTAATCATCACCGCATTTATGAAAAACTCGGCGCACACTTAATGGAAGTGGAAGGCGTTAAAGGAGTTTATTTTGCTGTTTGGGCTCCTAATGCTCGTAACGTTTCAGTTTTAGCGGATTTTAACAACTGGGATGGACGCAACAACCAAATGCGTAAACGTGGAAACGGTATTTGGGAATTATTTATCCCAGAAATAGGAGTAGGAAAATCTTATAAATACGAAATTAAAAACTTTGAAGGTCATATTTACGAAAAATCTGATCCTTATGGTTTCCAGCAAGAAATCCGCCCTAAAACCGCTTCTATAGTTACTGATTTAAGTGATTATACTTGGAATGACACTGAGTGGATGGAACAGCGCCGCCAAAGTGATGCGCTAAGTAAACCTATTTCTGTTTATGAATGTCATATAGGTTCTTGGTTGCATGGTTCTTCTGCTGAACCTGCGAAGTTACCTAATGGTGAAACTGCACCAGTTGTGCTTGTTTCTGAACTCAAACCAGGGGCGCGTTTCCTGACTTATCGAGAGTTAGCAGAGCGATTAATTCCTTATGTTAAAGAATTAGGATATACCCATATTGAGTTATTACCCATTGCAGAACATCCTTTTGATGGTTCGTGGGGTTATCAAGTAACGGGTTACTATGCTGCTACTTCCCGCTATGGTACACCTCAAGATTTGATGTATTTCATTGACCAGTGCCACCAAAACAACATTGGTGTGATACTAGACTGGGTTCCTGGTCACTTTCCGAAAGATGGTCATGGTTTAGCATTCTTTGATGGTACTCATCTTTATGAACACGCCGACCCGCGTAAGGGTGAACATAAAGAATGGGGTACTTTAGTATTTAACTACAATCGCAACGAAGTACGAAACTTCTTAGTTGCTAATGCTTTGTTTTGGTTTGATAAGTATCACATCGACGGGGTTCGGGTGGATGCTGTAGCTTCAATGTTGTACTTAGATTATTGTCGTAAACCTGGCGAGTGGGTGACAAATGATTACGGCGGTAGGGAAAATATTGAGGCGGCTGATTTCTTGCGCCAAGCTAATCACACTATCTTTAGTTATTTTCCAGGGGCGCTATCTATTGCAGAAGAATCAACTTCTTGGCCAATGGTATCATGGCCCACTTATGTCGGTGGGTTAGGTTTTAACTTGAAGTGGAATATGGGGTGGATGCACGATATGCTGGATTACTTCAGCATGGACCCTTGGTTCCGTCAGTTCCACCAAAATAATATTACCTTTAGTATGTGGTATAACCACAGCGAAAACTTCATGCTGGCGCTGTCTCACGATGAGGTTGTTCACGGTAAGAGCAATATTATTGGTAAGATGCCTGGGGATGAGTGGCAGAAGTGCGCGAATGTGCGTTGTTTATTCGCCTTTATGTTTACTCACCCTGGTAAGAAAACTCAATTTATGAGTATGGAGTTTGGGCAGTGGAGTGAGTGGAATGTTTGGGGTGATTTAGACTGGGATTTGTTGCAAGTTGACCGTCATAAACAGCTTAAGTTGTTTATGGGTGATTTGAATAAGTTGTATTGCAGTGAAACGGCGCTTTATAGTCAGGATTTTGCTGAGGCAGGTTTTGACTGGATTGATTGTAGCGATAATCGTCATAGTGTAGTTGCGTTTATCCGTCGCGCTAAGGATTCAAATGAGTTTGTGGTGGTGGTTTGTAATTTTACGCCACAGCCACACAGTCATTACCGCGTAGGAGTGCCAGAGGCGGGTTTCTATATAGAGTTGTTTAATAGTGATGCCCGTCAGTATGGTGGTAGTAATATGGGCAATTTAGGTGGGAAGTGGACGGATGAGTGGACGTATCACAATCGTCCTTATTCTATTGATTTGTGTTTGCCACCTTTGGGGGTTTTGGTTTTGAAGTTGCAGCGAGATAAGACAGTGTGATTCGTTGAAGTGTGAATCACGGTGAAAGCCCGTACATAGCACTTCCAGTCCGACAGCAGATTACTGTCATCAAAAGGCTGAACTTTCGGTCTGATAAGGGTGCAAGTCCCTTCTGCCAGAC
>JBARVL010000362.1:0-11514 GCA_049646245.1 Crinalium sp. | reverse complement strand
CGATAAAAAAATAAACGGTACCAATTGCCCAAATCTACTAGCCCTCAACTGACGGCAAAATTCCAACCCGTTCATATTCGGCATCATCACGTCAGATACGACTAAATCCGGTGGATCTTGCTCGAAGACAGTTAATGCCTCAACTCCAGAACTGGCTTCCTTGATCTGGTATCCATGCTTGTGCAAATGATGTATCAAGATACTTCGCAGAGTTCTATCATCATCGACCACTAAAATCTTTTTCACGTCAATTAACCTACTCTGCTGAAAATCCTGGTATCAAAAGTTCTGATCTTATATACAGTAAAAAAGCTCGATTTCAGTAATAATAGCTTGATTAATCTGGTAGCCTACCTCTAAAACCAAACTGATCGACGGAATCACCCAAGAACAAAAGCAATATGTACGAAAAAATCACCCCCCCTGATACTGGCTCTCGGATTACCTTCCAAAATGGCGAACCAATTGTGCCAGATAATCCTATTATTCCCTTTGTGCGTGGAGATGGCACAGGTGTAGATATTTGGCCTGCTGCTCAAAAGGTATTTGATGCCGCAGTTCAAACTGCTTATGGCGATCAACGACGGATTAGTTGGTTTAAAGTTTACGCTGGTGACGAAGCTTGTGAAAAGTACGGCACATACCAATATTTGCCTGAAGACACTCTTAACGCGATCAAAGAGTATGGTATTGCCATCAAAGGGCCACTAACAACACCAGTCGGAGGTGGTATCCGCTCACTGAATGTTGCCCTACGTCAAATTCACGACCTCTACGCCTGTGTGCGCCCCTGCAAATACTATCAAGGTACGCCTTCCCCCCACAAAAACCCAGAAAAACTCGATGTGATCGTTTACCGAGAAAATACAGAAGATATTTATCTGGGAATTGAGTGGCGGCAAGGCAGTGAAATGGCTAACAAAATCATTCATTTGCTAAATACTGAATTGATTCCAGCCACCCCCGAACATGGCAAAAAGCAAATTCCCCTAGATTCTGGCATCGGCATCAAACCAATTAGTAAAACAGGATCTCAACGTCTAGTTCGCCGCGCTATGCAGCACGCCCTGCGCCTACCTAAAAATAAGCAAATGGTGACTTTGGTGCATAAGGGCAACATTATGAAGTATACCGAAGGAGCCTTCCGCGACTGGGGTTATGAACTTGCAACTACAGAATTTCGTAACCAGTGTGTGACTGAAAGAGAATCTTGGATTCTTTCTAACAAAGAGAAAAATCCCAAGATTACCACCGCAGAAAACGCCAGTGAGATTGAACCAGGCTATGACTCTCTGACAGAGGAAAAACAAGCTGCCATTTGTCGTGAGGTTGAGAATGTGCTGGATAGCATCTGGGAAACTCACGGTAATGGTCAGTGGAAAGATAAGGTGATGGTAAATGACCGAATTGCTGACAGTATTTTCCAACAAATTCAAACCAGACCGGATGAATACTCTATTCTGGCTACGATGAATTTGAATGGAGATTATTTATCTGATGCTGCTGCTGCGATCGTTGGCGGGTTAGGCATGGGACCAGGAGCTAATATTGGTGATACTTGTGCCATTTTTGAAGCTACACACGGTACTGCTCCTAAACACGCGGGACTCGATCGCATTAACCCTGGTTCTGTGATTCTATCAGGCGTGATGATGTTGGAGTTTATGGGTTGGCAAGAAGCGGCTGACTTGATTAAACAAGGCATTGGTAAAGCTATCTCTAATCGAGAAGTTACTTATGATTTAGCTCGGATGATGGAACCACCTGTTGAGACACCTCTCAAGTGTTCTGAGTTTGCTGAGGCGATTATCAAAAATTTTAGCTAAATCTGAGTGGGGAGTCAGGAGCCAGGAGCCAGAATTTAGGAGTCAGTAAGAATATTTTCTTATACTTAATCTACCCCTGCCCCTCTGCCCCTCTGCCCCTCTGCTCCCCTGCTCCCCTGCTCCCCTGCTCCCCTGCTCCCCTGCTCCCCTGCTCCCCTGCCCCTCTCCCTCACCACTATTGGGGGGTAAATCCCTTCAGCCCCATATATATATTTATCGTTCATAGTAGATCAGGATGACTATAGGTCTTGACCCTACACCTTTAAAAAGCAATATGAAACTGGATTTTTCTAGATTTTACAAAGCTTGTAACCCAGCAAAAACTTTAAGTGTAGGAAATCCTGAAGACCGTCAGTATTATATAGATTTTTCCTCAGTACGTGGCGGTAAAATCATTGAGACAATCGGGCGAACAATTACTCGTATATCACCCGATGAGCCAACTTGTCAACTATTTACCGGACACATCGGCTGCGGTAAGTCTACAGAGTTATTACGGCTCAAAAGTGAACTAGAACAACAGGAATTCCATGTAGTTTATTTCGAGTCCAGCCAAGACTTAGATATGGCGGATGTAGATATTAGTGATATTCTTTTGGCGATCGCACGTCAAGTTAGCGAAAGCTTGGAAACTAGCGACATCCACCTCAAACCTGGGTACTTTTTTAATTTATTTAACGAAGTCAAAGAGTTTTTGCAGACTCCAATTGATCTGTCAGCGCAAGCTGAGTTTTCTGTCGGAATTGGTAAAATTACTGCCAAAACTAAAGAAAGTCCTAACCTGCGAAATCAACTCAGACAGTATTTGGAGCCGAGGACAGAAGGAATTCTTAAAGCTATTAATCAAGAAATTCTGCTCAAAGCTACTCAAGAACTTAAGCAGCGTGGAAAAAAAGGCTTAGTTGTGATTGTCGATAACTTAGATCGAGTTGATAGCCGAATTGATTCAGGGCGATCGCTTCCAGAATACTTGTTTATTGACAGAGGCGCTCAATTAAGACGGCTAAATTGTCACCTCGTTTACACACTCCCACTCGCATTAAATTTTTCTAACGAATACGAAGAATTGAAAAATCGCTTGGGGGGTGGAGTCGCACCAAAAGTTTTGCCAATGGTTCCCGTGAGAACTAGGGATGGCGGTGATTTTGAGCAAGGAATGTTTTTGCTGCGACAGTTAGTGTTAGTGCGTGCTTTCCCTGAAGTTCCACCCCAAGAACGTCTTGCGCTAATCACAGAAGTTTTTGATTCTATGGAAACTTTAGATCGCATCTGTCAGATTAGTGGCGGTCATGTGCGGAATTTATTAGGGTTACTTTATAACTGCTTGCAGCAAGAAGATCCACCTTTTTCCCGTCAGTGTTTAGACTATGTAATTAAGGGATATCGTGATGATTTAGTGCTTTCTATTGAGGATGAACATTGGGAATTACTTTTCCAAGTAGTACAACAACAAATTGTTAGAGGTGAAAAAGAATTTCAAAGTCTGCTGCGGAGTATGTTTGTTTTTGAATACCGAGATGAGACAGGGCGATGGTTTGGGATTAATCCCGCTTTAGCCGAAACAGATAAATTCAAGTCTTTAACAGCAGTAGTTGTTTAAAGATGATCGGTAGATATGTATTGTAGAGACGTGCTAGGTCGCGTTTCTACATTCGCTCTTCATTAGATTTATGGCAAGTTTTTTTATGATTTAAATTTAACCGCAGATAAACGCAGATAAACGCAGATGAAATACCAAATTGATCGACTTATGCAAGAGATCTAATGAAGAGTGATGCTAAGATTTTGCCGATGAAATTAGATGCCTCTGAAGAAGTAGCTGCTTTAAATGAGCGATCGCTTAGAACATTAATCAGGGCAATTACTTTGTCTGAAGGCAGTTTTTCATTGATTTTGGTACGCTGCAACTATGTAGCTTTGAAGGCGCAGATGTGGCATCGAGTACAAGAATCATGCGGTATAAAACTGCAAAAGTTGGTTTTGCCACAGTCTGCCAAGACATTATTTAACACAATTAAGCCAGCGATTATTAAATCCCCGCCTCCTGCCTTAATGATTTTTGGTTTGGAGTCAGTAACCGCCCTCGATCAAGTATTAGTTTCTACTAACCAACTAAGAGATGAATTTCGCACTCATTTTCCCTTTCCGTTGGTGTTGTGGATCACAGAAGAAGTTCTGCAAAAGCTGACGCGACTAGCACCGGATTTTAAAAGTTGGGCTGCTAGTTCCATTAAGTTTGAACTTAATCCCAATGAATTGAATGCTTTATGGCATCAACTTACAGATGGATTATTTAGATATTTATTAATCGCTGGCGCTAGTAAATTTGTGCCTAATCAGTCTCTTGATATGGCTCCAGGGGGTCGTAAACGTCAAGAATTAGAGTCGGTGCGTCGGGACTTGTACTCTTCTGGTATGCAACTTCATCGAGTTTTGGAAGCTACTTACCAATTTATTTTAGGTCGAGATGCTTATGGGTGCGATCGCATTGATGTCGCTTTAGAGCATTATCAAAACAGTCTTGACTTTTGTGAGCAATACCAAACACAAAAAGAAAATCAACAAGATATCACGTTATTTTGTGAGCAATTTAAGAGCAATCATAGCTGCTTAGAGCGGCAAGGAATTTTACTATTTCATATTGGGTTGTGCTATCGTCGTTTAGCAGATATTGAACCTGCAAAAAGTTCTAGTCATTGGCAAGCAGCTAAAGATTTTTTCTTTGCAGCAGTCAGAGTCTTTGAAGGGCAAGAGCGCCATCAAATTGTTGCTCAGTTAATTACACAAGCAGGTGAGGTACTCAGGCATCTAGAAGCCTGGAAAGAGTTGCGAACCCTAGCATTACAATCATTAACACGGCTGGAAACTTATAATAGCCCGCTCCAACTTGCTCAAGCTAATGGATTTTTAGCAGAAGTTGCATTAATTGCATCGAAACCAGTAGAAGCATATCAAGCAGCGCAAACTGCTTTATTTATTCTTGCCAATTTTATTGGCTCCTCGCCAACGGGAAATGAAAAAGTACTTCATCATCGCAGTTTATATTTACTACTGTTAGCTAAAGCTGAAAGACAGATGGATCAGCGTTTTGTCGCTATGACTCATCTAGAACAAGCGCAAGAAGAAACCGAACCGCAGTACGAGCCACAGATTTACCTGGATATTTTAGAAGAACTGCGATCGCTATATTTTGAACAAGGTCGATATTTACAAGCTTTTGAAATTAAGCAAGAACAACGCTCTATTAAACAACAGTATGGTTTCTCTACTTTTGTCGGAGCTAGTCCCTTACAGCCACAGCGTCGTCCTACAGGCGTAACTGGTAACAATAACGTACAAGTAGCCCAAGAAATTATCGCCGCAGATCGTACAAAAGATGTCCAGCAATTAATTAGCAGAATTAGCCGCAATGACTATAAATTAATTATAATTCACGGTGCTTCTGGTGTTGGTAAAAGTTCGTTGATTAATGCAGGTTTAGTACCAACCCTGGCAAACAAAGTGATTTCTGCTAAAAAAGCTTTACCTGTTGTCCAGCGAGTTTACACAGATTGGGTTGTGACTTTAGGGCGCAGTTTGGAGTTAGCACTAATTAATGCGGGTAAGTCGCTCTTGACTTCACGCCAGCAGCTAAATTCACTAGCGGGGATTGTGCAAGAGTTGCGTAACTTAGCCTCCCGCAATATTTTAACGGTACTGATTTTTGATCAATTTGAAGAATTTTTTTCGATTTGTACGACGGCTTCAGAACGACAGGAATTTTATGATTTTTTACGCGATTGCCTGAATTTTCCTTATGTAAAAGTTATATTATCTCTCCGAGAAGATAATTTACATTATTTATTAGATTTAGAGCGACGGATTAATTTAGATGCAATCAACAACAATATTTTAGATAACCAAATCCGCTATGGTATTGGCAACTTTTCTTTAGAAAATGCCAAAAACATTATTAAAAGTTTAACTGAGGGGTCGCAATTTCCTTTAGAAGCAGCTTTAATCGATCAATTAGTACAAGATTTAGCAGTTGAATTGCAAGAAGTACGCCCAATTGAGTTGCAAGTAGTAGGAGCGCAATTGCAATCGGAAAAAATTAAAACATTAGAACAATACTGTCAACTTGGCGTTTGTCCAATTTCAGCTTTAATAGCGCGATCGCTCCAAGATGTAATTCTAGATTGTGGCTACAATAATGAAGACGCAGTTTGGTCAATTTTGTTTTCCTTAACCGATCAAAGAGGTACACGCCCCCTTAAAACTTGGTCAGAGTTGTTAAACTCAATGGCAATACCAGGAGGTCAAAAACGGCGAGCGACAGATAAGTTAGAAGAAGATTATCAATCAAGTTCAAATCACCATACTTTTAACACTTTTCCACCTATATTAAAACGGGGTATTAGAGTAGGAAAAAATCAAACGCTAGAAAACCCACAACTAGAATTAATTTTAAAAATTTTAGTGGGTTCAGGTTTAGTTTTTGGGTTACGTGAAGAACCAGAAGATCGCTATCAATTAGTTCACGATTATGTAGTTGAGCCAATTCGCCAAAAGTACAACTTGCGTGTGCAATTTCAGCTAACTACTAAAATCCAAAAAAATGAAGTTGAGCTAGTGCGAGTGCGTAAACAAAGATTGCGAGCAATTGCTGTTGGTTTGATTATGGCAGTGTTAGCAATTGCTGCTAGTGAATTTGCTTGGCGTGCTGAGACGCAAAGAAAATTAGCACAAGATATGCGTACCAATGCTGAATTAATTGCCTTGAGTGCTTCTTCAGATGCACTATTTGTCTCCAATAAAAATTTTGATGCTCTGATGGAGGGTTTAAGGGCAGGTATACGTCTTAAGCAAGAATTAATTAAAAGTAATCATTCAATATTAACAATTCCAGACTTAGGCATTAAAACAGCTTTGAATTCCAGGAATTTAGCTCAAAACTTTCTGCCCTCTTCAACCAAAATTGAATCAGATACTCAGCTACAAGTAGTAACAGCACTTGAGCAAGCAGTTTACGGTATTAGAGAGCGCAATCATATAGAAGGGCATAAAGATGTTGTATTAGATGTCAGTTTTAGCCGTGATGGGAAAATGATTGCTTCTGCAAGTCGTGACAAAACTGTGAGGGTTTCCCGTCCTGATGGCACTTTACTTAGTAATCTAATTGGTCATCAGGAAAGTATTACTAGCGTAGCCTTTTCACCTGATAGTAAGCTGATTGCTTCTGGCGGTTGGGATAAGAGTATAAAAATATGGCGACCAGACGGTAGTTTGGTCAGAACTATTAAAACAAATCAGGGCAATATCTATCGAGTGAATTTTAGTCCCGATGGAAAACTAATTGCTAGTGCTGGTGGGAATGGCACAATTAATCTGTGGACAATCGAAGGTAAGTTATTAAATAGCTGGGTAGGTCATCAAGGTATTGTGACTTGGGTAAGTTTCTCTCCAGATAGCAATCTAATTGTTTCGGCTAGTGAGGACACAACAGTTAAACTTTGGAGTCCTGCTGGGAAATTGCTGAAAACTTTAACAGGTCATGGTGGAAAAGTTAACAGCATTAGTTTTAGTTTCAATGGTAAGCTGCTGGCTTCTGCAAGTGATGACAAGACTGTTAAAATTTGGAGTTTGACTTCTACAAATTTTAGGAAAAATTCCCTAAAAACTCAACTTTTGCATACACTTAGAGGACATAAAAACTGGGTTTTAGGTGTGAGTTTCTCTCCCAACTCACAGGTAATTGCTTCTGTTGGGGAAGATAATACTGTGAGATTGTGGAATAGCAACGGACAGGCGTTAAAAGTAATGCAAGGACATAGTGATAGTGTGACGGGTGTTGCTTTTAGTCCTGATGGTAAAACAATTGCTTCTGGTAGTTATGACAAAACTGTTAAATTGTGGAGACGCACAGGTAACTTACAAACTATATTAAGGGGTCATACAGATGCTCTTAATGATGTGAGTTTTTCTGCTGATAATCAAATGATTGCTACTGCAAGTCGTGACAAAACTATTAAACTTTGGCAACGAGATGGAACTTTGATTGCTACTTTGAAGGGACATAAAGACAGAGTTTATAATGTTAGTTTTAGTTTAAACTCTCAAATACTGGCTTCTGCAAGTAAAGATAAAACTATCAAAATTTGGACTCGCCAAGGCACTTTTATCAACACATTAATAGGTCATAGTGATGCAGTTTTGGATGTTAAGTTTAGTCCTAATGGACAAAGAATTGTTTCCGCGAGTCGAGATAAAACTATCAAAATTTGGGATGCGCTTAGTGGGAAGTTAATCAAGACTCTTAAAGGTCATAACGAGCGCGTTAATGCGATCGCTTTCTCCCCTGATGGTGAAATATTTGCTTCTGCTAGTGATGATAATACTGTCAAACTTTGGACTGCTGACGGTTTGTTAATTAAAACTTTAAGAGGGCATAATGGTTGGGTTTTGGATGTTAGCTGGAGTTTTGATGGTCAGCTATTAGCATCCGCTAGTTATGATAATACTGTGAAACTGTGGGATCGAAACGGCGTGGAAGTTAGAACCCTGAAAGGTTCTACGGATAGTGTCGCTCATGTTCGTTTCAGCCCATCAGGTAAAATCTTAGCAACAAGCAGTTGGGATAATCGGGTGCAATTGTGGCGTTTAGATGATACTTTGTTGAAAACTTTACAAGGACATCGCGATCGCGTCAGCACTATGAATTTTAGCTTAGATGGGAAGGTTTTAGCCTCCGGTAGCCATGATAAAACAGTAGTTTTGTGGAATTTAGATTTAGATGATTTACTTGAGCGCAGTTGCGATTGGCTAGGTGATTATCTGAAGAACAACCCAAAGGTAAAAGATAGCGATCGCCATCTTTGTAATTAACAATTAATAATTAACAGCAGACCGTGTTTGATGATAATTTTAATTCAATTTTATTGACTTTTGATGTCTGATTTGTTAGAATAATTAATTTATTGATAATTATTAATTAAGAAAGTGGCAAGTGTTAAATTAGAAAATATTACCAGAAAATTTAATAGTACGGCTGCTATTGAAAACATTTCTTTTGAAGTTCCCGATGGGCAATTCTGGGTGTTAGTGGGACCATCAGGTTGCGGTAAGTCAACAATTTTAAGAACAATTGCAGGGTTAGAAACTGCTACGAGTGGTAATCTTTATATTGGAGATGTGCTAGTAAATAACATCCCCGCACGACAACGGGATGTGGCGATGGTATTTCAGAATTACGCTCTTTATCCGCACATGACAGTAGCCCAAAATTTAGCTTTTGGACTACAGATGCGGAAATTTGACGGTAAAAAGATCCAAAAACGAGTGGAAAAAGTAGCACGATCGCTCGATATTTTCCACCTCTTAGATCGCAAACCCAAGCAGTTATCTGGAGGACAACAACAACGGGTAGCTTTGGGGAGAGCGATCGCCCGTGAACCGCAAGTTTTTTTGCTTGATGAACCCTTATCTAATTTAGATGCCCAATTACGAGATGATACTAGGGCAGAATTGAAAGAATTACATCATCGCGTTGGTATTACTACTATTTATGTGACCCACGATCAAGTAGAGGCAATGACTTTAGCCGATCAAATTGTAATTCTTAATCAGGGTAAGATTCAACAAATTGGCGATCCTCAATCAATTTATGCCCGACCGACTAACAGAATGGTGGCAACATTCTTAGGTAGTCCACCCATGAATATTTTACCAACAACTTATCAAGATGGTTGGTTGAAAGTGGGTGAGCAATTTATAGCTTGTCCGCCCACTTTTAATGATAAATTAAAACTAAATAATGGGCAACAATTAGATTTAGGTATTCGCCCAGAGAATATTGAGATAATTGAACCGCAGCCAGTAAGAGAAAGTCAAGAAGATGACGCTAAATTAATCGTTGATGTGAAGGTTGTGGAACCTTTGGGGCGGGAGATTTTGGTGCGTGTAGCGGTTCCTCAGACGGGTGTTGTGATGAATATACAAGCGCCTGCAAATTGGCGAGGAAGTGTGGGCGATCGCATTTCTGTTAAACTCGATCTTAATCAACTATTTATATTTAACATCACTACAGGCGAGACAATTTACCCGTTATAGCATTTAGCGTTTAGCAGGCGTACTTTGTTTGTATGGTTCCCCACCGCAATAGGAGTGAGGGTGTTGGCATAACTTCAATTCTCGCCTGATTTATTCAATAAAATTATTTTAATTAAAAGATAGGCAACATAAGGCAAAAGCGTGTTACCTTCGCTTTTTTCAAATAAAGAATCCCAATTTTGTTTAGCTACAAAGGAATCGTAGTCTATACAAGTGTCATCTATGTAAAAATAAAGCTTATTTTTATTATTTTCATCTATCTCATCAGAATCTCTCACTATCTGTAAGCCACTCACTTGTATTACTAAATCTTGGTGGAGGGCTAATACAGCTACAATCTCATCTTCATCATAAGCTAGTGGAGCAATCTCCAACAACCTGCTAATAGTTGCTTTTAACTCATCTTGAGTAGTAAGCCCACTATTTTGTTTAATAGTTTGTAGCATACTCTGTATATCATATTCAGGATTGCAGCAAAAAGTATCTCGATTAAAAACAGGATTTCTATCTTCAGCAGAATAACTTAGATCGGGATTTTTGATCACTGTGTCGTCCCAAAAAAATAGCCCATGTTGTGAATGTTCTTGATGAGTAGCTGCTAACCAATGCAACTTATCTACTATTTCATTAAACTCATTACCATAAAAAATGTCGTCGCACTCTTGGATGTACCAGTCGTTTATGTATTCTAAATATCTATCTAACCAATACTCTGCAGTATTATAATAGCTTCTATCAAGCGTCCAATAGCCTGCGTCAGAAGTATCATAGTTTCCTTGATTATAAATCTGTAAAAAATCATATGTATAAGGTATAAATAAAAATCCTTCTCCCCTTAACCAACATTGAAAATGTACAAAATTAGCAGCCAATTCGTCCGTAATTAGATGTTTGTGTTTATTCTTTATATCGTCTAGTTGTAAATCATTATATTTTATACTAACAATGCGGCATACTTCCTTAAATTTATCTTCATTTACGTTTTCTTGAAGTTCACCTTTTTGTAAAACACCTATAACTCTACTCTCACTACCATCGTAAAAACTCAAACTATCGCCTTCAAAATAATGCCATCTGAAATCAACAATTTCATCTGCGATCGCTATTATTGGCAATCCGAAGTCTGATTTAAAGGGAATATGCGATGGCATTTTCCCAAGCATATTAAGAACAAGGCATTTACGAGAATCATCATCAGGCAATGATTCTGTCTGAGCAATTTCAGATACAATTGCATCTGCTAAACTCTTGGGAGTATTGGGATTATTAATAACCAAATAACGTACTAGCCAATTTTCATGTTTTGCCAGTTTCTCTAATGTAGTTAATGAGGTGTTGATGTGGCTGGCAATTTGATAATCATTACCGATTTGTTCTACATCCAAGTAGGGGTCTATTTCCGTAACTATTGCCCATTTTTCTCCCGACTCTCTGATATCAGCTAGTAAATCTTCTGGTGCGTTGGGATTCCATGCAATATTTTCTAGTACCAGAGGTGATTCTTCATTTTCTGCTAATTTCCTGAGTACGCTTACTGGAACTTGGGGATTTGCTGCTAGATAATAACGAACTATTACTGATGAAGATTCGGCTAATTTTT
>JBARVL010000361.1:0-2373 GCA_049646245.1 Crinalium sp. | reverse complement strand
ACCGGGAAGGACGCACCTCTGGTGTACCTGTTATCGTGCCAACGGTAAACGCAGGGTAGCCATGTGCGGAGCGGATAACCGCTGAAAGCATCTAAGTGGGAAGCCCACCTCCAGATGAGTGCTCTCATTACTTTATGTAGGTAAGGTCACCCACAGAACATGGGTTGATAGACGTTAGGTCGAAGCTCAGTAATGAGTGCAGCCAAGACGCACTAATAGACCGAGGGCTTGACCTCACAATTATTTGTTGCTATGCAGTCTTGGGGGTTCACCCACTCCTTTTCCTGGTGCTATTGCGCGGCGGTACCACTCCGAATCCTTCTCGAACTCGGTTGTGAAACGCCTCAGCAGCTACGATACTTTGGGGGTCGCCCCACGGGACAATCGCTCTGTGCCAGGTTCTATTCTAAAATATAGATTTAAACCCTCTGATTGTGATTAGAGGGTTTAAATCTATATTTAATTTATATAGCAGCCACTTTTTCTCCCACACCCGCACATAGTGGGGAACCATACAAACAAAGCCCGCCTGCCGAGGCTCATGCACTAAGCGCCCTAGCAGTTGCTATACCTCTGCTTTAGGGTGGAGAGTGATTGTACCCTCTAACCAGTACTCTAAAGGTGTTGATGGTAGGGATTAACTTGTGGATGCACTACTAGAGCGATCGCGCGTTCTCAAGCAAGCGTTAATTGAATTTGTATTAGAAGCAGAAGGAGAGTTAGCAGAAGCGTTAGAAACTTACATTGCTGCTGGTTCGCGTTCTTCTAATAATAGGTATGATGCTAGTTTTGAGCAAAACCTGCTGATTGATAGCTTTCTGACGGAAGGTAAAGTTGGGGAAAAGACTGTATTGGATTTATTTTTGGCAAGCCAACCCGATTTACCAGAAACTGATCGCAATTTAGTTAGCAACTGGCAGCGCAGCTTTATAGGTTTGTTTGCTGTAATAGAAATTTTATCCGATGGCTTTGAGTTAATGAACTGGTTCACAGCAAAGCATTATACCGTCAAGCCAAACGATCCCATTACGCTCGAAGAGATGGCGCGTTTTAAAATTGGGGAAATTTTATTGAGTCGCATTGCACCAGTAACCGATCTTTATTGGATGTTCTCAGGTCCCTGTAAGCCAATGGGGAATTTGGGTAAACCAAAACTAGCTGTGGCAATTGGTAACTTTAAAGAAAATCATAATAATGCGCTTTATAGCGATGCTCCAGATTTATTAGAGCAAGCTTGGCAGTCGGTTGAGCAATATCATCAGAATTTTGTGGAATTTTTTGGTAGTGATGAAGTAACCCTACCAGGATACCAACTCAACAAAAAAATGGCTGAGTTGCAGGAAATAATTACTAAACGACATCTAGAAGCAGCAGGTATTGATAATTCCAAATCATTGGCGGAGATCGCTAAAGAAGCTGGCGTTACAGAAGAAGAAATTACAGCAATGGCAGCAGAAGCTGGTGATGATTCAAAATTAGTTTCTCAAATATTCCAGGGTAATACTACAAGCAAAATGGTAATGCCCAAAGTGGATTTACCTGATACTTTGAAAAAAGCAGAACAGGTGACAGTATTTACCCATCCACGCTGGGGGCAGACGTTGCTCCCAACTTATACTAAATTTCAGACAATTCTAGCATCAGAGGATTGGCAAGATAATCAAGATATAGAGAAACTTGTTCGTAAGTATTTGGAAGATTCCGCAATTAATGCTTTTATCTGGAAGCGGTTAGCGCAGCAGTATCCTACTCAGCTAGAAAAGGCGTTGCAAATAGTATTAAAACGCCCAGAATTTAGACTTGAGAATGATTTCAATGCTCTTATGAAAGAGTTTAATAAGTCTCTAGAGCCTGAATTACCAGAAATTGCTAGTGTTCCTTTGCATTTACATAACTTATTTCAAGAAGCACTAGGCGAGGTTAATAAATCTAAGTCGAAAGGCAAGAGTAAGAAGCCAGCAGGAAAGGGTTTTAGATAAATAAGTAGGTCAACCTAATTAAACGTTATTACCCCACCCCCCAAAAGAGTCCCCGAAATTCGGGGAAGAGGAGGTTTTTATTTTATATTTTTTTATGTGGAGCTACTTACTGCAATTTATTTACTAAGTAAGTCCCATCAATGAAACATAAAATACCACACCCTAGCGCCCTTTGGTGTCAAGAGGGAGAGGAAGTTTTGGGTTTAATATTTTCAATGTTGTTGACAAACATTAACATATAAATGTCTTGAGTGGTAGAATCGCTGTTTGCAACTATCATACTTATTTATTTCCATGTTAGAGTCAGCCGTTGTTACCATAAAAAGCACTGAAGAGCAACAAGATTTAATTATTCAAAGTCCTGCATCAGGTTTATCTTTACAAGGAAGTTTGC
>JBARVL010000360.1:0-4325 GCA_049646245.1 Crinalium sp. | reverse complement strand
GATGCAGGTGCTATTACTTATCGCCTTAATTCTTTAGAAGGTGTTTTAGTTACTGCTGGTGAAAAAGGTTGCGGTTACTGTCTCTCAGAAAATGAAGGTCATGTGTCTTCATTTGATATAGATGTAGTTGATACAACTGGCGCGGGTGATGCTTTTGTTGCTGGTTTTTTACATCAATTATGCCAACAAGGTATTAAGAGTTTAACTGATGGCGAAACTGCCAAAAATATCGTTATGTATGCGAATGCAGTAGGGGCTTTGACAACAATGAAAGCAGGTGCGATCGCATCTCAACCTACAGCATCAGAAGTAGAAACTTTTCTATCTCAGCAACAAAATGTTACTAAATAGCAATTCTGTTCTGTGTAAAATAATTACCGATCAAATTGCACAAGCACCAAATCATCAAATAAATTTTGCAGAGTACATGGATTTGGTGCTGTATCATCCCCAGCACGGTTATTATGCTGCTAATGCTACTAACATTGGGGCGCAAGGGGATTTTGTTACCTCTCCCCATTTTGGTACTGATTTCGGTGAGTTATTAGCAGAACAATTTGTCGAAATGTGGGAGATTTTAGGAAATCCTCCTTCGTTTCAGTTAGTTGAAATGGGCGCAGGACAAGGTTTAATAGCTGCTGATGTTTTGCGCTATCTCCATCAACATCATCCCAATTTTTTTAACTCCCTAGAATACATCATTGTTGAAAAAGCAGCAGCAATGATTACTCAACAACAGCAGTTTTTGCAAAGAGTATTACCTGATTTAGAATTACATATAAAATGGTCTAATCTTGAGGAAATTTCAGATAATTCGATAGTTGGCTGCTGTTTTTCTAATGAATTAGTAGACGCTTTACCTGTACATCAAATTAGGCTGGAAAAAGGACAGCTACGGGAAATTTATGTAACCACGCCCTCCTTTGATAAAAGTGAGGAAGCCAGAGGGGATAGTGAATTTGTAGAGGTGACAGATGAACTTTCGACACCGCAACTATCTGAGTATTTTGATTTAGTTGGAATTGATTTATCTAGCGATAATTATCAGGAGGGATACCGTACTGAGGTTAATTTAGCAGCTTTAGACTGGATAAAAACAATATCAAATAAGTTAAAGCAGGGTTATCTACTAACAATTGACTACGGGTACACAGCAACTCGCTATTACAACCCTCAACGTTATCAGGGAACGTTGCAATGTTACTATCAACACGCCCATCATAATGACCCCTATATTAATATAGGATATCAAGATATTACTGCCCATGTAGACTTTACCGCGTTGGAACTTCAGGGGGAATTGTGTGGTTTACAAAAGGTAGGTTTTACTCAGCAGGGGTTATTTTTAATGGCGTTAGGATTAGGCGATCGCATTTCCGCTATATCTACTAGCAGCGTTACTGATACTCAAGGTATCCAACAAGTATTACAGCGTCGTGATGCTTTACACCAACTAATTAATCCAATGGGGTTGGGAAAGTTTGGCGTTTTAATTCAAAGTAAAGGGTTAAGTGAAGATCAGCAGCGACAACTAAAAGGTTTGAGTATGCCTACTATGTGATGAATGTGCGATACTTCTGTTATTGTCGCAGGTGCGATCGCATCATAAAAAATGTCTTTTCTTAATCTTATTTCTCCCCCTCCCTGTCAACAGGTTAGCCTCAAGTTAATATAGTTAAAAGTAAATCTGTTGGCTGCACTTTCAGACAATTAGGGAAAAATACTTACAGTGGAAACAACAACAATAGACTGTGCCGTAGCTTGCGTTAATGGCTGCGTTTTAGGCGCTCAATGTCCTAAGCTGGAATACGTCAGCGAAGCATCCAAATTTATGCAAGAAACTTCCTTAGATAAAATGCACGAAATCGCTGAGGAAGCTAGGAGAAAGAAACTTATGGAACCGCCCAAGTGGGTTATTCCTGATTTTCCTTAATTGCCATAAAAGGTTAAAAATTTAAATCCCCTCCAAGATTTAGCGAGGGGATGTGTTTAAGATTCAATCAATCTTATCAGACGTTCTGGATTCCAAATTTCCTCAGCAATCTTCTGATAAAGCTTCTGCCGTGCCTCCAAATCTGCCTTTTTAAATTCCTCATGCGGCTGAAAAGGTAAATTACTCCGTTTCTTATATGCCAAAAACTCTGGGTTATGGTCGTAACATTGAGGATTTAGGGATTGAGCTAAAATATTCTGACCGTAATAATGGGGCAATTTTTCAGTGTAAGGCAAATCACCATAACTAGCGTTAAAAGACTTTGGTAGCAACAACAAACCTCCAATGCGGTTGCGATACTCGAAAAAATCTTCCTTACTAGAAAACTCATCGGAATGACGTTCAGGCTTATTTGCCCAAATATGCTCTATGTCGTAGCGATTCTTCCCACGAGATCTATATTCCTTATAATGCGAATCCAGCCCCGATTGCCTTTCCACATGGTCTGTGATTCGGGCGAGAAACTGTTTAATAGCATTGTGGTTTTGCTGAGACAATCGCAGTCTTTCATTAGAAGCAAATACTTCTGCTTGTGCAACTAACTTTTCAAGCAAAATAACAGCGAGTTCCGTAGGGCTTTTTCCCTGAATATCCCGCATAATTACAAACATGGCATACTGCATCGTGTTGTAAGTAATGTTCTGGAAGTTCCATAACCTACGGGCAAGGAGAATATCGAGAAAACTTGCCACTAAGCGAATTTTCTGATTAACAACTTGGGAGTCATCGTCAGGATTTAGAGGTGCAAGTAATAAAGGATATTGCAGAGTAAAATTATGCTGTGCATTATAAAAAACTTCTTCTAAGCCTGCTTTCAAAGATATTGATGCTTCTCGCAACTGAAGATACTTACGGGTATAAAATGCAAAATCTCGCTCAATAAAGCGCACAAAGTCAGCACTATTATTTAACCCAATTTTTTCACGATAGTCGCGTACCCACCGATGAAACTCAGTACCGATGCGGTCGTAGTCACCAGGAGCAGCACCTTTTTTGTGTTCCCGAATTGTTTGGGCGTACTGACTGCGAAGCCAAGTTTTAATTGCATCAACTTCTTCTTCTTTGCCCAATTCCATCAAAGCATTTACTCGTTGTTTCCAAAGCTGATTTACTTGTACCCTCTTGGTCTCATCGTTGATATTTGCCACCAAGAATCCCTTGAGCATATCTGTTGGTGTCAGAGATAGCCCTCGGTCGTTCATTGTTTCAAAAATAATATAAGCATCCTCATCCGAGTAAGCCGTAATTTCAACAATATGAACATTCTCTATTAGCCAGTCAATAAAGTATGGTAAAGCGTCCCCTATTAAAGATTCTGGAAAATTTTCTTTAATATCTTGATAACGAGCCAGAATGTTCTTGACTGATTCTGGCTTTTCTGTATCATCAAAAGGATTTTGGTTAAAGAGTGCTTCCATACAAGAATTTCGCTCTTCTACATCCAGATTAAAAGATTTTTTAGAAAATTTTTGTGAAAATATTAAATCGTCAATTTTAACTTGCTCGGAGTGTTCTTTTTGTAGGTTATGTAGAAAAATAAGCAGTAGAGATAAAGTAGTCAGCCGTTGCTGTCCGTCAATAATGAATTTTTTAGTTTCCTTATGGCTAATAATAATTGAACCTAAGAAGTAATGCCCGTAGTTCTCAACAGCTTGACGTTCGTGAGTTGGATCGAAATCATCTAAAAATTTCCCAGTTAGATCTTGTAAAAGCTCTTGAATTTGTTTATTTTCCCATTTATACTCCCTTTGGTAATAGTCAATAGAGTATTTATTTCCGCTTAAAAGTTGACGAATCGTTTTAGCATCTCCAAGAATCTCTTTCATTACGCTATTTCTTCACCTGCAACAATTTTATATAGTATACCTTCTGTTTCGGATAGAGCTTAAGGGTAGAAAAAATAAATTTATATTTTACTCTGGAAAAAATTCTGCTGATAAAATTTCTGTTAAATTATATAGGCAAGTTTCAGGAAATAAAGATAATCCGGTTTCTCTTTCTGCGATCAGGGCAGCTAGAGGATAAACTTTTTCTATAACTTCGGAAAGATTCGATTGTAGACTAGGGTTTTCTTGCAGCAGTTTTTCTAAGCGTAGGCGTTGCTCTTTGATGGTTAATTGCCAACTACGGGAACGTAAACTAGGCTGAAACTGCCATTTTAATAAGTGCATAATCAAGACTTCTAATCTACTTTCTAATTGTCTTTTTTCAGAGCGTCCCATGTCTTCTATTTCTTCAGCAATATTCTGCCAATCTATTTGATGTAGTTGCCCTGTTTTTAATAAATGTGCTTGCTCTTGTGTCCAAGCATAAAAGTCATTATCATGGGTAG
>JBARVL010000359.1:0-10288 GCA_049646245.1 Crinalium sp. | reverse complement strand
AACTGGGGTAAATGGCTTTGGCGAAACTCTTTTTGGACTTCTTGTGCGCGTTGCTGAAGTTCTGACTGACGCTTGATCCCTTGCTGCAATTCAGCATAACGTTGTTTTAGAGCCACAAGCGATCGCTCTACTTTTGCCAGTTCATTTTCAAATTCGTCCTCACCAGAATCTATCTCGCTCATCTCTGCGTCTGTAGAAAATGGCTGGAATGGTTCTTCAGGCAATGTCATCGAAATCCCAAAATTCTATATTAGAAAGTAAATTAAGAATAAATCCCTGTCTATAATATGCCTGAACTAACTCCACTTTCTCACACAAGCAACTTAAACGAACTCACCACCCTAGAACTAGCTCAAGCTCTAGCCGAACGGTTGCGGATCAACGAAAAAGACTGGCATCGCTTAAAATCTAACCGTAAGGCTCGTGCGGCTGAACAAGCTGCCGCCGCAATGGTATTTCTGCTCAAAGATCAGCCAGAAGAAGCATTAGCTAGATTTCGCACCTCATCCGGTTGGTTGGATAGGTCAATTTCAGCGCCTCCTTGCCCAACTCACGGACACCGCAGCAATTAGCGTAAAAGTGCTTGTCTCAGGAAACTATGTTTTACTTGCTTACAGAGTCTAAGTTCTGTTCCCTGAGAATTCCATTGCACTTGATCAAATATTTGATGTAAAATGCAAAGCCCTCGACCATTTTCGGATTTTTCCTCTGGTAGTTCCTCCGCTAACTCAGCATGGCATTTATAAGGGGGAGAAAATCCGCATCCTTCGTCAGAAATTACCCACCAGTAATTTCCATCTACCACTGAGAAATGAACTACCACTGTCTTGCTGGGATCTAGTTGATTCCCGTGTTTAGCAGCATTGACTAAGGCTTCTTGCAAACCTAGTCTAATTTCTGCTTGAAGCTTGCTAGGAATCTGTGCCAGCAAGAGATCTAAAATCGGGCAAAGAAATAGAGTAGAAGCGAAGCTAATCGTTCCCCAATCCCGTCCGACGGGGCGCAGTGAGATAGCAATCACGCAGTAATTACCTCTAGCTTTAACTCAGTATTGACAGGCTGCAATCTAGTTTGCGGGAGTTTTTTATGAGCTTGACTTGTGACCTCTAGAGGAGTGGCTTTTCTAGTTAAAGCACTAAAAAAAAGCCCCCATTCTACTATTCTAACGAAACACTCAAAAAATACCAGTCTGCTTAAAGCCTGAGAAAAGCGGCTGATTCAACGTGAGATGTTTGAGGAAAGAAATCTGCTGGTTGCACGTATGTAAGTTGATAACCACCCTGAGTGCAGAGAATATTCAGATCTCGCGCTAGAGTAGCTGGCTTGCAGCTAATGTAAACTATTTGGCGTGGTCGCATTTCGAGTAAGGTATTAAGCACCGCGCGATCGCATCCTTTACGGGGCGGATCTATCAGCACAATATCCGGCTGAATCTCTAGTTGTGGCAATAATTTCTCAACTGCCCCAACCTGAAAATCAGCATTCGTTATGTCATTAATCTCAGCATTCAATCGCGCTTGTTCGATAGATGCTGCGTGTATTTCCACACCTATTGCTTGCTTGACGTGCTTTGCTAGAGGCAAAGTGAAAGTACCAATCCCACAGTAAGCATCAAGTAACACCTCATTACCCTGTAACTCTAGCTTTTCTACAATTACCTGTAACAGCGCCTCAGCTTGCTCTGTATAAACTTGGAAGAAAGTATCAGGGCGCAGTTGGAATTGAAGATCAGCAAACATCTCTGTTAAGTAAGCTTCACCTGCAATAGTGCGAGTTTCTTCACCAAAAATTACATTAGTGTTACTAGGGTTGTAATTAAGTGAAACCCCCACTAGCTGAGGATAGCGATTGAGCCACTCAGTCGCTTGTTCCTTAATTTCTGGTAAATTCCAATCTGTCACCACCAAAGTTAGCAACATTTCGCCAGTGCGCCGTCCAATCCGCAAAGACAAGTGGCGCACCTTCCCCACAACAGTTGTTTTTTGTGGAGTTTTTTTATTCAGGACTTTCTTCTTAACTTGTGGTTGCTGTGTTTGTTCTTCGTTATATACCTCCCAACCACGTCGTTGAATATCCTCCTTAACTTCCGCTAACAAGGGATTCAACCGCTCATCTTGTACAGGACACTGATTGAGATTAACTATTTGGTGCGTACCTTTACGGTAGTAACCTGCTTGTAAATTACCAGTAGCAGAGATTCCTAGCGGGTAGGTAGCTTTGTTACGATAACCTAACGACGATGATGCCTCTAGTACGGGTGCTACAGTGGGAGCGGTAATTTTTCCAATTCGTTCTATAGCTTGAATTACCTGATTGCGTTTCGCTTCTAGCTGGTATTTATACTCAATATGCTGCCACTGGCAGCCACCACATTTATCCGCGACGATGCAACTAGGGCGGATGCGATCGGGAGATAATTCTAACAAATTGTGAAGTTTTCCATGAGCGTACTCAGGTTTAACTCGCACTAAACGAACCAGTGCGCGATCGCCTGTAACCGTATCAGGAACAAACACCACTCGATTATCCAGCTTTCCTACACCCTCACCAGTATCAGCAAGGTCTGCGATCAGTACCTCAACTAATTCCCCTTGTTGCCATCTATCTACACCAGGGTTATTTATAGTATTTAAGTTAGGTAGGGACAAAGTATTCTCCTGTCTTTATTTGTGTAGCCTAGAGTCGGTAAACTACAAAGATATCCAAACTGATCGCAATAGTATGAGTGTAATTAGCCAATTTATTCTCAAAGCAGACGACGAGCTTCGTTATCCCAGCACGGGCGAACTCACGAGTATCAAGGATTTTTTTCAAACTGGCGAACAGCGGATGCGGATTGCCACTACGCTGGCGGAAAATGAGAAAAAAATTGTTGAACAAGCAAGCAAGCAGCTTTGGCAAAAACGCCCAGACTTTATTTCTCCTGGCGGTAATGCCTACGGTCAGCGTCAAAGAGCATTATGTATACGTGATTACGGCTGGTACTTGCGTCTAATTACTTACGGCGTACTTGCTGGCGACAAAGAACCAATTGAAAAAATTGGTTTGATTGGGGTACGGGAAATGTATAATTCCCTCGGTGTCCCTGTTCCAGGCATGGTCGAAGCAATTAGCGCCTTGAAAAAAGCTGCTCTCGATTTACTCAGTGATGAAGACGCAGTAGCCGCGACTCCTTACTTCGATTATATTATTCAAGCCATGTCCTGATTGTTCTGCTTAGTGTGTTAAATTTTGATGTTTCCTCCAGTTAACTGCTGGAGGATATATTGATTTAACTTTCGCTGCTGTAGCTAAAAGTTGCACTTTTAGTTCTGACTGTTGACAGTTAACGGCTAACTGTAACCCGCTCTTAGTTAACAGTCAACCGTTAACAGTTAACACAAGTTTAATGCCTAATTAAATATTTTGTGAAAAAACTGCCCTGGCTATCTTTATCGCTACTACTACTTACTTACATCACTTTTGGCTGGATATTATATACCTGGACTTTATCCTGGCGCGTTTGGCTATTAACAGCCTTTTTTGTTGTAGTGATAGCTTTAGCTTTAACATTTCCTTTAAGAAGTATCCAAATTTTTTTTGCTGGGGCGCTTAAAACCGATACCAGAGCTTTAATTTTTATTCTGGCATTATCTTTTGCGGCGGTTGCTTTGCTGACTTGGTTTCAAACTTTTGTGCGTGTGTTAGTATTACTCTCCTCTGGGTTGTTAGCTAGGCTAGATCTCCATAATGCTGACTTTAAAGTAATACCCACTTTTGCGATCATAGCGAGTACTTCGCTGTTAGGCTTGGGTTTAGGCTTGTTATTTCATTATTTGTGGATTTTGCATCCACTATTTTGAATAAATAATCTCAACAAAAAAGCAGCCACCCAAGGCTGCTATAAGGATACATGAGTTAAGTTTCAAGTTACTGCGTTTATATTTAACATTTGCTTTGGTTACTTTTTTTGATACAGCAAAAATGGTAAAAGAAGCGATTTATTGTAATTTTAAAAACTTTTCTAAAGCTGCAACCATCACCGGAGGCCAACGGCGCACATTTTTCACCCAGTCCAAATTTTTATAGCGCGAATCTAATCCAACAGCAGCTACCCAGTGGCTTTCAGCTTCACCATGTTTGCCTTGTTCCCAAAGTGCGGCGGTAAGTGCAGCCCGTACATCAGGAAATTGAGGATATTTGCGAATAATATTACGCATAGTGCGAATAGCTTCTGTGGTTTGCCCAATTTGATAAAGTGCGATCGCATAATTAGCTCGAGCTATGGCAAAATTGGGTGCAAGTTGAGTTGATTTCTGATAATCTGCGATCGCACTCTCCCATTTTTCTAATCCTGCTTCCGCATTACCTCGATTGTTATAAGCCATTGCATCTTTAGCATCTAGTTCTAGCACACGATCGTAATCAGCAATTGCTTCCTCCCAACGTCCTAAGCCTTCATAAGCTGTACCGCGATTTAAATAGGGATCAGTAGCATTAGGGGCAAGTTCGATAGCTTTGTTATAATCTGCGATCGCATCCTCTAACTTATTCTGGCTAACCCTGACATTGCCTCTATTACTCCAAATTGCCGGATTAGTCGGAAATTTCTCAATCAATTCCGTCCAACTTTGTTCAGCAGTAGCAAAATTACCACTATTGCCCGCATTTATAGCTTTCGCTGCTAACTCATCCCCTACCTGTAATTCCGATTCTGTAATTTGAGGTGCATCTTGGGTTTGTGCCATTACCGCAGGCACATTTATCAACGCCATTAATATGACTAGCACAATACTGAATAAATTTAAAATCCAACGAATCATAGACTTGTTTTTAATTGAGCCGAGTTTACGTTATCAATGCCAGATTTTAAAATACTAAAAACCTTCACAAGCAATTCCATCAATCCAAAATTTTAAATGGATCATAATAGAAACCGCCAAGGTGGCTCTTGACAAATCAATTCTAAAACCCTTGGTAGTAAACGCGCATGATGTATAAACGCGCCATAGCGAGTCTCTACGCTGATAGCTGATAGCTGATAGCTGATAGCTGACTGCTATATAATAACTATTCATAACCTAAATGTTTCCTAGCTGCTGGTGTCACAACTCGACCACGAGGTGTGCGATGCAAATAGCCAATTTGTAACAAATATGGTTCGTATACTTCCTCAATTGTCATAGAATCTTCACCAGTTGCGGCTGCTACAGCTTCTAAACCTACTGGCCCCCCATTAAACTGTTCAATCATCACACTTAACATTAAGCGATCTGCCCAATCTAAACCTTTAGGATCTACATTAAATACTTCTAATCCTTCTGATGCTACTTCTTGATTAATCTGAGGGTACTTCTTTACTTGAGCATAATCCCGTACCCGCTTTAATAAGCGGTTAGCAATTCTAGGAGTTCCACGAGAACGACAGGCAATTTCCAAAGCGCCATCTTCAGTTATTTCAGTTTTGAGAATCTCAGCAGTCCGAAGCACAATTAAAGTTAGTTCATCTGGTTCATAAAAACGTAGCCTTTGGATTAAACCAAAGCGATCGCGCAAAGGGGATGATAGTGAACCGACGCGAGTTGTGGCGCCAACTAACGTAAATTTAGCTAACGGTATACTACGAATTTTGGCAGTTGGACCTTTACCAACCGTAATATCTAGCCTGAAGTCCTCCATCGCTGGATAAAGCAGTTCCTCGGTCATCCTAGCTAAACGATGAATTTCATCTATAAATAAGATATCCCCTGGACTGAGATTTACCAGTAAACCAACAATATCACGAGGTCGTTCTAAGGCAGGAGCAGAAGTAATCTTGCAACTTACTCCCATTTCTGTTGCTAAAATTAGCGACATCGTGGTTTTTCCCAAACCAGGAGGGCCATAAAGCAGCAAGTGATCTAGTGATTCTCCCCTACCCTTAGAAGCGGCGATCGCAATTTCTAGCACCCCCTTAAGATCTTTTTGCCCAATATAATCAGCCAATCTTTGAGGTCTGATGCTTTCGTCTTGCTTACCCTCCTCCTCTGCTGTCGCCACTGGTTGCAATATTTCAGGCTTAGGGGAAGATGAAGGAATATTTTTGCGTTCCCTTACACCTCTACTCTTCTGAGGTTGATCTTTTGGTTCTTCCGAGTTTTGTTTTGATGAGATAATCGCCATGTTGCCGAATCATCGGGTTGTTAGATAATTTCGCGAATCAGGAAATAAATTGCCATGTTAGCTAAACGCATCTTACCTTGCCTTGATGTGAAAGCGGGGCGAGTTGTTAAGGGTGTCAACTTTGTCGATTTACGGGATGCTGGTGATCCTGTCGAACTCGCACAAGCATATAATGACGCGGGTGCGGATGAATTAGTGTTTCTAGATATCACCGCCACCCACGAAGACAGAGACACAATTATTGATGTGGTCTACCGCACCGCCGAACAAGTTTTTATTCCTTTAACTGTGGGAGGGGGAATTCAATCCTTAGAAAATATTAAATATTTGTTAAGAGCGGGGGCGGATAAGGTCAGTATTAATTCAGCAGCAGTGCGCGATCCCAGCTTGATTAATCGAGCAAGCGATCGCTTCGGCAATCAGTGCATTGTAGTAGCAATTGATGCACGTAGACGACTAGATCCTACTAATCCTGGCTGGGATGTTTACGTGCGCGGTGGGCGAGAAAATACTGGCATAGATGCGATCGCCTGGGCAAAAGAACTAGAACAACGTGGCGCAGGAGAATTACTCATTACCAGCATGGATGCTGATGGAACTCAAGCAGGATATGATTTAGAGCTTACGCGCAGTATTGCCGAACTTGTACAAATTCCCGTCATTGCCTCTGGTGGCGCGGGTAACTGCGACCATATTTATCAAGCACTAACAGCAGGAAAAGCCGAAGCAGCACTTTTAGCCTCACTCCTACATTTCGGACAACTTACAGTTGCCCAAATTAAACAACACTTAACAGAACATCAGGTTCCAGTAAGGTTAATGTAACTATTCTTACAGGATCTTTTCTGAGCAAGAACAGATGCAGCTTTAGTAGCATCCCTCCGTCACATTGTGTAATATTAGAATCAACAACTGTTACATTTCGTAAATATGTTGATTCCTATTCTAATTTTTGACGTGGCTCTGGTTGCCTGGTCATTACACCTAATGCAGCAAGCTGTAGACCAGCAGGAATTTTCCTTGATGCTGGCTGGCACATTAGTCGCGCTGTCAGCCGCAGCTATGTTAGTCGTATATTTTTTAATGGGAAGCTACGTGGGCTATTTAGCTCAAATGGCTGAGTATCCCGGTGCTTTCTAATTTAATACTTTTAAAATTATTAAGTATTAAGTTGACGAAGTTATACTATTAGAGGCATAATAAAGCACGTAAGGGGTTATAGCTCAGTTGGTAGAGCACCTCAATGGCATTGAGGGGGTCTGCGGTTCGAATCCGCATAGCTCCATATATCTTTTTTGATCGCAAATGCAATATTGCATAACCTTAACCATAAATTTACCGCGACGGTAAGCTTATGGTTCTCTTCAGGACTTACGCACATCCCCTACAGATGGTGTGGAGAATCCAGTTTTGCGTAAGTCCTGTATTAATATGTGGCAAAATGATGGCTGTTAAAGCTCCTAATACAAAAAAGATAGAGAAATAAATCTCTACCTTTTTTAATTTTATCTTAAGTACCCCCAGGGGAATTCGAATCCCCGTCGCCTCCGTGAAAGGGAGGTGTCCTAGGCCTCTAGACGATGGGGGCGTACTTTTAGTGCCTTGCTTACCGCGCTTGCGTTCGCTGCACCTTTAATAACTTACCCAATATTTCTATGTCTGTCAACTATTAACTCAAAAATTTTTTTAATTTATTTGAGAGACCCTTCATTTCAATCCACGTCGCAATGCTGCTAGACGTTCCTGTGCCTTAGAATCAAGGGAATTAAATAAAAAACGGCTGGCAGATTGTTTTTTAGAGCGTTGTTGTCGTTGCGATCGCAGAGTTGTTGACTCAACCGCATCAAATAGCTGTTGTGCCGACATCAATTCGGCTCCATAACCTACAACCATTAGCTGCTGTGTCCTATCTGACGTTGCCACAATCACCCGTTGTCCTGATTTACTGACATCGTGACGCAGTGATGCACAGAATTTTTCGATGTAGGTATCAGCCGTTTGTCCAAAATCGGTGTAATAGATGGATAAATTCTGAGTAATGACCTCACTATAACTGCGAGTATCCTGATATTGAGCATCAAAGATAATGTGAGCTTCTAACGCTTCTAAAGCACTATAGTTCACTAAAGCCTCGATTAAAGCTTGGCGAGATGCCTCTAAGCCGTCACGAACCCGTGTTTGTTGCAGCGAAGACCAAGCTCCAATCACGTTGTAGCCGTCAACCAGCAAAACCGAATGCAGTCGAGAACGAGGCATTATCCAAAGCCAATTTTTGGCAAAAAGTAATATTACTGTTTTATCAAAGAATTGGGTTTAAAACCCCGTCTTTCAAGACGGATGAGTATGCTACAATGCCAGTGGTCTAAAAAACCCACCCGGTTCAAAGATACTCCGAAATAAACAACAAGGTTGAAAGTTCTGTCAGGGTTGACGAGCAGAAATAGGGGAAGCGGAAGTAAGGCAATGGTATCAGTCCACCCTTGAACGCAACAACACAAAAACAAATTTTAAGCTAGTGGCGGTCGGGCAGACTGACACTTAAAACGGACGTGGAGAAAAAGTCAGACTTTCTTTCTGAAAGCACATTTCTGAGAAGCGTCAACCCCATGACCTCGACCACCTAAGCGGGTGGCGTGATGGAGAATCACCGTACATCGACGGTCGGTGAGGATGTCAAATCTTAAATTTCTTTTAAGCATTTACCGTTGTATTCCTTAATACAGAACACAACGGTAAAAAATGCTTATTAAAGCAGAGCAAGTGTTAAACACTCAAATCTTGTTCTACTTGCATTAGTCGTTGGCTAAGACGTTTAGGATCGCCTTGATCAACAACCTGCCCTTTTTCTAATAAAAAAGCACCGTCACAATAATTTAACTCATCTAAGCGGTGTGTTACCCAAAGAGCCGTAAGGTTTCTACTTTTGACAAGGTGCTGCACTTGCGCCACCAGATCTAATTGAGAATCTGGATCAAGCAAAGCAGTAGGCTCATCTAAAAGTAAAACCTCACACCGACGGGCAATAGCACCAGCGATCGCAATTCGCTGCTTCTGCCCCCCGCTTAAAGCATAAATTGGGCGACGTTCCAGATCCAGCAAATTTACTGCTGTTAGCGCCTGCTCTACCCGCCGGCGTACCTCCGGTAATGACAACTTTTCTTCCACCAGCCCAAAAGCGACATCTGCGCCTACGGTAGGCATCACTAGCTGATGATCTGGGTTTTGAAACACAAACCCCACGTGGTTAGAAATTTCAATCTCTCCACTTTTTGGCTGCAATAATCCCGCAAGCAATCTCAGCAAAGTTGACTTACCACTGCCATTAGTCCCCAAAAGCATCCAAAATTCACCCTTGGGGACTTCTAAAGAGCAGGTTTGCAGAACTACGTCTCCTTTAGGCCAGTTAAAGCATAAATCCCGCACTCGGATAGCAGAATCAGCTTTTTCTAATCCGCTTGACGTTTTCATTGAGTAACAGCGAAAAAGCCTGGTGCTTTTCCAGCCGCAGAGGCACCGGATTTTTCATATATTTGTACAGCACAAATTTCACTGCTGAATACAGCTACTTTTTTGTCTGGTTGGCGTTCACAGGTAAGTTCCAACAATTGACTGTCCCCACGTAGGGCTGCAAGAATCTGTTTGTAGACTTCCTCAGCGTCCTCTGCCGACTTACGTTGCACTGATAAAGGTATAGGTGTGTTTTTCAGGGTTAATTCAATGATGTACATGAGAAGATTAAGCAATATATTGGTTGAACTTACTTCCAGTATTGCAAACACCAGTCAGCATAAGCGCGGAATGAAGCTTTCCACTATCCCTGAGTTACAACAAATAATTTATTTTTTAATAAAACGATGCCAAAATCTCATAATTTGTACATAATTAAATTAAACTGAGTAAAGAAACGTAAACTCAGTTGACATAATGGTTAGTTTTCTGCGTAGCGTTAGCTGTCCACCAGCGAACTCATGTAGATAACTGCACTAATAAACACATAAACTATCGGGAGATTTGCTCTCTATGACAATTGCAGTTGGACGCGCCCCAGCAGGACAAGGCTGGTTTGACGCACTAGACGACTGGCTCAAGCGCGATCGCTTCGTGTTCGTAGGCTGGAGTGGCATCCTCCTATTCCCCTGCGCCTACC
>JBARVL010000358.1:0-3496 GCA_049646245.1 Crinalium sp. | reverse complement strand
GCTGCACTAGAAGCATTGATCAAAGGCATTCCTACCTCTTACCAAATGGCTTATGCTACTACGTTAGGCGAAGTTTTTGCTGGTGATACCCTGCAAATGCCAGCATCATTTCCAGCCGAAGCTCAGTTTGGTGATGAATTTGCCTTACGTGCAGTTGCAGCCGTTCGCACCTATAAGCGTCGTCCACAGGCTCAATCTTCTATTTCCTTGGGTACTACCCACACTGACTTTAACTACTCTTTAGAACGCAAGAGAGTGTTGAATGCCAGCCGCGTTGTGAGCAAAGATGACAACGTGAAACAACACGCTTACACCCATCAAGTTCTGTAGTATAAATAATACAGTATGTTAAAGCTATATGGTGGCGCTCGTAGTCGAGCATCAATTGTCCAGTGGTATCTAGAAGAATTAAGTGTTCCTTACGAATTTGTCCTGCTAGATATGCAGGCTGGAGAACATCAAAAACCAGAATACCTGGCGATTAACCCAATGGGAAAAGTACCCGCAATTGTTGATGGTGATTTTAAACTCTGGGAATCAGGGGCAATCTTGTTATATCTTGCTCAAAAATATGGCAATATTTACCCATCTTTAGAGCAACAAGCTGAACTTATTCAATGGGTGCTGTTTGCTAATGCTACTTTGGGACCAGGAATTTTTGTAGAAGCAACTCGCGAAAAAGAGACACCAAAATTACTGACACCATTAAATCAAATTTTTGAAAAGCAACCCTTCTTGCTGGGTCAAGATTTTACTGTTGCTGATGTTGCGGTTGGGTCAATGTTGGCTTATATCCCAATGATGTTAAAGCTTGATTTAAGTGGTTATCCTGCTGTAATGGAATATATTAAGCGGATTACAGAGCGACCAGCATATCAAAAAGTGATGTCAGCACGCAGTTAAGTTCGCTGCTGTTATTAAGTAGAAAAACTTTAGGAAACATCCAAAAGAACTTTTCCCAAACCTGCTCTCCGTTCATGGGGAGCAGTCTTTTTTATAAATCTGTATTGCGTATGTATCTATTTCTGAATATCCAATACATTCCCAATCTATATGTGTATCGTGTATGGCTTTTTCAAATCCTCCAATACCGGAGAACAAACTAAAATACTTCATGCCTGTTGTGGTTAACTGAAATGAAGTATAGTTGGCGTAATGAGTTTGTCAATAATTTTACTTTAAAAGATTATAAATATATAAAAATAACACACACAATATAAGAAATAAAATAGGGTATAAAACAAAATTGATAGCCATTTTAAGCTCCTCTGCTTCTCTGCGCTTAAGTTGTTTTGCCTCCTCTGCTTCTTTGCGCTTAAGTTCTTCTTCTGCCTCTTTCTTTGCTATCTCAACTGCCTCTTCCTTTGCTATCTCAACTGCTTGGGCAGCAAGCCCGTAAGAATCATTAGCATTGGATTTAGCTTCCAAAGATGCTATGTAGTCATTTAACTTCATCTGCTCTTTAGCATATTCAAGTCTTGTTTTTGCAGTTCTATATGTAATTTTTGATGGAGGTTCACCACTATAGTTTAATCTACGATAAGCCTCCTGTACTTTTGAGACTGTTTTACCCACTTCTGCTAGTTTATTTTCTGCTTGTTGTATTGTAGATAAAGCTATACTAGCTGCTTTTATCTTAATTTTTAATAAAATATTCTTTACATTATAAAAATTCTTTTCATTCTCAGCAATATACAAATAAAAGGGTTTAGCTAATATTACTTTTTCCAGTGAGGAGAGACAGTCTTCTTGATTTCCTATTAATGCAGAATATTGAGAGTAGTCATAATGAGCATCTATATAGCTTGGTGAGAATTTAATAGACTGTTACAAAACTAAGGCAGCAGAATTATATTCTTCTTTACAGGCATATATGTGTCCAATTAACCGATAAGAGTAACTTTTGTAATCAAATTCTCCTTCTTTGGGAGCATGAGGAATACTTTTTTCTAAAATTTCTTTTGCTTGATCAAATTTATTACTTTGTAAATAGGTTTCAGCTAAACCAACATATATTCTGTAATCTAAACGGTTTCGGTCTAAAGCTTTTAAGTAAAATTCTTCAGATTCATCCAGTACTCCTCTTTTTCTCAACTTCTCAGCCATCTCTCGCCATTCATTAGCTTGTGTTTCACTGGGAGTTCTGAGTGTGTGATTGATACTTAGAAGGATGGACGTTTGTTGCTGAAGTTGCCAGCTAAGTTCTTGAAAACCCCATTCAATAGCTGAAGATATTATTGAGAGTTTATCTGATACTTCTGAAATACTTTGTGATATTTGTGAAGCACCTTCTGAAAAGATATCTTTTATTTCATCAAATCCCCCTTGTATAGAGCCTTCTATCTGGTTAAGATTTTTGTACAATTGTCCTTCAGACGATTCAAAGGTTTGCCGCAATTTCTTAAGCTCAGACAAATTTTCACAATGCGTACAGGTGTACTGATAACCTTCGACATACGAGTTGCAAGTGAAGCACTGTGCCATAATCGCTCCTTATATATTTTAAGAGTCAAGCATCAAGTAAACATAACAGCACCAAAAGCCCAGTAAATCCTACAATTATAATTCCAGCTATATATAATTTAGATAATAATTTATTAACTTTTGTGTATTGAAACTGTACTACTTTATTAGCTTATATCTTTAATTAATAGCTGTAGGGGTAGAGATTCTACCTACAATTTTCTTGGTTAAAAATATTATTGGTGTTCTACGACTAAGCCTGATAAAAAAATGGCACCGATAATTGGTGCCATATATCAAAATTGAAATTTTCGATTTAGCGAAATCCGACTGCTGCCTGCCAAACGAAAGCTAGTAGCAGGAAAAATACGGGGATGACCGGGAGAACGTCTACGAGAGGGTCAAAAATAGCGTAAGCTTCAGGCAGTTTCGCCAATAGCATCGCGGCTTCCATGTTCTAATCCTTTTTTCCAACACAGTTTTCAGAATTGAGAAGTATCTTAACATGGTCTGCTACTTGTGGAGTAGGATCAAGCCACTGGGCAAATTCTGTAGTAAAACGATCGCTTAAAATTGCCTCCCGAATACGCTTGGTAAACCGAATCAATTCTGTAACGTTATGCAAAGACAGTAAGGTGTAACCTAAAACTTCTCGCGATCGCATTAAATGGCTTAAATAAGCGCGGCTGAAATTTTGGCAGGTATAACAAGGGCAAGTTTCATCAAGTTGAGTATAATCCCTGCGAAATCGAGCATTTTTTAAATTCCATCGCTCACCTTGTACCAAGACAGCACCATGCCGCCCCAAGCGTGTCGGAATCACACAGTCAAATAAATCTATCCCAGATGCGATCGCGATCGCCATCTCCCTATACGTTCCCACCCCCATCAGGTAACGGGGTTTTTCTTCTGGTAGCAACGGCGCGGTAGCTTTAACAATCTGGTGAATAAATTCTGGGGGTTCACCCACACTCACCCCGCCAATAGCATAACCAGGTAAATCTAACTCAGCTAATTTTTCAGCCGCAGCACG
>JBARVL010000357.1:0-4159 GCA_049646245.1 Crinalium sp. | reverse complement strand
AAGGTTATAGCCGCACCTACGGCGGATACAAGCACGACTATGAGGACATAATTGCTTGGGCGGGTAGTATGGCAATGGAAAACATTGCTAACAGTGATGCCCTATACCACAACGTCGAACACTCCATCTTAGTAACCTTAGTAGGACAGGAAGTTTTGCGGGGTAGACATATCCGTGAAGGGGGAGTATCCTGCGAAGACTGGTTGCACTTTATTATTTCTTTGGTATGTCATGATATTGGCTATGTTAAAGGAGTATGTCGCCAAGATAGAGAAAACGAAAGACTCTATTCTACAGGTAAAGATGGAGAAATGGTTTCTCTACCTGCTGGAGCTTCAGATGCTAGTTTGACTCCTTATCATGTAGACAGAGCAAAAGAATTTATTGAAGAGCGTTTTGGTGGTCATAAACTAATTGATGCTGAACTAATTAAGCACAATATTGAGTTAACCCGCTTCCCAGTACCCAAAGCTGAGGATCATCAAGATACAATTAATTATCCTGGCTTAGTTAGAGCATCTGACTTGATTGGTCAATTAAGCGATTTGCGTTATCTTAAAAAAATTAGTGCGCTATTCTATGAATTTGAAGAAACAGGGGTAAATAAAGCATTAGGCTATCGCCACCCTGGAGATTTACGGCGTAACTATCCTAAATTTTATTGGAATGGAGTACATCCATATCTCAAAAATGCGCTGAATTACTTGGCGTTAACGCAACAAGGTAAACAAATAATTGCTAATCTTTACTCGAATGTATTTGTGGTAGAACACGAAACAATTGAGGAAGAACGGAAGAAACTTATGGAACAGGTTGGCGTTTAATATTATGAATTGGTGGCAGAAACTTAAAAAAAATAACTTGGCTCGTATTGGCGCTGTGGTGCTGTTAGTCTTTTATTTAAGCGTGTTTGCGGCAGATTTTGTAGCACCTTATGACCCATATATTTCTCAAGCAGATGGTTCTTTGCTACCACCGACTAAGATTTATTGGCAAACTCCAGACGGAAAGTTTATTGGTCCTCACGTTTATCCTACCACGCAAGGTCCGACAATTTTAGAAACGGGCGATCGCCAATTAATTGTTGATAAGCAACAACCTTCTCCCCTGCGCTTATTTGTTCAAGGTACTACTTATAATTTATTCCAACTTAAACTGCCAGTACCTCAATGGCAAAAAGTTAAATCAACAACATCTCAGCCGACATCCCAACTTAAATGGGAGGAAGCACAAATCTTTCCAGGTATCCCCTGTAACTTGCATTTATTTGGTACTACTGGCGCAGCTAAATTTAACCTTTTAGGAACCGATGAACAAGCCCGCGATCAATTTAGTCGCCTAGCTTATGGTGGTAGAATTAGCCTGAGCATTGGTTTAGTTGGTATTGCGATTTCTTTCCCGTTAGGGATGTTAATTGGGGGGATTTCTGGCTATTTTGGTGGCTGGATAGATGCTGTATTAATGCGCGTCGTAGAAGTATTGATGACGATTCCCAGTATCTATTTGCTAGTTGCTTTGGCTGCGGTGTTACCCCCTGGACTTACAAGTGCCGAGCGGTTTATGTTGATTGTATTAATTACTTCTTTGATTAGCTGGGCAGGTTTAGCGCGGGTAATTAGAGGACAGGTTTTATCAATTAAAGAGCGAGAATTTGTCCAAGCTGCAAGGGCAATGGGTGCTAAACGGCTTTATATTATTATTCGCCACGTACTCCCCCAGACTGCTAGTTATGTGATTATTTCGGCAACGTTGGCGGTTCCTGGTTTTATTGGAGCAGAAGCCGTTTTGAGTTTAATTGGGTTGGGTATTCAGCAACCAGATCCATCTTGGGGAAATATGCTGTCTTTGGCAACCAATGCTTCAATTATCGTGTTACAACCTTGGTTAATTTGGCCACCTGCGTTGTTAATTATTCTGACAACTTTGGCTTTTAATATCTTGGGTGATGGTTTGCGGGATGCGTTAGATCCTCGTAATTTACAGAGGTAAGTCATTGGCATCTATTAAATATGGCAGTTTTTGCGCTGATGGGTAGTTGAGCCACTCCCCGCTATAAATAGACGGGGATTCAGGCAAAGATTACGTTAACTTTTCGCTCAATACAGCTATCTGGTTAACGGTTTTACCTTTAAGGTCGAACTGCTCCCAGGGCAAATGAGATAGCCTACTTTCAGACGCGCTTACTTGTTCGCAGTTTGTTTGATATTGTTGCCATGCCGACCTTAAGATTGACTCCAACCCTGGATACTCGTTTACAGCATCCTGCAATGACAACGTATCATCCTCATTAATGTATCTAGCCAGATATGCACTAAATATATCTCTGTGCATAACAACTCCACTAACATCTCTATGAACTCGCTCAGATAGTGATTTCTTGATACGACTACCATCCAGGTGGGTTTGAGATAGTGCAGTTTTCTGGGTAGAAAAAGTTATAAATTGACCGCCAGCATTTTCAGCTTTGCGCTTCAATTCAGATTGTACAAATCCAGGTGATTTTGCAGAAATAGCTTTACCATAACGTTTCTGCCATCCCTTAACTGATACTTTCTCAGTTTTAATTATGTTACCATGCCTTAAAATCTCATTAACTAATTTTCTGTTTTGAGATTTAGCATAAGCAGTCTTACGTCTTTCTAACTCACGTTTCTTTTGGGCAGTTTTACGGTAATTATTAGAGTTTTTCCAGTTCCGACTACCTTTTTTAACCTTGCCTTTTTTTACAACTGTTTTACGTCCCTTCTTCGCTGAAAAATCCGACTCATAATTATTCGGATTATTAACTCTCTCTTGACGCTGCATTTTCCTTTGCAGCTTAGTTATTTCTTGGGTGAAAGTTGGGACATTTTCCGCAAAAGGTAATAAGCCAGCGTGATTGTCGCCTACAAAAGCAATGTTTGAGATATTGAGGTCTAAACCGACAACACCTTGAGATACATAGTTCTGTGGCTTTTCGTATGGTACTCCTTCGTTAATTAGTTGGACAAACCAGCGACGCTTACCGTTAATTTCCTTCCACAGCAAACGCACATATTTAACAGGAGAATTTAACCCATGTTGTATGACTAGATTAGATTTATCAATAATTGGTTTAAGTTTAAGCTTACTCCAAACTAATTGATTATCTCTCCAGCGTAAGCCTTGTCTGTTGCTTTTACCTTCAACAGATCTAAATCTATTAACGACTTTAAACCTAACTTTTTTAGCTAGTCCAAAGAAAACTTTTTCACTAGCTCTAAAAGCGCGAGTAGCTATTGTCTGCTGAGTGTTTGAATCTATTTTTTCACTAATCCATTTTGATTTATTACTAACTAACGTGGCATAAGCTTGTAGTTCATATTCTGAATATTTATACAAAGCTTTTGCTTTAGAAAACATAGAAGAACGTTGTTTTTTCTGTTCTCTAGGTAAATTCCTAGCCGCTTGATAAACTTCAGATTTACGCACTAACTCCATCCTAACCATCGCTTCATTTAGACAAGCATTATATAGTTGTCTAGCTGTTTGAAATCGGCTCAATAACTCAGATTCTTGCTTGCTGTCAACAATCAATGGAATCTCAGTTATCAAGGATGAAGTTTTGCTTTTAGCCACTGTTAAATCACCTCCCGTTTCTGTGGGAGAATTATCTTAGTATAAACATTGGTGTTAGGTGTGTCAATATAAAAACGTAAAAAAAGAGTAAAAAACGAACCTGTTTTATATAGTTCACTCAAAAAACAACGAACTATCTGGTTAACTAATGAACTATGGGAACAAATACAAGAGGAAGCCGTAAAAAATGGGATAAGCTGTAGTGAGTATGTAGAAACAAAACTAAGAGAATATCACGGCTATTAAAATAGCGTTGACTCGTTTTCCACCCCGATTTAAAAATACGGGGAACTACCAACTTCGCAGATATCATGTGTACAAAAAGATATGTTTAAAATTTCAGCTTTAAGCCAGCCAGGGCTTAGATTTCAGCAATTTTTTAGGTTGTTAGCATCCGCGCAGCAGTTAGATCAAGGCTTTCAGCGATTTGACATGGTGGGGCAGATGGTTTATAATGATGGAAAGCTGAGATCAGCGCATCCGTACCTTGAAAACTTCATATCAAAAGGGTTACAGACTACCGCAGTTTAAAACCACTAAAATCCCTTTTAGGGATTGAAAC
>JBARVL010000356.1:0-3900 GCA_049646245.1 Crinalium sp. | reverse complement strand
GGGCGCGTGTTCAAGATGGCGTTGCAGCTTTATCAGGTATATTCGGTAGCGTAGTTACCCAAAATTCTGATAAACAAGATATGAATATCCAGACTCTTATCCGTCTGGATCACAATAAGACCAATACAATCTTCACCGAAATCGGCGCTACCAACGATCCTCAAAAACTCCAAGAATACTTTGGTCAGCTTTACAAAGATTTAACCGCTCACGCTGAAGCTGAGGAGAAAGTTGTTTATCCCAGAGTGCGTTCTTTCTACGGCGATGACAACACTCAAGAGTTGTTTGATGAGCAAGGTGAAATGAAGCGGATGCTGGATGAAATTAAAGCTACCAGCCCTTCTGCACCTCAATTCAAGGACAAAATTAAACAGCTAATGGATGTAATTGGCGATCACATTCGTCAAGAAGAAAGCACCATGTTTGCAGCAATTGATAACAATTGTAGCAGTGAGCAAAAAGAGCAAATGGCTACTGAGTTCAAAGCTGCTAAGAGCGAAATTCAGCAAAAATTAGCTGGTTCTGCAAAGTAATATTCCTTTAATAACCGACACCCTTAAGGGTGCGGCTATACAAACTAAGCCTGCCTACGCAGGCTTTCCCTTTATTTAGTCCGCCTACGCGGATGGTTTATATAGCCCCAGGCTTGAGCCTGGGGCATTTGTTTGCAATTATCCGTTTACGACTTCACCACCGTTAGGATGTAGAATTTGACCAGATATATAAGAAGAGTCATCGGAAGCTAGAAATACATAACTAGGGGCAATTTCCTCTGGTTGTCCAGCGCGTTGCATCGGGACTTGTTTACCAAAACTTGCTACTTTATCTTCTGGGAAAGTTGCAGGAATTAATGGTGTCCAAATAGGACCAGGTGCTACCCCGTTAACACGGATTCCTTTTTCTACTAAAGATTGTGATAAAGAGCGAGTAAAGGCAACGATCGCACCTTTTGTAGAGGAATAATCAAGCAGTTGTTGATTGCCTTTATAAGCAGTGACTGAAGTTGTGTTAATAATTGCACTTCCTTCTTTGAGATGCTTTAACGCTGCTTTAGTCAGATAAAACATTGAGAAAATATTGGTGCGGAAAGTGCGTTCTAATTGTTCAGCAGTGATATCTTCAATGCTTTGTTGGGGATGCTGTTCAGCAGCATTATTAACGAGAATATCTAGTTTACCCAAAGCATCAACTGTTTGCTGGACTAGCTGCTGGCAAAAGTTTTCCTCACCAATATCGCCTGCAATTGTGAAACATTTGCGACCTTGTTGTTCCACTAGCTGCTTGGTTTCTTTAGCGTCGTCATGTTCATTGAGATATGCGATCGCCACATCAGCACCTTCTTTAGCAAATGCGATCGCCACTGCGCGACCAATACCACTATCTCCACCCGTAATTAATGCTACCTTATCTTGTAACTTACCACTACCGCGATATTTATCATCATCAGCTTGGGGTTTGGGAGTCATTTCTGACTCAATACCTGGTTGTTGTTCTTGATGTTGAGGCGGTTGTAATTCTTGATCAGGCATAAAATTCTCCTTAAATTTATATCAACTTGATTTATTTTTGGGACTTTAGCTAAAGCGCTAAATTACTACCTGGGAGCGATCGCCACCAAGCTTGAAAAGTTATTAGCAATTTTCTTAATCTACCCAACAGGCTAACAACAGCTTGTTTTTGCTTTATCATTCTGAAGGGGGAAACTGATCATACACCTGCTCAACCGAGAGATGTATACTATTAGCTGCACTAGCTGTATTTTTTACTCTTTAATCAGACCAAATTGGTAACTGATTAACTTTTTGAACCGTTAAATCTACATATTTAATCTGACTATTAGGAATTAAATCTTCACCAAAATAACCTTGAGCGCCATCATGGGTATGATTACCACTAATAATTGATGTATAAATACCTCGCAAACGAGCTTGCACAAAGGGGGAAGTCACATTCCATAACCAACGAGAAGGGAATAAAATACCACCTATATCCTCAACCCAGTCTCTAGTTCCCCGTAAATGGTATAAATGTTCAGCTTGATTAAAACCATTTCTACCATTAAATACACCACCGATAGAAACTACTATAATTTTTGCATCTATCCATTGTTTTAAATATGGCACCGCATTTAGCGAAACTTCTACACCACCGCTAGTACCAATTAAAATAATTTTTAGAGGTTGCTCAGGAGACTTGGGAATTGGATGTACAATATCAATTCTGTGTAAAATTGCACTAGCAATGCCTTGATTATAAATTGTACCATAGCGATTATCTGCCGAAATAGCAAAACGCCACAGATTACGAATCTTAATTAATACGCCTGCACCTCCTAGCCAACCTGTAGCATTATTTGCAAAGCGCCACATCGGTGCTAAAAATCTTTGTCCACCTAAACTTTCATTGGCGGCGGAATAAGGAAAAACATCAGCAACCGCAGCACATTCAGGGTGTTTTTCGATTAAATTTGTGAGGAAAATTCTTTCCCCGTTTGTTAATTCATCAGCCGAAAAATCCCCCACTCCTGGCATAAACACAATGTAACAGTTGATTTCCTTGTTACTATTATTTAAGCTACTGTTTTTAATATCTTTATTATCCTTACTTAATAGCAAAGTGTCAGGTTTTTTGAGCAACCCTAAATTTTCTGCGCTTTGATTTAACCACCAATATAAAGTGCCAACAGGCGAAACTATTCCCCAAACTAGCAGAATTATTCCGGCTAAAGTCAATAATCTTAATGCTCCGCCTTGTAGCCACCGAATTAAAGATAAAATTAACTTAAACATTTAAATCAGGAATTATTATGCTCCAAAATTCAAGACAGGGTTTGTTAACTACTATTGGAAATGCGTTATCTTTAAATGGAGATTTTTATGAAAATGCTCGTACTACACCTCAAACGTATCAAATAGCACTAACAATTGTGATTTTAGCAGCAATTTCCCACGCTTTGGGAAGTGCAGTTATTTTATTAATTAATCGCGCACCTAGTTTTATTTTATTAATCGCACTTTTGATAGATGGCATTAGTATAGTAGCAGGATACCTATTCTGGACATTTACCATCTGGAAAATAGGACGCTGGCTAAAACGCCATTCTCTTAGTTATGGAGATCTCTTTATTCCAATAGGTTATGCTTATGCACCCCAAGTACTGAACTTTTTAACAGTAATTCCCTTTTTAGGACGACCAATTGAAATTGTTTTATCTGTATGGAGTTTACTAGCTGTAATTGTAGCAGTTCGTCAAGGATTAGATATAAGCACTAACAGAGCAGCATTAATTTGTTTTATTGGTTGGCCTTTAGTGCAATTAGCCATTGGTTCTGTACAAATCTTAGAACAGCGCTTGGTGACAGGGATTTAGTTGTCAGGAGTGAGTAGGAACTTAGTAGGGATAAACAACTTCCATTATTTAGTAGGGGTAAGAATAGTGGGAGAAATCAAGATGAGCTTTTATAATAGTGTGATCGCGGCTTTATTTCCTCTATTATTAGCAATTTCTACTGCACAGCCTAATATATCAGTAAATTCGGCGATCGCACAATCCGCCTCATCTACGCAATCCCAATCTCATCCTCCTCACCTTTAGTCGTCAAGGCATGGAAATTTGGCGCGGAGAGGTGGGTGTTTTTTGTCTCAATACAGATATTAGCCTGTAGTCCTTGCGATGGAAAGGTTTTGCGGTTTTTGTCTAAAAAGATATTCGCGCAAACTCTGGAATGCTTATTTTATATAGGTTTGATGTTCCATCTTTTTAGCCTCCCCTCTTGCCAAGCATCTAAAAAATGGTATAGTTTAATTATTCCGCGCAAATGTACCTTGAAAACTAAATATGATCAGCATTTTGGCTAACCGCAGTTAAAATTAACCCTAATCCCTTTCAGGGATTGAAAC
>JBARVL010000355.1:0-2636 GCA_049646245.1 Crinalium sp. | reverse complement strand
ATGTTACTGACTATATTAGTAATAGGAGCTACTGTTGTGACTACTAAAGGTTTATCTTGAGAGGTGCGATCGCCACTTTGGGTTGCTGTACTGGTTGCCGAAGGGGTAGAGGGCGCTGTGGTATTATTCCCCGCGCCGCAAGCTACTATCAATAAACTAATTGTCAAAACTAATGCAGAAAGCTTACTCATCCAATATTTCCCAGTAGTTTTATTGCAACTAGATAAAATTAGAGCTTGTACTAGGTTCAATAAGCAATGCCCCGCCTGGGGATTAAAACGGTATTTTTAGATTGTTTTTAGATTAGTCATTAATTGTTACATTCCATTTAATTTGCTTACTGCTAACTAAATTCATATTGGCTATTTGTGCAACTTGTATGTCAAATTTCATGTTTCTTCGGAATACTGAGCGACGATCTCACTTTTCTTTCTTACTCTTTTGTTTATGCTTAAGTGCTGTACTCCTGCTAGGAGGTGTCACAACTGTAAGCCAAGCTGCGGATGCTAAATCACCGTCAACCACTGTCAGTCAGAATACAAATAGTAAGTCTCCTAATATAGCAACGCCAGCCGCGCCTTTATCGCTTACCCAAAATGTGCAGAAAGCTGTTTTGGAAAATGGGCTTACTGTTCTAACAAAGGAAGTTCATAGTTCTCCAGTAGTAAGCGTACAAGTATGGTATAAGATTGGCTCCCGCAATGAAGCACCAGGAGTTAATGGCATTGCACACCAATTAGAACACATGATGTTTAAAGGTACTAAAAGCCGTCCAATGCAATTTGGTCGGTTATTTAGTGCTTTAGGAAGTGACTCTAATGCTTTTACTAGCTACGATCAAACGGCTTACTTTGGGACAGCAGAGCGCAATAAACTACGGGCGCTACTAGAGTTAGAAGCTGATCGAATGCAGAATTCACTAATTAATAGTGAGCAATTGGAAAGTGAGAAGCGGGTTGTTATTTCTGAATTGCAGGGGTATGAAAATAGCCCTAACTATCGACTAAATCGTGCTGTTAAGCGGGCTGCTTTTCCTAATCACCCTTATGGGTTGACGGTAGGTGGTACGAAGGCAGATGTGGAGAAGTTTACACCTGAGCAAGTACTTTCATACTACCGCCATTACTACAGTCCTAATAATGCGACGTTGGTAATTGTGGGGGATTTTGATCCAAAGTCAACCATGACGGCGGTAAAAGAGATTTTTGCCAAAGTACCTAACCGCCAGTCTGCACCGTCAGCAGTCAACAGTCAACAGTCAACAGTCAACAGTCAACAGTCAACTATCACATCCAAATCCCAAACTTCAAAGCCGATTGTATTACGTGAGGCTGGTAGTGCCGCGCTTTTCCAGGCGGTATATCCGTTACCTAATCTGAAGCACCCAGATGTGCCAGCAATAGATGTGATGGATTATATTCTTGCAGAAGGGCGGAGTTCAAGGCTTTATCAAGCTTTAGTGGAATCAGGGTTAGTTAGCGAAGTTAGTGGGGGAAGTGCTAATTTGATCGCTGGTGGATGGTATCAATTATCGGCTACGGCTGCTCCTGGTAAGAATTTAGCAGAGATCGATCGCGTGCTACAAGGTGCGATCGCCAATTTTAGCAAAAAAGGAGTTACAACAGAAGAACTCAAACGAGCAAAAGCGCAACTACAATCTGCTGTAATTTTGTACAACCGCGATATTAACAGCCAAGCGCAACAGTTAGGTAACGATCAAACTACTGCTGATGATTATCGCTATACTGATCGGTATTTGGCAGCAATCCAAAAAGTTACTGTTGCTGATGTCCAAAGAGTTGCTCAAACTTACCTAAAACCAACTAAGCGTACAGCAGGCTATTTTGAACCTACGCAACAAGTAAGTAAAACTCCTGCTGCTGCTAAAAATACAGCACAAACTTCTGAAAGTTTTAATCTCGGCGCACCAGTATCGCCAGAAGATGTAGCAAAATACCTGCCATCTGTAGATGCAGCCACAACCACAACTCAATCATTGCCTGTGGAATTAAAGCTGGCAAATAATCTCAAAGTTTTGTTATTACCAGATAGTAGTACTCCCACAGTGACACTTAGTGGGTATATTCAAGCTGGTACAGAATTTGATGCTCAATCTCAGGCAGGTATTGCTGGAATGACGGCAGACAACCTGCTGAATGGCACTAAGAGTAAAAATGCAAGAGCGATCGCGAACACTTTAGCAGATGTTGGTGCGGAGTTATCATTTAGTGCTAATCGGGAAGGCGTAGCAATTACGGGTAATGCGTTAATGGGAGATTTACCAACACTAATTCAGGTGTTGTCTGATGTAGTACAAAACGCATCTTTTCCTACAAAAGAGTTAGAAATCAGCCGTCAACAAGCTTTAACTGCTTTGAAGCTGGATTTGGATAATCCATCTAAATTAGCAAGACGGAAATTTCAAGAAACAATTTACCCGAAAAATCATCCCTTCCATGTTTTTCCGACAGAAGGAACATTAAAGAGTATTAGTCGTGCTGATGTGAGGCAGTTTTACAAACAGCATTATCGCCCTGATACTACAGTACTGACACTTGTGGGTAACTTTGATGTTAATAAAACGCGATCGCTTCTGGAAAAACAATTAGGTACTTGGAAAGCTGCGGGTACAGCGC
>JBARVL010000354.1:0-16736 GCA_049646245.1 Crinalium sp. | reverse complement strand
GCCGAACATGGCGGTGCTTTACTGTTGGGAGTTGAAGGTATTTGTATCATCACTCATGGTAGTTCTCAAGCGCCATCCATTTTTAATGCAATTCGGATTGCTAAAGAAGCTGTTGATAACGAAGTTTTAGAGCGAATTCAGTCACAGACAAGAATCGCTGCTGCCCAAGCAACTGACGGAGATTAATATTGTTGAAACCATCAGGGGTAGGTATTGCCATTACAGGAAGTGGCTCGGCTGCGCCAGCAGAGATTGTTGATAATCAAAAGCTGACGCAGGTTGTTGATACATCCGATGAGTGGATTAGCACACGCACAGGGATTAGGCAGCGACGATTGGCAACAAACCAAGAGTCTTTAACTACTCTGGCATCTGTTGCTGCTCAAAAAGCGATCGCTATGGCTGGAATTACACCAAATGATTTAGATTTGATCATTTTGGCTACTTCCACAGCAGATGATTTGTTTGGTACTGCCTGTAAAATTCAAGCAGAAATAGGCGCACACCGAGCCGTAGCATTTGATTTAACTGCTGCTTGCTCTGGCTTTGTGTTTGGATTAGTTACTGCTGCTCAGTATATCCGCACTGGCGTTTATCAAAACGTGCTGCTAATAGGTGCAGATATTCTGTCACGCTGGGTAGATTGGTCAGATCGCGGTACTTGTGTATTATTTGGGGATGGTGCTGGTGCTGTCGTGTTACAGGCTTCGGAAAGCGATCGCTTGTTAGGATTTGAACTCCGTAGTGATGGCACTCAGAATAATTGCCTTAACCTAGCATACTCGGCACAATCCAAAGATTTACTCGATGGCGTTGCGATCGGTCATGGCACTTATCAGCCAATTACGATGAATGGCAAAGAAGTTTATCGCTTTGCTGTCCAAAAAGTCCCAGAAGTAATTGAAAAAGCTTTATTTAGGGCTGAAATTACTGTTGACAAAATCGACTGGTTAGTGTTACATCAAGCTAATCAACGAATTCTGGATGCAGTTGCTCAACGGTTGAATATACCTAACCACAAAGTAATCAGCAACCTTGCCCTTTATGGCAATACTTCTGCTGCCTCTATTCCCATTGCCCTTAGTGAAGCTGTGCAGTCCGGGAAAATTAAACCTGGAGATATAATTGCAACTTCTGGTTTTGGTGCAGGACTAAGTTGGGGCGCAGCCATTTTTAAATGGGGGAGGGAGGAGGAGTGAAGAGTAACGATTTTTAGCGGTGCGGAGTGTGGTGTGAGGAGTGAGGAGTGGGGAGTAAATTAGGATTTTAAACGCAATTGCGTTTAAGTTATTAACTGTTTGCTTCTTGTGAGTGAGTGTTTAAATTTGAGAAATTTGTGAAAAAATTTCGCTTTTGAGCAATTTTTTTTAAAAGAACTAATCAACAATTACGGATGACCAATGACTAAAACTGCATGGGTATTTCCTGGGCAAGGTTCTCAGGCAATTGGGATGGGAATTGACTTGCTAGACTTATCGGCAGCAAAAGTTAAGTTTCAGCAAGCTGAGGAAATTTTAGGCTGGTCTATATCAGAAATTTGTCAAGGTGAAGAAGAAAAGTTATCACGTACTCTTTATACGCAGCCTTGTCTTTATGTTGTAGAAAGTATTTTAGTTGATTTGATGCGCCAGCAAGGTCGTCAGCCCGACTTAGTTGCTGGTCATAGTTTGGGAGAGTATGTTGCTTTATATGCTGCTGGTGTGTTTGATTTCGAGTCTGGCTTACGCTTAGTGAAGCAACGGGCAGAATTAATGGCTCGAGTTACTGGCGGAATGATGATCGCCGTGATGGGGTTTAACAGAGAAAAGTTAGAAAATGCGATCGCGCAATCACCTGATGTAGTGTTAGCTAATGACAATAGTGATGGTCAAGTTGTCATTTCTGGCACACCAGCAGCGACACAAGCAGTAATAGCTCAACTAAAGCCCAAGCGTTCTGTAATTTTAAACGTATCAGGAGCTTTTCACTCTCCGTTTATGGCAACAGCCGCCGCCGAGTATGAGAAATTATTGGCATCAGTGCCATTTGCAGATGCTCAAGTACCAGTACTTTCTAATGTAGAACCTCTACCTGCTGTAAATGCTGACGTTTTGAAGGAACAAATTAAGCGTCAGATGACGGGTTCTGTTCGTTGGCGAGAAATTTGTCAGCAATTACCAGTAGAAAATATTAGTAAAGTTGTAGAAGTTGGACCTGGTAAAGTATTAACTGGCTTAATTAAACGCTCTCACCCTGATATAAAGTTGGAAAACGTTAGTAACGCTGCTGACTTACAGCTTGCCACCAGTTATGCAGCCAATTGAACCTAGCAGAAGTCGGGAACCTTTTGTCAGCTTGGTATTGTACCGCGCGTTTAAGTGGTCAATTATCATGCCGACATTGCGTGTTTACTTTAACGCGCAAGTCTATGGGACGGAAAACGTGCCAATGGCAGGACCACTGCTGGTAGTGAGCAATCATGCTAGTGACTTTGACCCACCAATTTTATCTAGTTATGTGGGTCGTCCAGTGGCTTATATGGCAAAAGAAGAACTTTTTCAAGTTCCGATTTTAAAGCAAGCAATTACGCTTTACGGTGCTTATCCGGTGAAAAGGGGAAAGAGCGATCGCAGTGCCATTCGTGCAGCACTAGCTTCTATAGAAGCTGGGTGGGCAGCAGGAATATTTTTAGAAGGAACTCGCACGCCAGATGCGCGAATTCACTCTCCTAAATTGGGCGCTGCGATGATTGCGGCAAAAGCAAATGCGCCATTATTACCTGTTAGTTTATGGGGAACTGAGAAAATTCTCAAAAAAGGTGCTGCAATTCCTCAGAAAGTACCAATTACAGTGAGAATTGGTGAGTTAATTCCTCCCCCGCCATCAAGTAAACGTAATGAATTAGAGGCAGTAACTCAAAAATGTGCAGAGGTAATTAATGCTATGCACGATTTGGGACGTTAAATAATCTACCCACAGACACAAAGCGATTGACAAGTTGTAATGGTAAAACTTAAACAACTTGATCTAGCAACCTAAATAGGCAGTTAGGACACGCATTTATTCTGAAATCCTTGTAAACAAAAGCTTTGAAAAAAGCTGACTCCTGATAGCTGACTGCTGACCGCTATAAATTATGAATGAGCCGCCAACAAATTATTTTTGGAATCGTTTAAACAACTCCGCTTTGATTAGATTCTTGCTACTATTTGCCTGTGGTTGGGCGCTGGTGCAGCTTTTAGATTATTTTCAAGCAGTTATTGTTATTTTTACCTTTGCAGCGATTTTAGCTTTTTTATTGAGTTATCCTGTACGCTGGCTTAATCGTTATTTACCGCATGGATTAGCTGTTTCCCTGGTGTATTTCCTGGGTATGGCTATGATCATTGGTTTAACACTCTCAGTAGGTATAACTGTTATTTCGCAAGGTCAACAATTAGTTGAAAGTTTAACAACTTTTATAAATTCTTTAGTACCAGTTGTAGAGAGGGTAGAAAATTTTCTGCAAGCCCGTAACATTAGGGTTAATTTGACAGCGACACCGGAGCAATGGCGAGATCAAGTTGTAGCAGGTTTGGGGGTAGGCATTGGTTATAGTTTGGCAACTTTACAGATATTTTTTGCTAATTTCTTAAATTTAATTTTAATTGCAGTTGTTGCTTTGTTTATGTTGTTGGATGGGGAGCGACTGTGGATATTAATTTTAAAAATAATGCCTCAGAGTTTACAAAAAAGATTTAATTATTTAATTCAACGCAACTTTTTAGGGTTCTTTAGAGGTCAGCTGCTGCTGTGTCTCTTTTTGACTACAACAACATTTGTGGTATTTTTAATTTTGCGAGTACCGTTTCCATTACTGTTAGCAATAATTGCGGGAGTTTTTGATCTTATTCCAGGCATAGGTGCAACATTAGGAGTGGGGATAATATTTTTAATAGTTTTATCTCAAAAGGTTTGGTTATCAATTACAGTGTTGATAGTTTGTATTATTATTCAGCAAATTCAAGATAATTTTATTGCTCCTAGAATTATGCAAAATTCTCTGAATATTAACCCTGTAGTGGTATTTTTTGCATTGTTAGTAGGCGCTAAAGTAGCAGGTTTGTTAGGAGTTTTTATTGCTATTCCAATTACTGGGGTGATTGTGAGCTTGTTTGAAATTGATGAAATGAAGGCAGAGGCATAAGGTAAGGAGAGGGGCAGAGGAGGTAGGGGGGCAGAGGGGCAGAGGAGGCAGAGGAGGCAGAGGGGCAGAGGGGCAGAGGGGCAGAGGGGCAGAGGGGCAGAGGAGGTAGGGGGAGTTCAAAAATTACATCTAATATTTAATTGGGTTGACATAGTTATAGAAACTTATATAGGTTGGATTAAAGATTAATTTAAGGAAATGTCGGACTTAAGAGCAGAATTAGCAGAAGCCGTTGATCAAGCTGAGTGGGATTGGCTGAAGCCGCACGTACAGCGTGAGGTTGTGGTAGTTGTTTCTAAGGGTTTAGATTTGATAGATGTTGGTGTTGCGATCGCCAATGATAATGTTACTTCTATACAACATTGGATAGGAGAACAATTGATCGCTAAACCATCAGTAGAGCAGATGGCAGTTTGGAATAGCGATCGCACAAAACGATTTCATGCTTTAATTGTGCAACCTTATGTGCTAGTTCAGGAAATCTCAGCTTAATTTTTAGGCTGTTTTAACTGACGAGCAATGGTAGCACCAGTATAGCCAGTAGCCCACCATACAATCGCTCTGGCTCCATCACGCAAAGATTTTTCAACAGATTCAGGCGATCGCCCTGTATTGACCGATACTGGTTTAATAGTAATTCCTCTGCTACCAAAAACAACTTCACCTATAATCCGAGCGCGTAGCATATGATCGTCAGAGGTAATTAAGTAAACGCTGTTAATTCCTTTAGCTTGAAATTGCTCTACAACAGTAGTGAAATTAGTTACAGTATCCACCGCTTGATAGTCTAGGTGTACCTGCTTCCAGTTAATACCAGCTTTAGTAAAGACTCTTTTGGCATATCCCTCTGGCGCACCTCCAGAAACCACTATTGGTAGATTAGGGTGCTGACGAGCAAATTTAGCCGCAAATTGCTCTCGCAATGTTTCCCCACCTAAAACAAAAATTACTTGAGGTTGTACAAAATAACTTTTAATTTCCTTATAACCCAGCCATAGTAGAATGGCTAGTAGCGGCACTAGCCAAACAAACAATTTGCTTTGATAACGACGAGTTTTAGAAAAGCTGTGTACTCGTCGGCTGGGACGGATTTTTAATAACATGAATCAATTGCAAGTGGCGTTAGAAGAGATCCCCCTAAATCCCCCTTAAAAAGGGGGACTTTGAATTATCCCCCCCTTTTTAAGGGGGGCTAGTTCTGATCTAGGTTTCAGGCACGGTGCGTAAGTTCTAGATCTAATTATCTTTTTGGGTGCAAGTTGGTATAGCTCTATTAGAGATTAGCAGAGAAAAGAACTGGTGTAATCCATTCCCCGCAGATTCTCTCTATACATTCATCCTTAAATTACTTATAAGTGATTAATTTGCCTCTGATTGCATATTCTGATCTTCTTAAACCTAGTAAAAACTAGAGAAGATAGTAAGAAGAGACTAAACAGATGATTAGTTTAACTAAAAGCAGTTATAGTACTGACCTACTACATCCTATACGTCAGTGGTTAGAAAACATAAAAATTAATGACCCTAAGATAGCGCAGTTGCTTTGCAAACTCATTCCAGCGCAATGTCCTTTTGAACGAGATATCAAAATATTTGGTTACAATGTTTTTCACATTCCACCACTATGCAAGCTAAACCCGTTATACGAACAACTGGTTAGTCTTCGCTTCCAGTCTTTGTGTTATCTGGTAGATAAATGCGGTGAAGATATCACAGTTTATTGCTAACTCAGTATGCGGGCATCTGTAAATGTGTAGTGCAAACTCATATCCCAATTCAACTGCAATCAAACAATTGTTTTCTGTAACACTAAGAGGTGCAAATCCCACTTAGGCGATTGGCATCTCTAATTGATGATAGTCAGCAAATGAGCGGAGAACCCTGCAATTGTTTTAGTTTTAAGTTTTGTTATTAATACAGAGTAATTAAGATATAGCGGATAAATTAAATTTAGATGAGCATAAAACCCTGTTTGATATATAAATTATAACCATGCTGAAACTTACCCGCATTCTATTCGCGACAACCCTAGCCTTAAGCATATTATGTTTTCCTACCAAGGCTTTTGCTAAAGCTAAAATTCAAATTGCCATCCTTTTAGATTCTAGTAATAGCATGGATGGGCTAATCGATCAAACTCGTACTCAACTTTGGCAAATTGTTAATAATTTAACTAAAGTAACTAAAAATGGCGAAGTACCACAATTAGAAGTTGCTCTCTACCATTATGGTAATGATACTTTACCTTCTTCCGAAGGTTATGTGAGACAGCTAACTAACTTTACGCCGGAATTAGATCGGGTTTCCGAAAAACTATTTAGTATTCAAACCAAAGGCGGTGAAGAATATGCAGGTTGGGTAATTCGCTCTGCCGTACAACAATTAAATTGGAGTAAAGATAAGGAAGATTTTCGCGTTATTTTTATTGCCGGGAATGAACCATTCGATCAAGGTGCAGTACTGTGGAGTGAAGCTGTTAATCTGGCTGTTAATAAAGATACGTTAGTTAATACTATCTATTGCGATTCAGCAGAAAGTGAGGAGCGACAACTTTGGGTTTCAGGAGCTAATTTAGGGAAAGGTAGCAACTTCAATATTAACCAAGACAAAAAGATTGAATTTGTTAAGTCGCCTTACGATGAGCAACTTCAATCTTTGAATACTAAACTCAATCAAACCTACATTCCTTATGGTGCAGAAGGAGAAGTTGGGCAACAACGTCAGGCTGTTGAAGATAGTAATTCTGGCGTAAATGTGGTGACGCGCGGTAGTTCTAAAGTTTCTGCATATTATAACAATGCTTCTTGGGACTTGATCGATGCTCTCGATCAAGGACGAGTTACCTGGGATAAATTATCAAATGATGCTTTACCGAAAGTTATGCAGGGTATGACTTTAGCTCAAAAGCAAGAATATGTAGCAGTTAAGAAAGCGGAAAGAGAAGCTATTAAAGAAACGATCCGCGACTTATCCCAAAAACGTAGTCAATATGTGGAAAAGCAACGCCAACTTAGTGCTAATCGTGGTGAAAAGACTCTGGATGATGTAATTATTCAAAGTCTGCGCCAGCAATTAGCAGCTAAGGGATTTAAGCTACAGTAGTTTATTGGCATTACTAAGATTTTTATGATAATAGGTTTAGTTTGGATAGTGATAAATATGTAAACAGGACTTACTTCTAGATCCCCCTAAATCCCCCTTAAAAAGGGGGACTTTGAATTTCCCTCTTTAAACCCTACTAGGAGGGATCTAGGTTTCAGCCTTTGGGTGCGTAAGTCCTATAAATCTAATTAAACCTAACCCCCTAGCCCCCTTCCCTACTAGGGAAGGGGGAATATTCAAAGTTACTCTCATTGTAGGTGAGAGGTGAAAAATTAAATTCGTTAAGAGTATCCGTCAATTAGTTAAAATAACTTGCATAAGGAAATAGGGGGGGAGTTTAATGATTGTTACCTGCGTTCACGTTTGGGTTAAACCGGAACACATTGAAGAATTTATTAAAGCAACTAAAATTAATCACGAAAATTCGATTAAAGAACCGCAAAATATGCGTTTTGATGTTCTTCAAGATCAGGGAGATCCTAGCAAGTTTATTTTGTATGAAGCATATCAATCTGATGAGGGTGCAGCCGCACACAAGCAAACTGAGCATTACTTAACTTGGCGGGATACTGTAGCACATTGGATGGCTGAACCTCGTAAAGGTATTCCCTATAGTGTGATTGCTCCTTAACTAATTTATATCAATGGTTATCGCTGCTTTTTTCTTCGCTAAGGTTCCGCCGATTCACTTTGGTACTGGGAAGTTGCAACAGTTACCAAAGCTGATTCGTGAGTTTAACGGTAAAACAGTTTTATTGGTGACGGGTGGAAAATCTCTAGAATGTTCTGGTCAATTTGATGCGATCGCATCCCTTTTATCAACATCTAGTATTATTCTCCACCGAGTTATCTGTGCAGGAGAACCCACTACTTCAGAAATCGATCGCATTTGTGCAGAATATCGTCAATCTGCAATAGATGTGGTTGTAGGGATTGGTGGCGGTAGTGCGATCGATGCAGGTAAAGCGATCGCGGCAATGCTACCTCACAATAATTCTATATTTGACCATTTAGAAGGCGTAGGACGCAATATTCCCCATAGTGGGGTGAAAGTTCCTTATATTGCCATCCCGACAACTTCTGGTACTGGGGGAGAAGTTACTAAAAATGCCGTGATTAGTGAAGTAGGGGAAAACGGCTATAAAAAATCTTTGCGCCACGATAATTTTATTCCTGATGCTGTGATTGTTGATGGCAAGCTGTTAACATCTTGTCCGCGTCACATTACCGCAGCTTGCGGAATGGATGCTTTTACGCAACTGCTAGAACCTTATTTATCTCCTACTGCTTCACCGCTAACTGATGCGATCGCCCTAAGTGGATTAGAAGCGATCGCAGATAATCTTTTGTTAGCTTGCGGTGAAGGTGCAGAAGATGTATCGGTGCGCGAAAGCATGGCTTACGCCTCCCTTTGTTCTGGAATCGCTTTAGCAAATGCCGGATTAGGAATTGTGCATGGTTTAGCATCTCCCATCGGGGGATTTTTCCCAATTCCACATGGAGTAATCTGCGGTACGTTAATGGCAGCAGCAGTTCGCGCTAACTGGCAAGCGTTGCAACTTCGTCAACCTGATAGTCCAGCCGTTGCAAAAATGGCGCGGTTAGGACAACTTTTATCTAAAGAATCAGGTAAATCAAATGTATATTACTGCGATGCACTGGTAGCAATTTTAGAAGAGTGGACAGAACAATTAAACTTGCCAAAATTGGGAGATTACGGCATTCAAGCTGATGATTTGACTAAAATTCTTGACCATACTCACAACCGTAATAATCCAATTGAATTGAGTCGTGATGAAATTCGTGCTTTCGTAGAGAAGAGGATTTAAAATCGGCTTAATTTATTAAATTTCTGTATGAGGAGTTAAACTTATTTGAATTTTGAAATTATCAGCATTAAATTTATTTTATCGGAGTAATCATGCCTTCCACTAATCTCAAAACTCAATTTGTTGTTTGTATCAGCAATAAAGATTATGAAGCTTCATTAGAAGTTAGAAAAATTTATCAGGTTGTTCCTGATACTAATGCTGCTACACATCAGATGATTCGCATCATTGATGAATCCCATGAAGATTATCTTTATCCAAGTAATTACTTTGTACTTATTGAGTTGCCTAAAACTGCTGAATCAGCTTTTTCTTTAGCTAGTTAAAGCCTTGAAAATAGCTTTCTAGCCTTCCCTAAGTATGACTATCGCTCAAACGCTTGCTGTCCCTCTGATAGAGGTATTACAGAGATAAATTAACTAATATCTTGGGTGGACTGTGGAAAGTATAGCTTGAGCAGGATAGCGCCTTGCTAACTTCTGCCAGATTGAGTAGTTGGAGACTTGGGGTTATGCGCTGGGAATTAGGTCGTCGAAGCAGTAATGTTGAGGATAGGCGCGGATCGGGAATTTCGGCTCCTGTCGTAGGGGGTGGAATAGGGACAATTGTTCTGGCGGTGATCGTTACCTTGTTGGGAGGCGATCCCAGTGTGATATTGCAGCAGGGACAAGCACCTAGCGATCGCACCTCACAGCAAGCGCCTCAAACACGACAAGATGGTGCAAGCGATCGCATGGCTGAGTTCGTTTCAGTCGTCCTCGCAGATACCGAAGATACCTGGAATAACTTGTTTCGGCAGATGGGACAAAACTATGTAGAACCCAAATTAGTGATTTTTTCAGATGCAGTACGGTCTGCTTGCGGTTCTGCTAATTCAGCAGTTGGTCCATTTTATTGCCCCCGCGATCAAAAAGTCTATATTGACTTAAAGTTTTATCAGGATTTGAAATATAAATACAATGCACCTGGAGACTTTGCCCAAGCGTATGTAGTTGCTCACGAAGTTGGGCATCATGTCCAAAATTTAATGGGAATTTCTAGTAAAGTTCAGACACTCCAACGTCAAGTTAGTCGCACAGAAGCAAATCAACTTTCAGTTCGCTTAGAGTTACAAGCAGACTGTTTCGCTGGGGTTTGGGCAAACCATGCTGATAAAGCACGACAAATCCTTGAAGCAGGAGATGTTGATGAAGCGCTAAATGCTGCAAGTAGTATTGGAGACGATCGCTTGCAACGTCAGTCAACTGGGCAAATTGTCCCTGATTCTTTTACACATGGTAGTTCAGCACAGCGAGTCCGTTGGTTTAAGCGAGGTATTCAAACCGGACAACCTGAACAATGTAATACTTTTTCCGTAGCAAATCCCTAGACTTTCTCACAAATAGTTTTGAATCTTAATCTCTGAATAAAAAAATTAGATATTCACTCAAAACTTAGAAATCAAAAGTCCCTTAAAATTTCAAATTTCCCAGCATATACTTATTGCAAAAATCCCTTATACCATGTGGTTACAGGCTAGTGACCCGTAACTCTGTACCTATATTTTGAGTAATTTATTCAAGGCGACGACTACTCAAATCACAAATATATCTCTAGCCTAAGCAATACTTTTTTATTAGTCAAAACTCGTGCTAACGACAGAGTATGAACAATAATTTAATTCAGTATCGTGGTTTACAGATAAGAACAAAATATTTTGATAGGAATTTTTCAACTATGAATTTCAAAAAACTTGGTCTAGCTTCGTTGCTTGGTGCTGGTGTTTTAATGTTAGGTGTTCCTGTAGTTGGTCAAGCACAGATAACTACTCCTGTAACACCACAAGTTAATACTGGAAATTTAATTACAGCACTCAATAATATCGTTGTTGAGATTGGTCAACTTAACGCTCTCAACGATCTAACTGTTGAAAATGTTCGCGTCGTTAATGTCACAGACGTGCTGAATGGCAACAACGTCGAAGCCTTGAACAATGCGCTGAATAGGAATAACGTAGAGATTTTGAATCTACGGGATGTGCTTAATAACAACGAGGTGATCAAAAACGCTCTCAACAATAATAAAGTAGCCGTCGGTCAAGTTGTTGCAATTGATGTACTCAGTGGCGGTGACGTTATTCTCTTCTATCAAAAATAATTAGTCATCTCCATTGTCATATAAAACAATGTGTTCTTCTTATAGAGGAACACATTGCTATTTTAGGCACTTTAAATGTGGAATAGCTTAAAAACAACAACAGCACCCAAAACAGTTATTTTGAATTATTCCCTCATCCATCTTGGATTTAGTCTGAGTTCAGTTGAGCAAAGACTTGGGGAGAATTAATTCAAGTCAACGATCAGTTACAGAACTCACTGTGAAAAAGAGGAAATATTAATAACCTGCCTGGATGCTGTTGCAATCGAAGTAAACCAATGTCCCTAGAAATCTCTGTTGAGACTTCTGCTGATTCATAACTAAACAATTCACTATCCAAACTATTCTCTTTAAATCATTCTCTAATATTTGTTGACTTTACTTAGAGTTGCGCTGATTAAAGGCTTCCTTTGAGGATTAACCTAAATTAAGTTATCAGCTACATTGCTCCCTATTTTTTTCAAGAGAAAATATCAAGAGGATGCTTGGATTTAGTTGTAACTTGCTCTAACACATCTACTGAGGAATCTATTGTTTAACCTCCTGTTGAGTAGTAGCTATTTCTACTATCCAAGATAGTCTATTGGAATTATTTCCTATTATTAGTTGAGTTTTCTTGGAGTTGTGCTGATTAAAGACTTCATTTTATGATTGAGTCAGTTTAATTTATCAGCTACATTTCTCCCTATTAGGTTAAAGAGGAAAGATCAAGACTATGCTTGGATTTGGCTGGAATTGGGTCTAACACATCTACTGAGGAATCTATTGTTTAACCTCCTGTTGATTATGAACTAGACTATTCACTATCCAAAACATTCTCTGGGAATGATTTCCTATTATTGGTTGATTTTTCTTGAAGCTGTGCTGATGAAAGGCTTCCTTTTAGGATTAAGCCCAAGTAAAGTATCAGCTACATATCTCCCTGTTAATAAATTAGGAAATATCAAGAAGATGTTTTGAATTTGGTGCGATTATAGCCAATAAATTGATCGAGGAAACTATGTTGAACCTCCTTTTTTATTGGGACTTAACTATTAACTTTTACTTGATCAGCTTATTAGCTTCTACTATCAGAATACTATACTTTTTGGGATCGGATCATTATTAAACTAAACTTTACAATTAATGATTATCTGCTTTCATATATGATTAAGAAATATTTCATTTCAGTCGTAGGTAGCCTGTATTGCTCAATTAACGGTTAACTAGATAGCACTGAATCTTTGGCTTGAAGATAGCTGAAATACCGCCAGTAGCTTGTTACAGAGCAAACGAACTAATGCGATCGCTCTGTTGATTCATAACGCTCATGTAGTTTACCCCAGAAAATAACTACTGCAAATAATTAACTAATTTCTCTACCTATTGAGATAAAGTGTTTGGTGTATTGGTACGGAAACGAGAGAAGAATTGCCAGAGTTTGGAAATAGCGATCGCCAAAAGACCAATAACCGCAATACCAGCTACAACGGGTAAAGTTAATGCTAATAGTGAGAGTGCGATCGCAGCAACTAACTCAATCGTTGCTACTACAGGATTACCTAATCCCCCAGAAGTTGCTGTAGAAGTTGCCCTAAATAGATTCATAAACCCTTTTGTAATACCAGCAGTACCTCCACCTGCTACCAATGCCAATGTCCACTGCGCCAAAGGATTCATATCGGGGGCTAACGAAGCTGTGATAATAGTGCCGACAAGAATAGAGGCAGGTGTTGCAGCCACATCCAAAATATGATCAAATAAAGGAATGTAATAACCTCCTATTTCTAATACAGAGGCTACAGCAAATACAGCTAATGCTTGGGAGTTTTCAATCCAATCAAAATTAGTTGGCAAATCTATATGACCAAAGACAGCAGCAGTACTCAGCGCCAGCAATGGCACAAAAACTCGAAACCCTGATGCTGCACTTAAACTAATCCCCAGCAAGATTTCAATTAAAGTATGTATATTAAATAACTGATCCACGCGCTTTTCCCGTTCATAACAGTTTCACTCTCAAATTAAGGATAACTTATTAGCTTTCAGGCATAATGTAATCCTGTGGATTGATCTACTGTCGCTACGCCTATTAAATTCCTTGAAATACTATCATCAACATTCCAACGCCTTCCCCATCAGTTACCTCAACGACTTGCGAGGAGAGATTCTGGCGTGTTCTTATCTAGCAATTAATAATCTCAATCGTGACTTCGTTGGCACTAAAGGTTTTTCAGTAGTGTTTCAGCGATCGCAAATTGCGGAAGTAGAAAAGCGGTTTCCTTTTTTCAAACCCTATATAGAAAAAGCGTTACAGCCTAATTGTAATGCTTTCTACCTCAATCCTCTTGTACTCCAAGAAGGTTCGCGCGTCGATCCACATATCGATCGCTCATTGCGGTCTTATTGCAAAACTATTGAGCCTCCCTTAGTTGTGAGTGTGCTGTATGTGCAAGTACCGTCAAACCTGCAAGGGGGAGAATTAGTGTTACGTTCTCCTAAACAGCAAGTTGGACAGATTAAACCACAAGTTAATACGCTCGTATATTTTCAAGGCGATTTAACCCATTCTGTTAATGCGGTTAAAACGAATGGTACTCGTCTAAGTTTGGTTTGTGAACAATACAGCCTAAGTGAAACTGAGTTGCAAGAAATTCCAGCATTCACAATTGAGTCGAGGGCTGCGAAGGCAAAACGGAAGTAAGTTAGGTGTTGAAGAAAATTAACAAAATAGCGATATTAGGACTTACGCATAAATCATCCTCTGGTGTTGGGGGCGGGTTTATATATATCAATGGTTTGGCAGCATAACTTGAGGTGCAACCCGCCCCTACAAAGCGTGATTGTGTCGTTGAATGCGCGTAAGTCCTGGATATTTAAGATTGAATTACTTTGAGATTATCGGTGATGCGATCGCTCTTAATTACGAATCATCTTGTTTATTCACGCTATCATCCTGTTGTTCTTCTGCTTCCAAATCTAATGCAAACACCAAAGCTTGTTTGATTTTGAACATCACTTGATTGGGTAATTCACCCAGTTTACGCTCAAGTCTCACAGCCGGGATTGACCCTAAACCTTGTACATTAGCTACAGAGCCTTGATGCAAAAATGGCACTTTAGGTAGTGCCACCTCGTATGCGCTACCGCGATTTTGTGTAGTGATTGGTACATAGATCACCAAAGCTCGTGGCGGAGTTGGATCATCACGAGACACAATCACAACAGGGCGCATTTTGGCTGCAAGCCCTAAATCTACTAACCAAACTTCACCTGGTTTAAGCTTCATCAATTAAATCTAATACTTCTTGCTCAACACTTCTAGAACGAAGAATATCTAGTGCATCTTGGTCTGCCAGTTCAATAATTTCTGCAAGGCATAGCCGTACTTGTTTGGCGATGTCAGGTTGCCATTGACTCAGTTTTGTATCGAGTTCTTGAACTAAGGCATCCATTGCAAGCTCTCAAAGCGATAATTGTTATTATAAATGTTTAAATATCGCTCATGCGACAAACAGCACGTAACTTTCAACAGTTATTTGAACAACACGGCGCATCTTGTTAGGTAGCGATCGCCTGCCCATACCAAAATTTCTAAAATTAGATTTAACTGTCGATCAGGTGTTTGGATGGCTGAAAGTAGGTTGAGCAGTGCTAAACACATTGCTGTAAAGGAGTTGAGGCATGACTCGTCCCAAAATTACTTTCCCTGAATTAGTCGGTATGCAATGCAAAGTTCTAGTTAGCTTAATATTCCTGACACTTTCTCAAACATAGCTGCTATAGTGTAGATACATCGTATCTACTTTATTGTAGGCACGATATTTGTGAAAGTTTTTTGACGCTCATTTATTGATTATTGATTTCTTATGGTTGCAACTGTGACAAAGTGGGGAAACAGTCTTGCTGTTCGCATCCCACAAAATTTAGCTAAAGAAATCCATGTATCTGAAGGTTCAGAAGTAAATATTGGTGTGGTAGATGGAACTTTGGTAGTCAAGCCTAGAAAGCATAAGCGATACTCACTTGACGAACTTGTTGAGGGAATCACGCCAGAAAATCTTCATGCTGAAGTTGATACTGGAGTAGTCGTGGGGAATGAAGTTTGGTAGAACAAGCAAATTTTTATATTCCTAGTCGGGGAGATATTGTTTATTTGGACTTTGATCCAACAAAAGGACATGAGCAAAAGGGGTATAGACCTGCTTTTGTAATTTCTCCTCATACCTATAATGAAAAAACATCCCTAGCTTTATTGATGCCTATTACTAAGCAGCAGAAGAGCTATCCTTTTGAAGTGCTTCTACCAACGAATTTAAAAACCTATGGAGTTATTCTTTCAGATCAAATTAAATGCTTAGATTGGAAGGCTCGAAATATTCAATTTGTTGAGTCTGTGCCGGAAGATGTGATTGAAGAAGTGCAGGGAAAAATAGAGTTATTAATTCTTTAAAAGAGTTTAATGCCATTGCACAGGATCTAATTGATAATAACTTTGCAACTGCTCATAAAGTGCTGGATGCTTCTTCAGTAATTGTTGCGGTTTCTCAAAAAATGTCTCTGTAGCTACGGCGAAAAATTCTGCGGGATTGGTTGCACCATAACTATCTAAAACAGTTTTTACACCTAATTGCACATCATTACAAAATTGTTGATATGCTTCTGTCATAACTTGTGACCAAATTTGATAGTCTGAGTTTTTCTGCAAAATCGGCACACCCTCAGCTTTGCCATCTTCTTGATCTAATTGATGGGCAAATTCATGTAATACAACGTTATGCCCATCTTTCCAGTTATAAGTATCTTGTTTTACCTGTTCCCAAGATAATACTAATTGATCATTTGTCCAAGATTCGCCTAATCTAGCGACGCGCCTTTCCTCAACAACATAATTTCCCATAGCCGTTGTTTCATTGACAAAATAAGCACTGGGGTAAACCAGAATTGATCGCAGTTTTGAAAAATAACTCCCTCGCTCATTCAACAAAAGTAAACACGCAACAGCAGCAATAATTACTTTCATTTCTTCTGTTACCTGTAATCCTTGACAGCCAATAAATTGTTTTTCGGCTAAAAATACTTGGATATGTCCCTGAAGCCGTTTGCGTTCAGCAGGAGAAAGACTGTAGTAAATGGGCAGGTTATTTTCAAGAATCGCATTCCAAATAGGAGGGAATGTGCGCTGTTTTATTCTGTTGCGTCGTTGTTTGATTAATACAGGATTGATTAAAATTGCAGTAACTATTAGCCCAATGATGAGCAAAAAAATAATGGTTTCAAACATAAAAGTTAGAAGATTTTATGCTATAATTCTAACTAAAATTATTAATAGGCAATCCATCCTGAAAGACTATTAATTCTCCTGGTTGAAAGGTTGTCCAAACTTCGTTATCAGTTAAGGGAAGTGTGGCGATGACTGCAACGCGATCGCTCGGCGTTGTCAACTCCTGAAAATCAACCGTAATATCAGCATCAATTAAATGCGCTGCGGCAAAAGGAGCTTTTCGCACGACGTAACATAGTTT
>JBARVL010000353.1:0-13790 GCA_049646245.1 Crinalium sp. | reverse complement strand
TGGAGTAACTGCGTAAGTCCTGATTTTTTTAAGATGTATAATAAAAAAAATATTCCCAGGTTACAATTGTAAGCTGGGTTTTGCTATTGATAAAAAAAATGGGTTAATCTAGATTTCGATTAACCCGCTTTTTGGGAACGCGCAGAACAAAACAAGACTATTGCAGAACCAACTTAACGTTGGCATCTTTTAGACCTGTGCGATTCTTAACTTCAGCCAAGGTTTTGTTAACTGCGTATTTTTGATTGATTGAATTAATCAGTTCAGTTTGATTGTGCTTTTTAGCAACGCCCCACAGGTCAGCGATGAGGTCGAAAGAGCCGTCGCCATTCCGAGACCAACCTAGATCGTATTCGCCTTCCAAAACGGCAACTAGGTCTGCACGAACGCGCTGTCCGTTATATCCACGAACATCAGCTTCTGACTTAACGCTAATGCCTAAATCACGCAGAGAAGCTTTCAAAATTTCTGCATCGGTGATTTTGGTGCGTAGAGTGCTAAAGTGTGACATTTGGGTTTCCTCCAGTAGAGAGTTAAATAAACGACAACATTTTGTTTTTGAATCACCGCTCTTTGCGGTACTTTTGTCAAACTGCTAGCAATCTGCTAGCCTTTACCCCTGTTGGGAGCAGGAGAAAGCCTGTTAAAACTCCAATCGCTGATATTCGGCGACGGAGGACGCAGCAGGTCGCGCGCGCTGTCTAGCCCAATCCCGTAGGGCTGTAACCTGCTCAGTCATTGTCCGAGAAAGCGGCATAGTCGCTTTAATGGCTGCAATAATATCTAGTTGAGAGAATTCCCGATCTTGAGCAAAAGCGTCGTACATTGCAGCGATTAGTGCTTGCTCAATTTCTGCACCGGAAAAACCATCAGCTACTTTAGCCAGTTGTTCGATATCAAAGCGTTCGATATCTCTATGCCGCTTAATCAGATGAATCTTAAATATTTCTTCCCGCTCTTCTGGCGTTGGTAAGTCAACAAAGAAAATCTCATCAAATCTACCCTTGCGTAGAAACTCCCCTGGCAAACGTTCCACACGGTTCGCTGTTGCCATTACAAATACTGGAGAAGTTTTTTCTTGCATCCAGGTAAGAAAAGAACCGAAGATCCGGCTGGAAGTACCACCATCAGAATCCGCAGAACCACTGCTACCAGCAAAAGCTTTATCTAACTCATCAATAAATAAAATAGCTGGAGAAATTGATTCTGCTGTTTTTAAAGCATTCCGTAAGTTAGCCTCAGAACGTCCTACCATAGAGCCGTCATAAACACGCCCCATATCTAGACGTAGCAAAGGTAAACTCCACAGACGGGCAGTTGTTTTAGCAATCAGAGATTTACCACAACCAGGTACACCCAGGATTAACATCCCCTTCGGTTGAGGTAAGCCATATTCTCTTGCTCTTTCTGTAAAGGCATTTGAACGCTGTCTCAACCACCGCTTTAACTCGTCTAAACCACCGACGGCATCAATTGTTTCATCTTCTTCAATGTATTCTAAGATGCCGTTGCGACGGATTAGTTGCTTTTTCTCAGAAAGAACAATATCAACTTCTTCTTCCGTCAGCCGTCCAGTTTTAACGTATGCCTTACGATAAACTTTTTCCGCTTCATCTTTAGTTAAACCAAGGGCAGCCTTGAGAAGTTTTTCTCTGGTTTCGGTAGAAGTTTTGCGAGTGCGAGATTGATCTAACTGATGAGAAAGTACTTGATTTAGTTCTGCCAGGTCTGGTAAAGGGTAGTCCATTACAACTACTTCTTTTTCCAGTTCAATAGGAATATGCTGTACTGGCGACATTAAAATAATAACTTTATTTGTGCCTTTAAATCCGGCGATCGCATCTCGCAACCATCGAGTTGTGGCTGGTGAATCTATAAATGGATGTAAGTCTTTAAATATAAAAATGCCTGGTTCTTTCTGCCTAATCACCCATTCAACCGCAGCTTCTGGAGAAACTGTATTGTGTTGGGTCAGGTGGCGGGGTTGACCGTACTCGATGATGCCGTGAGTGACAGTCCAAATATAGACACGCCTTAATTGGGGTTTCATCTGAGCGATCGCAGCAATTGTTTTTTCTGCCCGCTCTTCCTCGGATGTCACGAGGTAGATGAGAGGATATTGAGCTTGGATTAGGATATTGAGCTCTTCTTGCATGACGATCGACCTAACTAAAGACGGTGTAAACACTGCCAAATCATCATCGGCACTAAATTCGCAATCAGCGCCACCTTGTTAACAAGGAACTAATTCTTGCTCTCCTTGAGAGTCATTGCGAGATACTTCTTCGCGAACTTCAAGGTTTGCCAGTTCCTCAGCTACCACTCCCGGTTGATTCCCTAGAGCCACCATTTCACCATCTCGAAGCACTACGGGATTAGCACACTTCGGGCAGTCATAGATTTGGTGAGTTTGTCCGTAGGAGGACTCGATCTCATCAACTACTTCTGGGTGATCCAGATAAAAAACGATCGCTCGTTCGACAATGGAAGACATTGATTCAGAGTCAACGGCGGCGCGAATTTTCATCTGTCGATGGAGTCCCGGCGGAAGATATAACGTAACCTTTTGCTTATCTTGCATATCACTTTTAATCGTTCTACCCGGGTATGTTCTTTTACATTAACGACTTACTTTGAGACTGTCAAGATGTTAAGCCAGTATGACAGCATTATTGTTACATTTCTTTATATTCCGGTTATAACCTGCTAGAGCATGAATAAAAATTGCACAGTGCTTTCATTAAGTAATGCCTGTGTTTATTGCCAGCTATGTCCGAATCTTCAGTAATATCAGGCTAGTTTGGGTGCTAGTTCTGTTAACTATATTGTTACAGGGTTGCCAGTCATCGAGGAATAGTTCAGCAACCTGGAAAATTTATCGCAACCCACGCTATCAGTTTGAATTTCCTTATCCGAGTAACTGGATTGCTACTGCAATGCCAGATAATCGTGATGGGCAAGCATTTCGCGATCCACAGCAACCTGAAATTGAGATCCGGGGCTGGGCAGAACATCGCTTATCAGGCAAGATTTTGAAGAGTCGTACCTCTACAGCCAAAAATACTGCACAGCAAGAACAACTGAACTTTACAACTCAGCAGGGAGTAACTGGACAACTCCAAGTAAAATTAGGTAGCGATCGCAGCATTATGGCATTGAGCATAAATCGAGGTTTAGTGGTTTATCATTGGCGGGCGCAAGCACCAAGCAAGCAGTTTACCGACTATTACCGCTTTTTTTATTACATTGCCAGCAACTACAGTTTACCCCAAAAAAATTAATGTAGAGACGCGAAATTTCGCGTCTCTACAAGGGTTTTAATGCGCTTTTTCGAGAAATGTCTAATTAGAAACTTCGCTCATTTCAATCACATTACCATCTAAGTCTTTAACCAAAAAATTCAAGGGTTTATCGCTACGGATCTTATGCTTAATACCACGTAACTGCAACCGCATTAGTACTTGCTCTAGGCAGTCGTGATCAAAGGAAACATGACGGTGACGGTTTTTCTGCCCTAAGCTAGCACCAGAAATGATGTGTAGTTGAGTATTTTTCTTCAGTTGATACCACAATCCTTCAGAACCATTTCCCCCTCTAACAGGGGAAGTTGCTATTGGTGCTGACAGATACAGGGGGTCGATACTGGGAACCCCCAGAGTTTGCTCGTAATTGTAGTAATAGTGCAGTGGCACTTCTGCTACAGGCAAATTTAGTAAGCCTTCGTAGAACTGTCGAGCTATTTCTAAATCAGACACCATAATGGTGTGAACTTTTGGCGCACTGGTGAGGAACATCCACATAGCAACCGCGTAGGCTGCTAGTAACATCACCATAATGCCTTGAGTGGAAAATAAGCTATCTAGAGGCACAGAATACTAAAAGCTCCTATAATATCAAGGCTTAACTAGCTAATAAATTATATATGATGCTATAAATAAAATCACTGCTACCAGCAAGTTTAACATATTAATCAAGTTTATATGTGGAGATTTTTTTTGGGATTATAATACTAAAAATCTTTCAGTTGTTTGATCAATGTAAATCAGTCGATATATTAAGGGTGATTTACAATAAATAACTCAAGAAAAGCGAGTAACGAAAAGTTGTGCAAATTCCGCATTTTCCTGAATCTAATCATCCGATAGTCAAATCCCTGTTCCATCATAGCGATCAGGAATTGCTTACCTTGTTTCAGCGTTATCCAGAGCAAGGAAAATTTTTTACTGCTATTTTTTGTCGTTATAGTCCTATTGTATATACATTAATTCGGCATTCGGCGCGATCGCCTGTGCAAGCGGATTACCTATTTGCCCTAACCTGGCGACATATCTATTATGAGCTAGGTGGTTTAAATTTGCGCGAAGATACGGGTACTGAAGTTAGTTCCTTCCAAAATTGGCTAATCAACATGACCGCAGTATGTATTAACGAGGCAGAATTACCGCCAGTAGAGTCGATACACTACTCTCTAAAAGCAGCTTCTCCGCCGCTATGGTGCTATATGGAACAAGCTTTAGAGCAATTGCCACCAATCACGCGCTTGATGGTATTAATGGCTCAAACTTTCCATTGGAGTGAAACCAGAATTTCAGCTTATCTTCAGGCAGAAGGTGAAATGCTTTCTGCTGCTGATGTCAAAGCGCAACTACTCCAAGGGTATCATTTATTAGAAGTAGCTTTACCAGAAGACCTTCGTGTTATTTATCTGAATAACTCTAATTTTGAACCTTCGCAGCATAGTATTGATAATATCACAAACTAAGTATCTCGCTGTAAAAAAAGAGTTTGTAGTTGCATTTTAGCCCAGAGGATGTGCAATGAAAATTAAGTACAAGATTTTCAATAATTCGGAGGCAGAGCCTCCTATATTTTGTTCCCAGGTTCAACCTGGGAACGAGGTACTTGTCCGTAAAGCTATACGTTGAAACGGAATAACATCACATCTCCTTCATTAACAATATATTCTTTACCTTCACTACGAACTAAGCCTTTTTCTTTAGCACCGCTCATTGAATTAGTTGCTACAAGGTCATTATAAGCAACTGTTTCTGCTCTAATAAAACCGCGCTCAAAATCGGTGTGAATTACACCAGCAGCTTGTGGTGCGGACATTCCAGTTTTTATTGTCCAGGCGCGAGTTTCCTTTGGACCAGTAGTAAAGTAAGTACGCAATCCTAAAAGTTCATAAGTGGCGTGAATTAAAGATTTTAATCCACCTTCTTTAACACCAAAAGATTCCAAAAATTCTAGCTTTTCCGCCTCTGGTAAGTCAACAAGTTCAGATTCAACTTGTGCAGAAATAATCACAACTTGAGCATTTTCTTGGGTAGCAAACTGTCTTACTTGTTCTACCCATTCATTGCCAGTCGCCAAATCATCTTCAGATACGTTTGTGGCATAGATAATTGGTTTAGCCGTGAGTAATCCTAGTAACTTGACTGACTCCGCTTCTTCTTCGGTTAAACTAACTTGACGTGCTGGTTTACCTTCATTTAAAGCCGTACTTAATTTTTCCAAAGCTGATAGCTCAATTTGAGCTTCTTTGTTAGTACGGGCGTTTTTGCGAGTTCGCTCGATGCGACGTTCAATTTGTGATAAATCTGCTAATCCTAACTCCAAATTGATAATCTCTATATCTCGTAAGGGATCAACAGAACCTGCAACGTGGATAATATCGTCGTTTTCAAAACAACGCACTACCTGCACAATGGCATCAACTTCTCGAATATGAGACAAAAATTGATTACCCAGTCCCTCGCCTTGGCTAGCGCCTTTTACTAACCCAGCAATATCCACAAATTCAACACGCGTGGGTACTATTTGGGCAGATTCAGAGATTTTAGCCAGAACGTTTAAGCGCTCATCCGGCACTGCTACAACACCGACGTTAGGTTCAATAGTACAAAATGGAAAGTTTGCGGCAGTTGCCTTGGCGTTAGCAACTAAGGCATTGAATAAGGTAGATTTTCCAACGTTGGGAAGTCCAACAATTCCGGCTGTAAGCATCTTAATTTAAGGGTAGAAACTGGGTATTTTTTTAAACTGGTTCGGGAATCGTTTGAGGAATCGGAGAAGGTACGGTTTGGGGAATCGGAGCAGGTACGGTTTCAGGAACTGGACTGGGTATTGGTTCGGGAACCGGGCTAGGTATTGGTTCGGGAACTGGGCTAGGTATTGGTTCGGGAAGAGGATTGGGGTTGGGTTCAGGAAATGGGCTAGGGATATCTGGTTGGGGGAGAGGATTGGGGCTGGGGTTAATCATAAGAATGTTGATGAGTAACTTAACCTCACTACCATAGATAAAAATTTACTGTGATGACATCTTTCTAGATGGCTAACATGAGCCAACATTTTCCGCTTTTGGGCGGGTTTACTCCCTTCGCGCTATGGCGAATACCTATTTTAAAAACCGCCAAGACGCAAAGAACGCCAAGGAAGAAGAGGAATATAATCGGTAATCTTTTAATGGGAAGGGAGTAAATAAGATATGTGTAACTGCACACGAATCAATTACTTTAGCAAAATAGAGTGTGTTAGTCCAACTACTGAGTTTGAAATTGAATCAGGAATCTCAAGCAAAAACGCCAATTATAGATACTCTCCGAGAGTGCGCGAATAAACTTCATGCTGCGTTTTATACTCCTGGGCATAAGCGGGGACAAGGTATATATCCGCCATTAGCAGATTTACTAGGGGAGTCTGTATTTCGAGCGGATTTACCAGAGTTACCTGAGTTGGATAATTTGTTTGCGCCAGAAGGTGTAATTCAAGAAGCTCAAGAATTAGCAGCAGAAGCGTTTGGGGCGGAACATACTTGGTTTTTAGTTAATGGTTCGACTGCTGGGGTAATGGCAGCAATTTTAGCTACTTGTGGTAGTGGTGACAAAATTATTTTGCCTCGGAATGTCCATCAGTCTGCGATCGCAGGTTTAATTATTTCTGGTGCTATCCCAATTTTTGTTAACCCAGAATACGATCCAATTTTAGATATCGCTCACAGTATCACGCCAGATGCGGTTGCCGTAGCTTTAAAGCAACATCCCGATGCTAAGGCTGTGATGATGGTATATCCCACTTATTATGGGGTTTGTGGGGATGTGAAGGCGATCGCACACATCACTCATCAATACAATATCCCTCTGTTGGTAGATGAAGCACACGGCGCTCATTTTAATTTTCATCCAGATTTACCGCCTTCAGCTTTGTCAGCAGGGGCAGATTTAACTGTGCAATCTATCCATAAGGTATTGGGTGCTTTTACCCAAGCTGCTATGCTGCACGTTCAAGGTAACAAGGTAGAAGTTAATAGGGTAAGTAAAGCTTTACAGCTATTACAATCTACCAGCCCTAGTTATTTACTATTAGCGTCATTAGATGCAGCGCGTCAGCAAATGGCACTGCATGGACAACAGCTAATGGCAAAAACATTGTTATTAGCTAAACTTGCCAGAAACCAAATTAGACAAATTCCTGGGTTATCAGTTTTAGAAACCGAACACATACAGCTTAATGAACCACACTTCTTTGCTTTAGATCCCACTCGGCTAACTGTAACAGTTTCTGGTTTAGGTATAAGTGGGTTTGAAGCCGACGAAATACTGCATACTCAGCTAGGGGTGACAGCAGAGTTGCCGTCGCTGCAACATCTCACCTTTATTATCAGTTTAGGAAATACTTCTGAAGATATTGAACAGTTGGTACAAGCTTTCACAACATTATCATCATATTACCGACAAGAAAGCAAGCTTGTCGAAACGCCCCCTAGTGGTGTAGTTCCTGATTGGTATTCTCCAGTGTTATTGACAGAAACTAGAGGAGTGGCACGAATTTCTCCTCGTGAGGCGTTTTTTGTTCCCGCAGAAACATTACCAATAGAAAAGATCTGGGATACTTGTGGTGGACTACACCCTTACATCAGTGCCGAACTCATCTGTCCTTATCCGCCTGGAATTCCTGTATTAATGCCTGGAGAACAAATAACACCCTCCGCCATAGAATATCTCCAGCAAATTATCAAACTCGGTGGCAGTATTACAGGCTGTAGCGATCGCACCCTAAAAACCCTTAAGGTTATTATTTCGCGATCGTAACTGTAATCAAAACATTTGCCGAAATAATTTTAATAAAAATATCTATGCAAAGTAAACTCTGGCCGTATGTCACACCTGGAATTCCAGATGATTTATTTGAACGCTTACCTGGAATTCCTTTAAGTAAGCGAGAAGTGCGGCTGATCATCATTTCTGCTCTCAGACTAAAATCAGACTCAGTGTTGTGGGATATTGGTGCAGGTACGGGTACAATCCCTGTGGAAACTGGTTTATTGTGTCCCGAAGGCAGAGTAATTGCTGTGGAAAGGGATGAAGACGTGGCGAGTTTAATTCGTCGTAATTGCGATCGCTTCGGTGTTCGCAACGTAGAAGTGATTGAAGGTAGTGCGCCAGAATGCTTGCAGGATATCCTCCATCAGCCCCAAAGAGTATGTATTGAAGGAGGACGTGCCATCAAAACCATCTTAAGAGAAGTTTGGCAATACTTACCCTCTGGCGGTCGCGTTGTTGCCACTGCTGCTAATCTAGAAAATCTCTATTCTGTCTCCGCAACCTTGTCAGAGTTGCAAGCTAGAAACATTGAGCTAGTCCAGTCCTCTGTCAACCGTCTAGAAACACGGGGTAATCGTCAAACATTTTCAGCAGTTGATCCGATTTTTATCCTTAGTGGTGAGAAGCTAGATTGAGAGCATTAAGAATTAATCATGGAAAAGTTAAATTTTTGCTTTTTATGATTAAGAAAAACTCCCAACTCAGATTTTATAGTTCATATCTGATTAACTGCTAAATTTTATGCCTGTGTCTCGTATCCTCAGTGGAATAGTTGCGATCGCTCTGGCTTTGGGTTTACTCTTCCTGGGAGGATGGTACTTTACCCTTGGCTTTTGCGTCATTATTTATTTAGGTCAGCTAGAGTATTTTCAACTTGTTCGTGCTAAGGGGATTGCTCCGGCAGGCAAAACTACTTTGGTTGTTAGCCAAATGCTGCTAGTTACGTCCACTATTGCGCCGGAATTAGTAGACCCAATGTTTGCTTTGGCAGGAACATTGATTTGTTTCTATCTGCTATTCCAGCCCAAAATAGCCAGCATTGCTGACATTTCCACTTCAATATTAGGATTATTTTACGGCGGCTATTTACCTAGTTATTGGATTAGGTTACGGGTAGGTTTATCATCTGCGATCGCGAACAATTTACCATTAAATGGCTTTTGGCCTGAATCTTGGACAAATATTGAGGGATTTCCCCAAGGATTAACAGTAACACTGTTAGCTTTTATGTGTATTTGGGCTGCTGATATTGGAGCATATACATTCGGCAAATTCTTTGGTCGCACTCGCCTTTCAGATATCAGCCCTAAAAAGACTGTCGAAGGTGCGCTTTTTGGTATTGCTGGCAGTATCGCGACAGCAGCAATAGGATCTTGGTATCTTCACTGGCCAATTTGGCAATTAAGCGGCATTACTTTCGGTCTACTAATTGGTATTACTAGCCTTTTGGGTGACTTAACAGAGTCGATGATGAAGCGAGATGCTGGTGTTAAAGATTCGGGGCAATTAATCCCAGGTCACGGCGGAATTTTAGATCGTGCTGACAGTTATGTATTTACAGCACCTTTGGTTTACTACTTTTTTACCTTGCTATTACCACTATTAGCTAAGTTAAGTTAATTGGTGATTGGTGATTGGTGATTGGTGATTGATAATTGATAATTGATAATTGATAATTGTTAATTGTTAATTGTTAATTGTTCAAGGTATGACATTGATAGAGCCTCGGCAGACTAATTGCCCTGGCATGATCTTTAATTCCTCAATATCAACCTCTGAGCCTAAATCTAATTCAAAGCTATCTAAGCTGCGGTTTGCTGATTCTAGCGGTGTATCTATATGTAGGGGAGCGAGGCGCAGTACATGACTACTAGCTAACTCAAGACCAGTGCGAATGGCTACTGGTGTTAAATTGTCGCTTTTGTTAGCTAATACTCCAGCGATAGTTAGCTGATTATCCTCAAGGCTTACTTGTTGCCATTTGATGGGGTTGTCTTTCAAAAATTCGTTAGGCTGATTGATTCCAGCCGATGTTAGCAGTGTTCCTAATAACTCGGTTAAAGCAGTGGATAATAAAGGAGATGCTAGGGATGCTTTTAAATCAACTTCCTCTAATAACATCTGACCAGTAACAGGTATTGGTTCTAATAGGCGTAATGGCTTGCCTTTAATTACTTGAGATAAGTTAATCCGAATGTTTTCTGCTGAGAGATTAATTTTGCTTAGATGAAGTCCCTGATAAACAGCATGATCGGCGATAATAGATATATGAGGGATATAACCACCGAGAATTTGGCGATCGCCTCCACTAATCTTCACCTGTAGCTCTTTTACTTGCTCTACCTGCGATCGCAACCACACGCCGCAAGCTGGCGACAACACTGTACTGATAATTCGGCTTTGCTTAACTGTCAATGCTTTTCCGTCTTACTGTAATATTTGTACATAGTCTAGCTTGATTAATATCGGCTTGACTTTAAGTTGTTATTTCGCAGAGCGCACTCTGATGTTATGGCCGAAAGGCTGCAAAAAATTCTTTCCCAATGGGGTATTGCCTCACGTCGCCAAGCTGAAAAAATGATTTTAGCAGGTCGCGTGCGGTTAAATGGTGTAGTTGTTGAGCTAGGACAAACAGCCAATCCAGAACTAGACCGCATCGAAGTAGATGGCAAGCCGATCAAACCCCTGAATCGTCCACAGCACCTCTATCTCTTGCTTCATAAACCTGCTGGTGTAGTTTCAACCTGCCATGATCAAAGAAATCGCCAAACTGTGCTTGATTTATTGCCCCCCGAATTGCGCCAAGGTCAGGGACTACATCCGGTTGGACGCTTGGATGCCGAATCTACAGGTGCTTTATTACTTACCAACGACGGGGAGTTAACATTTATTCTTACTCACCCCCGCCATTGTATTCCCAAAACCTATCATGTTTGGGTAGAAGGTCATCCACCGAAATCTGTGCTAGAAGTATGGCGACGGGGGGTAGTTCTTGATGGGAGAAAAACTTTACCTGCTCAAGTTAGGATACTCAAGCAGCAAAATGATCAAACACTGTTGGAAATTATTTTGAGAGAGGGGAGAAATAGACAAATTCGACGGGTAGCAGAACAGTTAGGTTATCCAGTAGTGCATCTGCATCGCACAGCTATTGGGTCAATTTGTTTAAACCGACCAGGATTGCTACTTGCTGGTGATTACCGTCTCCTTGAAGAGTTTGAAATTGATTTTCTCCAAAACCAAGTAAACATAACATCTATAGAAGTGCCAACAAACATCAAGGAGGGCAGTGTATGAAGGAGACTCAAATCCATATTCACCAAGAACAAATAGATAAGCTTAAAGATATTGGATCTCGTTTACGGCAATTTCGCCAAGCACAGTCTCTATCCTTAGAAGATGTTGCTTCTAAAACCAGAGTTCAGGCACGTCTACTCAAAGCAATTGAGGAAGGCAGAATTGACATATTGCCGGAACCTGTTTATGTTCAAGGGTTTATCAAACGATTTGCCGATGCAATTGGTCTTGATGGTGAAGATCTTGCCAACGAGTATCCGACTTGGCCTAGTATCTTTTTTATCAAACCTTCTTGGCTGAGTTTACCATCGGCACAACTGCGACCAGTTCATCTTTACTTTAGCTATATTTTGTTAGTGTTTTTGGCTGTAAATGCTTTATCTGCTATGGTTAACAAGTCGGCAATTCAAGTTAGCAACGCTGACATTAGCGAACCCAAATTATACCAGCCTGTTGCTAAAAGCCGGGACTTACAGGCGAGCTTGCCCGATCAGCTACATCTCAACCCTAGTAGCAGCAAGCCAGCAGAAATTACTCAAGCAATGGTAGTTAGCGAGAACACGACAAATACAGAGCCAGTGCGGGTAGGTGTGACGCTGAAAGCTGAATCTTGGATGCAGGTTATAGTTGACGGTAAAAAGGAGTTTGAGGGGACTCTGCAACAAGGAGATCAACGCACTTGGGTTGCTAAAGAGCAACTAACTGTACTGGCGGGTAATGCTGGTGGTGTTTTAATTGCTTTTAATGATGAAAAGCCAAAAGAATTGGGAGAACCAAATAAACCTCAAAAAGTTACTTTTGAAGCTAATGAAAAGTTTTAATTATGTAGTTATGGATGAGTACTAAACTTGCTGTTTAGTACTCATAACTCAGCCTGATTAATTTTACTTTTTAGGGGCGCGACCAAAATTTACCGTCATAGTTTTTAAGCGCGATCGCACTTCATCAGTTAAAGCATCTGCCCGATAGCGCCATTCCCAATTTCCATCACCTGTACTAGGCAAATTCATCCTCGCGTTACTATCTAATCCCAAAACGTCTTGGAGAGGAATAAGTGCCTGGTTAGCTACAGAACTTAGTGCCAAACGAATCATATCCCAGTGGATACCATCAGCACTTGTACAACCTAAATAACTTAACACCGACTCGCGTTCTTGCTCTGAGAGTTGATTAAACCAACCTACTGTCGTGTCATTATCGTGAGTACCAGTGTAAACCAAACAGTTACGGGGATATTGAAACGGCAAATAAATATTATCTTGATCTGAGCCAAAGGCAAAATGTAAAATTTTCATCCCTGGAAACTCAAATTTATCCCGTAATTCTTCTACTTCAGGGGTAATAATCCCTAAATCTTCTGCAAGAATTGGTAGTACGCCTAATTGCTCGTTGAGAGCCTTAAAGAAAGCTTCTCCAGGCGCTTTGATCCACTCACCATTAAGAGCGGTTGTTTCCCCTTGTTTAACTGCCCAGTAAGATTCAAATCCTCGGAAGTGGTCAATCCGAATTAAGTCTACATAATCTAGCAAAGACTTAAAGCGTTGCACCCACCACTTAAAATTATCCTGCTGCAATTGTTCCCAATTATAAACAGGGTTGCCCCACAGTTGACCTGTAGCACTGAAGTAGTCTGGCGGAACTCCAGCCATTAGGGATGCTTCTCCCGTTTCTTCATCAATGCAAAAAATTTCTGGATGTGACCAAACTTCAGCACTATTATGAGCTACATAAATTGGGATATCCCCAATAATTTGCACTCCAGCTAGTTTGGCGTAACTTTTTAACTCTGTCCATTGACGGAAAAATTCAAACTGTAAAAATTTTTGGGAAAAAATTTCATCACTCAGATGGAGTCGCCACTGTTCTAAGGCTTCTGGTTTACGTTTAGCAAGTTCGGGTTCCCAAGTATGCCAGCCAGCGCCTTGATGAGCATCTCCCAGTGCCATAAATAAGGCATAATCATCTAGCCAGTGAGCGGTACTTTGACAAAAACCCGCAAATTCTTTTTGCTGTACAGGCGTTGCTTTATGCTTAAAGTTCTCACAAGCTTTTTGGAGCAAGGGTATTTTGGTTTCAATCACTGCCCCAAAATCTACCCTATCTACAGGAAATTCAGGGATATTGGCTAAATCTTCATCGGTTAAAAGTCCTTGGTCTTGAAGCTTTTCTGGACTAATTAGCAGGTGATTTCCAGCGATAGCTGAATATGACATATAAGGAGAATTGCCATAACCAGTAGGACCTAAAGGTAATACCTGCCAATACTGTTGGGCAGTATCTCTCAAAAAATCAATAAATTGGTAAGCTTCTATTCCTAAATCGCCAACACCGAAGCGACCAGGAAAACAAGTAGGATGTAGCAAAATGCCACTAGATCTGGGAAATGGCATA
>JBARVL010000352.1:0-3125 GCA_049646245.1 Crinalium sp. | reverse complement strand
TGATTTGGGTTAACTAAATACTCTACTTGCAAGCGTTGAGCTATTGTAGATTGAGTAGCGGACTTACCGCTTGCAGCCTGAGAAAGTGACATTAAACCTCCATTAATACATAGCTATACATTGATTACTTATCTATAGCAGTCAGCCGTCAGCTATCAGCGTAGAGACGCGAAATTTCGCGTCTCTACATCCTGCGCCTTCGTTTCCAATGGTTTCAGCAATTTATTGTGTAATAACACGGGCAGTTGCTATAAAAGCACAAAGGAAGATGCGATACGTTGCTTTGCGATCGCTCACTATAAAAGCTGTATCTTAACTTTTAGCCAGTAAAACACAGAGCTATCCTATTTAAAATCAAGCCTGAGCTAGATATTTTATCCTCAAGCTGGTTTTTAGCGAATAAATGGTGCAGTATGCTCGATATAATATATCGGATATATAGGTATACTTGTGAGAAAAAATCCTCAATTCTTCTTTGCAGTTACAAATTACAGCTTTTATTATTGGCTGACAATTAATTTAATCATGGGCTTGATGCTGCCAGGGAAATCTTTGGCTTGCGCCTGTTGTGCTGAAGTAGGTCAATGGTATGAACGCTCTAGTAGTATTAATAACTATGAATTGTCACAAATTCAAAGTTTAAAATTTTCTCCAGAAGCACAATTATATTTGACTGTACCTGGTTTTGATGTAATTAAGGGATTATCTTCAAACTCCCAAAAATATACTGTATCACAATCAAAAAATCAGCGTCTTTGGAATTTAAAGTTTAAAGATGAGCTAGGAAAAACAGGAAATTTAACCTTTAAAATCCCGACAAAAGCCACATTTTTTGCTACGGATGCAGCTACTCGTTCTCCGAGAGACAGCAACAATGAGCCGATACTTTACAAAGAAATGCGTATGGAAGGGCAAGTTTCAGGGAATGGCATTTTTGCTAAAGGTATGGGCAATGACACCAAATTTCGCTTAGTCGTACAAGGAAAAGGCAATCAATGTCTGAATACTGAGGATTTTGCAACTTGGAACTTACAAATATTTGGTTCCCGTGCCTCCTATTCTTTTTATGGAAAATTTTAACCTCAGATTTAACTACTAGCGCAGCGAAAACCAGCTAAAATCTCGCGCACATGGGGATGATACCAGTTGCGGAAGCTGGCGCGTAAACCCCAAGGAGAAGTCGCCCAGCTACCTCCTCTTAAAACTCGGTGCTGTCCATCAAAATAAACCTGAGAATAACCTATGTAAGGATAGCTAATAAAACCTGCATAGCCGTCAAACCAGGATGATGTCCACTCCCAAACATTCCCTAAAGTATCGTATAAACCATAAAAGCTTTGTGCGTTTGGGTAAGCGTTGACTGGTGTTGTTTGTCCAACTATATTGTTGTGATTACATAAAGAATCATCTGGTGTAGCTTCACCCCAAGGGTAAGTGCGACGACATCCCAGGGTTGCATCCCAACTAACAGCTTTTTCCCATTCTGCTTCTGTTGGTAATCTTTTACCAGCAAACTGTGCATAAGCTTCTGCTTCGTACCAGCTAACGCCACAAACGGGATGATAATCGAAGTTGCGATCGCTTGTCCAATATCGCGGTTGGTTGAGAGGATTTTTTTGTAACCATTCCCAACCACTATCTGACCACAAGTTTTGATTGTGATAGCCACCTGCTTCTATGAAAGCGCGATATTGTCCACAAGTAACAGGGAAACGGTCAATATAATATGTATCTAAGTAAACTCGGTGAACTAATCTTTCATTATCTAATGCTTCGATAGAGTCGTTCCCCATTTCAAATTTACCTGCGGGGATTTGAACCATATCGTAATCAGGTGGGGTGCTAGGGGTAAGAACTTGTGAAGATGGCGATCGCTCTGCTAAATTAATCTTAATACCCTGCAATTGCAGTACAAAAGTAATAGTTTCACTATGTTGACTTTCATGCTGAATTAGCCAACGCCAAAGACGTTCTTGCTGTTCTAAATCAGCAGTTTCTAAATAGTGGAAAACTTGCGTTCTAACTGTATCTAAATAGTGTATAGTTTCTTCCAAGCTAGGTAAGTTGCCACGCTGCTTTTTCGGCAAACCATCCGCAGCAAATAAGCGACGGTATTGCGGGAATAAAGGCGGTAATTGAGCGAATTTCTCTAACAACCACAAAGACTCTATAAAAGCAATATGCCCTAAGTGCCAACCTATCGGACTAAAATCTGGATGAGCTTGAAAACAAAATGTCTCATAGTCAATGCCTTGAAACAGCTTGATAGTAGCACTACGGCAAAGTTCCATCTCTTGTTTAATTTCTTGCCTTCTATCATCCAAATTAGATAGAGATAAACATTCAGAGATAAAGTTGTTCATTAAACTTCTTGCGCTTGTAAAATTTTTGATAATTTACCACAGATACACACAGATGTTATACTGATCAATATCAAGAAGTCTATTGATTTATATGTTTCATCCAAATCAGATATAGATAAATATTCAGAGTTAGAGTGGTTAATTGTTAATTGTTAATTGTTCATCAACAGTTACCTGTTACCAGTTTTTTTTGTACAGTTACGCAGGGAGGAACGAGACCCCCACTGACTTTGTGGAAGGACATGATCTGCGGGTTCAATCCCCCGTCATAGACCTTGGTCACTGGTAACTGATAACTGGTCACTGTGAATGATATCAAGATCTTCTCCAAAACTGATAATACTATTTTCAGGAAAGCTAATCCAATTACTTGCAAATAATGGTTCAGAAGCTACAATTACGGCTTCTGGAAATGTTGGGTCATCTCGTAGCCAGTACAATGATGGAACTGTCACATTATGGGCGAAGCGACTGCACACCAGACGATGCCCATCACTAACGATAATATTTGCAGAAAAGCTCACCTGATGTAAACTAGCTAACTCTTTGAGAATTTCTAATGTGTTATACAAGGCTTTTTCCAGGGTGATATCTGAATGTGTCATCAACTGATTAATCAGTAAAGCGAATATATTTTCAGAATCAGTAATGCCCTCAATTAGCTGATAAGCTTCATCGTTAAGGAGAGAGCGTATTGGTCTATACAGCGTCTTCCTAAAATTTTTGATAGCCCCGTTGTGAGTGAATAATAAATCTTTATAA
>JBARVL010000351.1:0-3894 GCA_049646245.1 Crinalium sp. | reverse complement strand
TCTTCAATCTCCTGTCGCACTTCAGAAGATACCTTGCAACCACTATTCATACAATTCATCAGTAACAGATTAGCATCACGATACTGCTGTAGCAATTTCTTCTGAGTGTTATTAAAATCCCAATCTTGAACAATATTGCAATCTGGAATTAATACAGATCTGAATTGATCTATCCAATCTTGACCCTGGCTTTCCAACCACTCATTTATATCTGTCTTAGGTAATTGATTTTCCAGTTCCTGTAGTCGTTGTATTTTTTCCAAAAATCCAGTAGTAAGGCGCTGATGCAAGCTTTGTTTAAACTGTTCAAAATCGCCTGATTCAAGGCTAAGTATTTGTTTAGAGTCAGGAGGCGTGTTAATGATAAAGTCAAGGTTAGCATCAATATCAATACACTGGTCAGCTAATTGCTCTGGTTCAGCAAACTCGTTAACAGTTTGGTCAAACATTGGGTTAAACGGGTCAAGTGTACGGGTAAGGTCGAAAGCTTGAAGGACTTTAAACAAAGATGAAGGAGTAAATTCCAGTGATTGATAAAGAATTAACTCTAAGTAACGCGAGCATAAAGCTGCTCGTTTATTTGGGGGAACGATTAAATTAAATTTTTCACTTAACCATGTGAGGAAATTCTGTAACTTGTCCTCTGAGGCTATAAGATTGTCAATCAATTGCTTCATTAGCTTCAATAAATTGTCCCCATTCTCTAACATACTAGCCGTTAGCATAAATACTTCATTCCATCTCTTATCAGTGATATACTTTACTAAATTTTCATAATGTTTGCTTGGGGAGCTAGCAAGATTTTTAGATGTAAAATATTCTTGAAATGTTAAGTGAGAAAAAGAGTAAATTCCTTGCGCTCTTGCTATCAATACTCCATGTTGTGACTCCAGAGATTTTAAAACTGCTTCACTATCACTATTTAATTGAATTAATTCAGAAAAATTATGATTTATTTTTTTGATAAAGTCAGCAATAATTGATTGTAAATATTTAGCATCAAAAAAATATTCGCCACGTTCAAATGTCATAGACGCTACTTGGCTTAGTAAGCTATTTTTTTGGTCTAAAGATAAATTTCGATAAACCTCATCTCGTTTAATTCCTCTGGATATATCCCATCTTTGCAACAAAATATCTAACCCTTGTTCATAGAGTTTGGCACGATTAGAGGGGAAATTATTTTTTTCTTGAAACACCAAACACGCTAAATTTAATAATATCGGTGTTACAACTAATTCTCGAATTGGTTGATTTTGTGGTAAAATAAGTCGATCGAGAAACTGATCTGCCTTAGCTTCTCCCTCTTGTTTTGAATTTCTGCCAACTGCTACAAACCACTTGATAGCAAAATCTTTGATTTGCTGCTTGTTAAAATCTGCCACTTCCACATCTGTAAAGTCCAAAGCATATCGCTTAGTAGCAAGTTGTGCTGCAATTCGACAAGTGATTATAAACCGATTTCGGAAATACTTTTTAGAAAAATCCTCAACTTCTGTTAACAGGACACTACCTTCTTCTGCTTGTACCTCATCCAAACCATCTAGCAAAATTAAAAATCGACCTTGAAAAAGCAAGTTTTCAACTTCTTCTTCTGAAATTCCACAACGGCGCAATTCTTGGTAAATATACTTAAATATATTAATGTCTTGGGATTTTCTGGCAAAAGCTTTAATTTCTATAAAAATAGGTATCAGTTCTTTTTGAAAGTTGCCTTGGCTACACTGAACTGTTAAAAATTTTAAAAATGTTGTTTTTCCCGATCCTGGTTTGCCCAAAACCATTAGCTTTTGGCTTGTTGTTGCTACCTCTAGTCCTGGTACTTGTGCTTGGCGGATTTTTCCCAAACCCAATCTATCAAAACTATCTGTATCTGGGTTAAAGTTTCTAAAATCAGCAATGTCTAGGTATCTATTACTGGGCAGCTTTTCCAGAATATTGACATCAATGTAAATATTATCTATTCCAACTAGCCACTCAACATCTAATATACGTATGCGCCCGCATTGTTCTTGAATTTTGTCACGCCGATCGGGATGCGATCGCACTTTTTGCACTAAATCATCAATTTCTGAAAAAGTCCCCTGATTGTTTTCTGCTTCTTCAGGTAAGTTGGCTGGTGGATCAACTATCTCTGTCCAAGGTAGTTGTAACCTATGGCAAATTTCATGAAAAGTATTACGGTCAACTGGTTGACCAGCCAAAAATCTTGAAACTGTTGAGCGAACTTTTTCTACTTCATTAGCTAAATCTTGTTGAGTCCAAGAGTTACGTTCTAAAGCTTGTTTGGCTTTTTCAATACCTTTGATAGATGCTTTGAGAGAGCGTTTTGCCATAATCCTACAGTCAAAATTACGCCGATCTTAACTATAAAACTGAAAAATCAGACACAAAGTCAGACATTCCATACATCATACTCAGTCTCAACCTCAGACATCTGCCATTGAAGCTAGTGAATGTAAGGATTCACTGCTCAAAAATTATGAAAACAAATGATCTCAATGGCATCAATCATCCATCGGTTAGCACAATTCTTAAAGCAACACAATCACCAGAATCTCTAGTTGCCTTATCCCGTTGGCGTAAGAAAATTGGTAACGATCAAGCTAATCAAATTGTCACCAATCGCCGCCGCTTGGGGGAGGCACTGCACCAGTTAATCAAGGAAAATCTGCAAGGTAAATCACCAGTTCCTTGTAACAGTATTATTAAGCACTACTGGTATAGTATTCAATCAGTGCTTACCAAAGTTAGTGATGTCCAGCTAGTCGAAACAGTTGTACCAAACTATGTAGAACGCTACGTTGGCAAAGTTGACTTAGTTGCTTCTTATCAAGGTGTTCCACACTTTATTGAGTGGGTAACTGCTGAAGAACCAAAACTAAATTTAAGTAAACTTTATGATAAACCATTACAGTTAGTTGCTTATGGTGGCGCAATTAACCGTTACTACGGGAATAGTTTATGCGGTTCTAAGATTAGCCAAGCATTAATTGTTGTTGCCCTTCCAGATCGAGATGCAGAAATTTTTCAACTCGATCGCGATCGAATAATCCAATATTGGCTAGAGTGGAGACATCGCTTAGATTTGTTTTATAGCAATCCAGAAACATCAGAACTATTTGCTAGCTGAGTCTTAGCTAAAATTATATATAGCGTTTTCCAAGCTAGTGAGGTACACTTTTTAGTAGGATGTCATTTATTAGAATAGTGTCAAATTAGGAATTAATAATAAAGTATCTAGCTTTGTACAGACAAAACTAGATACTTTATTAGTTTTATAACAGTTGGTACGACCAATGGAATATAACCTAAAAGAAACCTTCAAATCATATCTCAAGCGAGGTAAGTACAACCCAGATTCTAAGGGACTTACTCCATAATATTTGGACGATGACCTGTATTTTAAAACGAGAAAAAGCTTTCGATAAAATTGATGTTGAGAAAGCGCTTCAATTGTTAAAACAAGATCTATTAAAGATTAAACGAAATAACGGTTTAAATGAAGATGACGGACTAAAAGCATATGAGATGCACGAAGCATTTATTCGCTTTTAATCAACAAAAAATTAAACCGAGGGAAGATTTTAAAACATTAATATTGAAATAAAATTAGCAAAATTAATTATGGTACAAACTAGCCACCATGTTCAAGATTCACACTGCTCATAATAAAATTTCACCCCAGATCAAAGACCAAATAAAGATCCAGACTTCTTCATATAGGAAAAAAGTCTTATCTCAAATCAAAGAAGATCGTCTTGGATATGACTGGTAACTATAAATCTTTGGTGAGCCAACTATGCCCCAATGCGGATGTAACCATAAATAGAAGGTTCGTGTCACCAGGTGCAGCCTGTGGCTATAACAGTTGATATATATGGATTCTAGCCT
>JBARVL010000350.1:0-11628 GCA_049646245.1 Crinalium sp. | reverse complement strand
CAACACTTCTTTTCTGCCAGAGAAGATGTTTAATTACAGTCCGCAGTGTTCAGAACTAGAAAACGGATTGTCAGTCCTATATTCTGAAGTGCCTATATATTCTGAGAAAACGTAGTATTCCTGACATCACGGAATACTAAGGCTAATGACGTGCCTCTTGATTAATTAAGAAGCCCACACCATAATGTACTCAGTTGGTGTGTGGAGTCGTCACTCTGTTATTTAAACTGATTGTATTTTTATAACAGAAAATGGATTTTTTAAAAATACCAGTGTCTTTTGCTGCAAAGCTTGCTGCAACATTTGCTCTACTTTCCAAGTCATCGAATATAACTCTATGATGCTAACGTTCACTCCTTCACATCTGGATCGAAGTAGATGTTAAATGTCAACCGCATTTTCACAGCTTTTGCAGAAAGGCTTGTTTCATTTAGTCGCCAATCTGGTCGTCAGGCGTGGTTTGTATTCTTAGTTGCCTTTAGCTTGATAATTACCCTGATGACCCCAATGGCATCTTATTCTCAGGCTTCAGTGCCAACGTTTAACGACATTGAAGGCATCTGGGCGCAAGCTTGTATTGAACAACTAGCACAACGCAAAATTATCAGTGGTTATCAAGATGGCAGTTTTAAGCCGAATGATCCGGTGACAAAAGGTGAATTTGCGGTGATGATTAGCAAGGCTTTCCCCAAAGCGGCTAAAGTGCGTAGTGCGGGTAAATTTACTGATATTGCCAATAACTATTGGGCAGCGCCTGCAATTAGTTATGCCTACACCACAGGATTTATGCCTAGTGTTAAAGACAACGTATTTAATCCTACCCAAAAGATGTCGCGTGTGCAGGTGTTAACGTCTTTGGCTAATGGGTTAAAATATTCGCCTAAAAATCCTGTTAATAATACTTTAAATCAAGCTTTTAGTGATGCTTCAGAGATTCCTGGGAATGCTAAAAGTGCGATCGCTTCTGCTACAGAAAAACAATTAGTAGTTAATTACCCTGATGCGAGAAAACTCAAACCCGCTCAGTTAGTGACTAGAGCGGAATTAGCAGCCTTCTTATGTCAAGCTACTGGTACAACTGGATTAGTGTCTTCTCAGTATATTGCTAGAGCAACAACGCCGAGAGGAGCAACGGCTAGTGTCGCGCCATCTTCTGAGATTAGAGGAGTTTGGCTAACAAATATAGATAGTGATGTGTTATTTGATCGCGATCGCCTTTCTCGAGCCATTCAACGGCTGGGCGATCTTAACTTTAATACTATTTATCCTACAGTCTGGAATTGCGGCTACACCTTATATCCTAGCCGTGTAGCTAACAATATCATTGGGCGATCGCTTCATCCAGAACCAGGATTAAGACGGCGAGATATCCTTAGAGAAATAGTTGATCAGGGACATCGAGAAGGGATGGCGGTGATACCTTGGTTTGAATTTGGGTTTATGGCACCAGCCGACTCTGGTAAACTCCAATGCGATCCCACCTCAGAACTAACCAAGCGTCATCCTCAGTGGCTCAGTAGTCGTCGTGATGGTACAACTATTTGGAAAGAAGGTACTCACGATCGCCTATGGCTTAATCCTTTACATCCAGGGGTACAAAAATTTATCAAAGATTTAGTTGTCGAAATGGTGAGAAACTATGATCTAGACGGCATCCAATTCGACGATCACATGGGCTTGCCTTCTGACTTTGGCTACGACCCATTTACAGTTTCACTTTATCAGAGTGAACATAACGGTCAATCTCCCCCAAATAATCCTCAAAATGCTGAATGGTTACGTTGGCGGGCGGATAAAATCACTGGATTCATGGCAGAGTTATTCCGCGCCATCAAAGACGAAAAAGAAAAAGTCGTCGTTTCTCTCTCTCCAAATCCTCAAGAGTTCTCCTACAATTCTTATCTGCAAGATTGGGAAAGTTGGGAACGGCAAGGGATAGTTGAAGAATTGGTGATTCAGTTGTATCGCAACGATATTAATCGGTTAATTGACGATTTAGAACGCCCAGAAGTCAAAGCAGCACGTAGTCATATTCCAGTGGCGATCGGAATTTTGACAGGAACTAAACCGCGTCCTATTTCAATCCGACAAATTCAAGAACAAGTAGAAGTTGTCCGGCAACTTGGCTTTGCTGGTGTTTCATTCTTCTTCTATGAAACTTTGTGGAATATCGCTAATGAAACTCCAACTCAACGACAAGCAGCTTTGCAACAATTGTTTCCACAGGTAGCACAACGACCTAATTTAGTTAAGGGTTGGAGATCAAATACTGAGGCGATATAGCAGTCCCTCTGTCAGCTATCAGCATTCAGCTTTTTAAAAGCTTTGGTTCCCAAGGGTTTCAGAACCATTAAATGCCCTAACCTCCCTAGCTACTGCTATACCTAAAAATTTTACTCCCTCCCCGCAGGTTCGGGGTGGGGTGGTTTGGTTTAATGTAGAGACGCGAAATTTCGCGTCTGAAATTTCGCGTCTGAAATTTCGCGTCTCTACAAGGTTTATGAAAAACAATGTTATGAACGTTTGAAAACAGACAAAAAGCGGATTAGAAACGCTGTAGAAGTCCCAATCAACAAAAACACAATCCCGTCAGATGATCGAGTAAAAGTCTCCGAGGCGACTAAATATCCTACTGTTGCCAAGCCAGCTATAGGGATCAATCTCAAAAAATCCCCATAGAGGCGATTGACTGGAGTTCCTTTTCGCCAACTTTTCCATAAAGAGATGGCATCTGCTACAACAAAAGAGCCAATGGCGGCGAAAACTATTAAGCCTACCCAGTACTGCATGAGTGTTCAAGTTTTATCATTGTTAATTGTTAATTGTTAATTGTTCTTACCCTGCCTTTTCGTACACAAACGGAAATACACAGACTGGAAAAATTCTTTAATTGGAAAAGCGATATAAGTAATGGGATTAATGCTGACAATAATATCTCGGAAATCGCGCTTGGCAAGAGCTACAATTGCCCAAGACAACCAGCGAGCATCCATCACACCATAGGGGTTTAGTTGACTCTTGAAGGGACCTAAGATTAACTTGCGGATTGTGCAGGGAGCATCTAATCGGCGTAGGGTGATCAAGTCTCCTAACGTTCTTTTAGACAATTCGTACAGGGGGCTGAATGCAGGACTAACTTCTGCTTCCGAAGTGTTGATCCACAGTTCTTTGATGGCTTTGTGGCTTGATTCTGTAACAGTTTCTAAAAATAATTCAGCTAATTTTAATGCTGAAAAGGTATTGACTTCATAAGATTTTTTGATTGCTTCAGGGGAGCGATCGCCATACACATTTACACCGTGATTGATAATCAAAATATCAACATTTTTCAGACGAGTTGTTAATTCTGTTTCCGCCCCTAAATGCCAGTGCAAAATTTCAATTCCGGGCTGAAACTCCGCATCGTTGTTACTGGTTAACGCCACCACCTTAGCACCTTGAAGGCACAATTCTTCAATTAACGCCTGTCCCAAAGTCCCAGAGGCTCCAGTAATTGCTACTACTTTGCCTTTTAAAGATAGGCTTGTTCCCAATAGCTTATCTACTAAGGTAAAGTGACCACAAAAGTAAGCATTACCCTGATCAAAATGATGTCGCCAATGATAAGTACGATTTACCGTCCATTGGGAGGGAATTTCTACTAAATCTCCTGGTTTATGGGTGAGATCGGTTTGGAGTAGCAGTCCTTGAGAACGAGCTAGAGCAGGTATTAAAAAGCCAAGGGAATATAAACAACCAAGCCACATCCCATTGTTGTGCGACAGCGCAGCAAATACAGCCGTTGATCCAACCATCATCAAAGATTCGGGTACATCGTTGTTCCACTGGGCTTTCTGATAAGCTTCTAAGCTTACTATGGTCAAATCACGACGATAGGCTTTGTGGTGGAGGGTATGGGAACTCTGTAACGGTTTCCAGTAATGTCCGGCGATGTGATATACATCTCGCACCAGTTCAGCAAGTACGACGGAAACCAATCCCAGCAGTAGTTCGATGAATATTTGATTTGATAGCAGGTTGAAGTCCATCTGGTTAAGTCACGTTTATAAAAATTTATGTGAAATTGTAACTTGATGTAAAGCTTTGATAAAAACTTAATCCAATTTTAACAGGACTTACGCAGATACACTAAATACAGGGGCAACCACAGGGGGATTGCCCCTACAGATGGTGTTTATTTTCATAATTTGCGTAAGTCCTGTTTAAGTGAAAACTACCCATTATATAGAGACGGGCTTGGGTTATGGGTCATTGTTAATAGTGAGTGCGATCGCACTAGCTATGCGTAGCTTCCTACTTGCAACCATCCATGATGGTAATATTTCATCCCTAGTCTCAGCACCTATCCTTGGAGAGTAGAGGAAATACAGTGGGAAGCACTACAAGTGAGCTTAATCACACGCCGTATAAACCGCCCCTAAAATGTATAAGCTTTGTTAATCATGCCCGCATCTTGAATCGCTGCTAAGGCAGTTTTGCCGATAATACGGTGAGCCGCAGTCGTCGGATGAATACTATCCCAGAACAAAAACTGGTCGGGATTACCATAGCTGCTCAAACCAGCCATACATCCACTGATAACATTGCTAAAGCCAAATGCGGCGGGATTTGTAATGGCTTATCGATAAAGCGTGTTGGCATCTAAAGTAGCAATTTGAAGGTCAGAACGCTGCTCAACATCAAAATCTCCCCTCCCCTTGCTAAGGGGAGGGGTTGGGGGAGGGGTGGTGATGAAAACAATCAACCAATACCTAAACGTCCTGCCAAACCAGGAGCCAAAGGAATTAGAGTTGCGATCATCAAAAACAAAGCAAGTAAACCTAAAGCCGCTCTAGCATCATCAGGTTCTGTAATTTCATTCAAACTCGGTCTTTCCAACCCTCGCTGTAAGAACAAAATCGCAATTACCCAGTAAAAAATGATCGGATTACCTGGATTCACTATAGAAACAATACCCAGGATAATTAATGTTGCTATTGTTGTCCGTTGAGCAGTTTTACGCCCATAGATAGCTTGGACAATTCTGCCACCATCTAACTGTCCTGCTGGCATTAAGTTCAATGCTGTAACGACTAAACCCAACCAACCAATTATTGCTAGTGGGTGGATATCAACAATGGTATTTTGCAGGGCAGAACCCAAGATTACTTTTGCTAGTGTCCCGACTAAAATTGAGCTTTGGAAAAATTGCGCGGGTAATTGAAATAAACTACCTGCGTGAGAAAGCAGTAATCCTGTAATCAGCAGTAATAAAGATACAATACCGCCAATGGCAGGACCAGAACAGGCTATATCAAACAAAACACTACGATTAGGAATCAATGACTCAAAGCGAGTGATTGCGCCAAATGAGGCGATTTGCCAGCTAGGAAGAAAGAAAGGCAAGCTGAGGCGGATATTGTGACGCTTGGCGATCGCTCTATGTGCTATTTCATGGGAAGCTAAAACTACCCAGATGCCGATAGTAATGGGTAGAGTTTCTTTGATGCGTTCCAGATTGCTAGATAAATCGAAGCCCAGGAAAAGCCCAGCAGTTTCTAAGCTACTGGCAATTGTTGCCAAAAATAGGACAAGTGCGAGAATTTTCTGAGGAATTGTGCTGGGTTGTGGATCGTTAGTGCTGGGTAATACGACTACAACAGGCTTACCTTCAGGACTTTCTACTAAAAATAGTCGGTAGCGATCGCCCATTCTTTCCTGTAAGCTGGCAGACAAGCGATCGTGTGTCGCTGCTGGTTCTCCCCGCAGATTACCTTTGAAAATTGCTCCTTCTTGATATGCGATCGTTTCTGTGGCAAAAAAGGTATCAATTCCAAAAATGCCTTGAATACTTTTTAAATCTGCATCTGGAATCGGAAGCATTACTTTAACATTTTGAAGATTTTCCGACGATGCTGGGCTAGGGGTAGATGAGATGTTTTCTGGGGATATATTTTCTGGTTGGCTGACTTCTTGGTTAGCTTTCAATCTTTCGGCTATTTTTTCCCGTAAAGCCACATCCTGACCAGCAGCACGCAGTCCATTACCTATAAAGATGTATAACCCAGCCGAACCGACCAACAAAAATACTACACTCACAAGGTTCAGGTAAATACCCAGGGCAAACGAACCAAACAAAAATAGCCAAGGCAGCATCAATACTAATGACTGTAGCCAAGCTAAAATTCCCAGCTTTCCATAAGGCTTGGCACGATAAAAGCCCCAACCAAGTATTCCTAAAGCTAGAAGAAAAATTATAATTGTTGTTGTATTTTCTGATGTCATATTGATCAATTATCAATTATCAATTATCAATTCAAAGTTCTAAGCCACTAAGATAATGTCGGGCAGTTTTTATATATAGCAACCGCCCGTGTTAGTGCATTCAAGGGTGGTCTCAAATCCAGTCACAGTAATGGCTTGAATTCTGACTCCTGACTCCTGACTCCTGCTATATAACAGCCTTAGACTTCTTGAGAAATTAAAGGTGCTAACCCTTTAACCATTGTAGAGACGTTGTATACAACGTCTCTACTATTATTTGAGCGGAGATGTCTCTTGACTGCTCACTTCTCGTCCCTAACTTTTTCTACAGCTAGTCTTAAATTGCCATGATGTTCCGCTAGTAGATGCTCTCCTGCTGCTTGATCTACGCCAGTCCAGTGCATTAGCAGGGCTAATTTAACTTTTCTGCCACTGCGTTCTAGTAAGTAAGCAGCATCTTCACGATGGAGATCTGTCAGGTCTTGCAGTATCCGCAGGGCGCGATCGTGTAGCTTGGTATTGGTGACAGCCACATCGACCATGCGATTGCCGTAGACTTTACCTAACTTTACCATCACTCCGGTAGAAATGATGTTTAAAGCCATTTTGGTAACGGTTCCGGCTTTGAGTCGGGTGGAACCTGCTAGTATTTCTGGTCCAACTAGCAGGCGAATGTCGATGTCGGCTTCGATGCTTACTTGTTCTGTAGGGACACAGGCAATTAAGGCGGTGGTGGCTCCGCGTTGTCGTGCTGCTTGAATTGCTCCATGCACATAAGGTGTAGTACCGCCAGCAGTGATGCCAATTACTACATCTAGGTCTGTGATGTGGCGATGTGCGATCGCTTCTGCACCGTCTTCATATCGATCTTCTAAGTTTTCTGAACTACGCACTAATGCCCCCGCACCGCCAGCTATAATGCCCTGTACCAGTTCTGGGGGCGTACAAAAGGTGGGGGGACACTCGGCAGCATCTAAGACTGCCAAGCGTCCACTTGTGCCAGCACCAACGTAGAATAAGCGTCCGCCACGACTTAATGATTTAGCAGTGCGGTCAATTGTTTCGGCAAGTTGGGTACGAGATTGGGCGATCGCTGCTATAGTTTGGTGATCTTCAGTGTTAAACAGATCCACCAACTCTAGAGAATTCATCTGATCGAGGTTCTGACTATTAGGGTTAACCTGTTCAGTCAGTAAGTGACCTCGTTCTTTGAGCGGCTGGTTATTATTATTTTTAGTGTTACTCACAATAATCCTTCTAACTGACGACGAATACGGTCGAGGTTAGAAACTTCTGGTTTAGAACCTTCAACTTGCCAGTCTGTTTCATCCACGCTATTTTCTGGGGGTAATGCTAACATCCCTTCTTCTATTAGCTCACAGTCATAATCAGCGTCACGGCAAAATTCTTCGATTTCTTCTCGATCTATTGCTTCCACTGCTGCATCAGGAAAGTCTTGGGCTTCCAATTGCAAAGCAAAGCGGGTGGCATCGTCTTCTGACTCAAACATCAGTACAGTATTACGACCGCCAAGTTGTATTGTATGAATGCCTTCGTTTTCAGTTCGGGCGTTAAATAACAGAACGTATACTTGCATGATGAGTGCAGCCATTAGTAGTTTTTGATGGGTGGGGGAGGATTTGACAATATTGAATTGGATTCTACAAATTGTTGAGGTTATCCACCAGTCCACGTAATTTTAACTGTCCTTAACCTAGAATATCTGACTTGTTCTGTTAGAGCGAGAATTGATTACTCAGGACTTACTTCTAGATCCCCCTAAATCCCCCTTAAAAAGGGGGACTTTGAATTTCCCCCCCTTTTTAAGGGGGGAACCAGGGGGATCTAGATTTCAAGCTATGCCACCACCAATGTAGTGCGGGCATCTTGCCCGCGTGATGTTTTAATAAGTCCTGTTACTGTTAAATTACTCGACCATAACGGGCAATAACTAAATCAGTGGGATTTTCTTGGTTAGATAACCATGCCCACATTTGATCGCCTAGAGAAAAGTGCCACCACTCATTAGGATGACGCTGAAAACCAGCAGTAAACATTACTTTTTTTAATAATTGGCGGTGGGTATGATATTGCTGTTCTGTTGGGGAAGTAGTGTCTTGATAATAGTTGGGATGCGATCGCTCGGAAATTTCATCAATCTCACCTCCCATATCTACAATTGAATTATCAAAATTAACTAATGTCACATCGACAGCCGCGCCTGTACTGTGAGGTGGTGGTGTAGCTGGATCTAAACTAGGAAGCGCCCAAAATTGCTCAACTTGTTGCCACACTGCTTGTTTTTCAGTTTCTGATAAGTTAGCTAAAGTTAAATTTTGAGCTTGAATAAGTTGATTAAATGTGTAGTCCACCATAAATTGTTGGACTTCTACAGGGCGATAAGCATCAAAAATTTGGATACGCCAACCAGGATACTGTTGTTGGAGATGATTTTGCGCTTGGGTTAATTGTTCGAGTACTTCTTTACGGAGATAATAAGGCGATCGCTCTCCATAAGTAGCACCTAGTTTGATGTATGGATGGGGAGATGCAATGGCAAATTCAGCAGGAATCGGCAGCAGTTGTTCCCCGCACTCTAATATAGAAATCTGCTGATAAGGTTTCATTCGTATAAGTCAGCTAATTGCGCGAATAGGTAGGTGTTTTTTTTAGTTAAGCATGATTTTAAGATAGACTCCTCAGCAGCAACTTCAGTAAAAGTTGGAGCGTTGATCAAAATAGTACGGTTAGGCTGAGTGCTGAATCATTTAGAGAAATGCCACAAAATTCTGCTGACTTTAAGAAGCAAATTCTTCAATCTTGTATAGGGACTGGTGATTAATGATTGGCTTCTAACCTAGAAGTAGTAAGATTGATTCAACTGATCCAGTATTCTGGTTATGCGGCGAGATTCCATCTTTTATCAATTGTTCCAACAATCGCCAGAACTGTTGTTTGAGCTACTGGACGATCCAGAGTGCCAATGCTCAGAGCTACCGTTTTGATTCTGTTGCTGTTAAAGAACCCAAGTTTGAAATCGACGGGGTATTTCTACCACCAGCATCGGAAACACCTGGAGTTGTTTATTTTTGCGAAGATAATAAGGCGATCAAGCTCAAACTTCTACAAGCTGCATGATTAAAGAAGGTTGAAATACCTATAAATCCGTTCTCTAGAACAATCTCAAACCTACTCATCAAGAGCGCGATAACTGCTTAGGAATAAATTTGATGGGTTGAGTCGAGGGGGAGTATTATCTCCCGCCCCTCTCAGTTAGATCCGGACGTGCGACTTTCACCGCATCCGGCTCCCGATGTTCTTGGCTTTTGCTTTTGCTCATGTGAATGTAATTGTGACAGCTTTGATGAATCGCTAGAAGGTTGTTTTTCTTCCCGTTGTTGTGGTTTCCATCGACATGATGAAGATGTACTTTCTCGTCACCGAGCATTTTTAAGCCACAATATCCGCATGAATGGCTTTGCCTTTTTAGGGCTTTAGAGGTTTCGCTGTCGTAGAGTTTGCTATTACGCTCGCTCCAGTAGACGATATCTCCGTCGAATGGTGATTTTTCACCTTTGACGTTGATGTGTTTGTTTTCGGAGTAGGGAAACGGGGGAAACGCTTTTTCTAGTAACTTCTTGCTAGTTATGCGGCTCTGTTTGGCTTCCTTATTGAATACCTGGAACGCTCTTTTTTCAATGTGTGTTAGCGAGTTTCTAGACCCGTCCATCTTACAAAAGCGGTGGTAATTCCTCCATCCTCTAACTACAGGGGCTAATTCAAGAGCCTTTGTGGTAGCACCATAATTCGAGTTGTTGACGATGTGTTTTACTTTCTGACGGAACGCTTTGAAGTTGCCCGCTGAAGGGGCGCATCTAAACTTCCCGTTGCTTTGCACTTTGACGTGCCAGCCAAGGAAATCAAATCCATCTGCCGTAGCCGTTAGCTTGGTCTTCTTTTCACTAACTTTCATCCCACGTTCTGCTAGAAACTGGCTGATTTTGCCGAGTATGTCTTCGGCGTTATTGTTGGGTTTAAGGATAATTACCATATCATCCGCATACCGGACAGATTGGTGAATATCCTCTATCCCGTTCAGTGCAATATTGGCAAGTAGGGGACTCACCACACCCCCTTGGGGGGTTCCCTGTTCGGGAAATTCTGGATTGACTCCCGCTTTAAGACATCTAAAGATTCCAAGCTTTGCCCCTGTCGGGGCGATGAGTCGTTCCATGATGGATTTGTGGCTAATCCTGTCGAAGCACTTTTCGATGTCAAGCTCGATGACCCGTTTCTCTATTCCATTGGCTTTGGAGTTTAAGTTTAGGAACAGGAATTTTTGTGCGTCATGCGCCGACCTTCCTGGTCTGAATCCATAACTCCTAGCGTGGAAGGTTGCCTCGTGTGCTGGTTCTAGGGCATATTTGACCAGGCATTGCCAAGTTCTATCTGCCATAGTAGGGACTTTGAGAATACGGGTTTTACCGTCCTTTTTTGGGATGGGGATTTCCCGTAGTTTTGAGTGCTTCCAATTATTTACTGATTGCTTAAGTTGTTCACTTAGGGCGAATCTTTCCTCGAATGAGAGAGAAGCCTTACCGTCAATTCCCGCTGTCTTTTTCCCAGCATTAAGTTGAGTTACTTGCCGAACTGCCAGTAATCTTGCTGCGGTGGATTTCAGAATTAGCTTCATAAGAGACTTTGCCTTTCGGTTGTCTCCAACTTGAATAGCTTTATACACTCGCTTTTGTAGGCGGAATAAGTTACGGCGGAATTGCTTCCAGGGTAACTTTCTCCAAGATTCACTATGGTCTTCCATGTGTCCAATCATGCTCTGCTCTAGGTTGTGTACTCTGAACACCTCAGACCAATTACGGTCTGTCCTACCCGAACTGAAGGGATTCCGCTGCTCGTCTAGCCTACTTGGGGTTCGACCTCCCCTTGACCTTCAGTTCGTTTTTCTTCGTTCCCTCGGTTAGATTGTTCGTTCCGTTAGGTGGAGCCACTTCAACCACTAGATCCCCTGGACTCTTGCCGTTGCTACTAGAAAGGCACGGCGGGAATTATCTCTAGTGAAGTAGGGTTTTATTGTTGTGTCCCTCTTGCAGGTAGGTTGCTTTTTTAGGCTCTGTTTCACCGTAGGAACTCCCCGTTAGCGCCAGTGTTATCCCACAACGGATATCTGATTGCGCCCTGTTCCCAGCTTCATTCTCCAGAAATCGAGTCTGGTCGATGTGGGCAGATAGGGAGTCATACCTGAGTCTGGTAGGCAGGGTTTTCACCTGCATCAGACCGAGAGTTCAACCTCCTCCATTTCTGGGTTTGGTTGGTGACGTTATGTACGGGCTGATTACCGTGATTCACGTCACAACGAATCGCACTCTA
>JBARVL010000349.1:0-3870 GCA_049646245.1 Crinalium sp. | reverse complement strand
GCTGCCACAATTACATCCACATGAGCAAAGGCGCAAGCCAAGAATGTCGGGAGCCGGATGCGGTGAAAGCCGCACGTCCGGTTCTAAATGAGAGGGGCGGGAGATAATACTCCCCCTCGACTCAACCACTGGTAACGCGGGAAGTCAAGGCTAAATTTGTTAATGGTAAACCAGAAGCATTAGAAGCAATTTACTTGATGAAATCTCAAGCTGAATGGGAACGCTTTATGCGCTTCATGGAGCGTTATGCTGAAAAACATGATTTGGGATTTAGTAAATCTTAGCAGTTGAATTAGCTGGTAATTCTAACGCCAGCATTCCAGCTAATTCCTATACCAGAAATATGTTGCAAAAACCTCACCCAGATCAAGTTGAGATAAAAGTTAACTGTGCTGTGATCACAGTTAGTGATACACGCACAGAAGAAACAGATCGTAGCGGTCAGTTAATTCAACAGTTAGTCCGCGATGCAGGTCATACTGTAGGAATTTATCGGATTATCAAAGATGAACCAATTCAAATTCAAACACAACTAACAGATTTAAATCAATTTTCTGTCAAGGCTGTGATCTTTAATGGTGGTACTGGAATTGCCCCCAGGGATACTACCTACGATGCTTTAGAGAAGTTGTTAGAAAAGATCTTGCCTGGATTTGGTGAGTTATTTCGCACTTTAAGTTATCAAGAAATTGGCTCAAGAGCGATCGCATCTCGTGCAGTTGCAGGTATATATCAGCAAAAGTTAGTTTTCTCGATTCCAGGTTCTACTAACGCGGTAAAACTGGCAGTCCAACAATTAATTCTGCCAGAATTAATTCATCTCGTCACTCAGCTAGGCAGTTAAATACTTAGCTCAATATATATTACAAATAATACCTGCTAAAGTTGATTTTTGAGTTGATTAATTTCTTCTGGAGTAAAAGTAACTTTTACCTCTACTTGGTGTTGGGTATCGCGTAAAGTTAAAATGCGGTTTTCTCCAACAGATGATAGCTGGAATTGCGGATGTTTCAGATCTAGAGTTTGATAGATAATTTCTGGCAGTCCCACTCGAATTACTACTTCTTTTTGCGAGTGAGGATATATATAGATGTGTTGTTTAAGCGTATCCAGTTCAATTTTGTGAGGAGTAGTGCTGCGTTCTTGTGCGACATCAGGTTTATGCCAATATAGAGTAATACCACGAACTTGAGGCTGAGAAACCAGAAAATTTTCGTCAAAACGCTGCGGTTCCCAGTCGAGTTGAGTGACATTACCGCTTGCAGGAATTAGCCTCTGTCTCCAACTAATTTCTTTTCCGTTAAGGTTAGCCCACCATTGACTGATAGTTAAAAAGTTATTAGCATTTTCGGGGTTAGTGCTTCCTTGCTGCCAGGTAACGATCATAATGGATAAAGTTGCTTTTTTATGCTTATTATCTATTTAAGCAAAAAATGATGACAAGCATTAATAATGCTGGGTTTTATTTAAGATCAGGAATCAACCTACCCGCTATTAATTAAGTCGCTATAATTTTCACTAATTCCCACTCACAGGTAAAAGCAATGCTAAGTAAATTATGGCAGTGGTTGAAGCAATTATTTAGACGATTATTGGGTAGAAAAACTCCGACTCCTTCACAGAGAGAAACAGGGAATTTATCATCATCTCTTAACAATGAGGGATCTAGGATGGTAGAAACTCAGAAACTCAACAATATAGATTACGAAAACATCTTCATGCAGGTACTTGAGGGAGTACATCAAGGTTGGAGTCGCGGAAATGTTAAAGGATTTTTTCTATCGAAAAACATTAATGAAGCTGACTTAATAACGTGGTTACAGGAATTTGGTAGAAAATTGCTAGAATCACCTGAACCAGATCAAGAATTATTGCGACGGATGGTAATGTTGGGCGAGCTTCGTTGTGGAGAAATTAGCATAGTTTCCTATGAAATTGGCATACAGAGGTTGATACAAGAGCCAAAAGCTGAGGTATGGGAATATGATGGGCTTGATCAATAGATATTTCATATAAAATCTAGTTCCATTAGAATTATATGTTTTTTTTTAACGCAAAGATCGCAAAGGTAAGCGCAAAGGAACGCAAAGTTAAAAGATTTTTCGATTGATTAGCATTCTCAACCTATAACGATTCAAATATTAAAATACATATCCTACAAATATAGATCGCCAGCTAAATGCTAATCAATGGATTTACCAATTGTTTACCACCCAAACTATGTTGTCCCACTTCCAGAAGGGCATCGCTTCCCCATGCCCAAATTTCAGAAGCTCTACGAATTACTTATTAAAGATGGTGTAGCAGAAAAAACTCAATTTTATTCCCCAGTTCGTCCCCCTGAAGATTGGATTGAATTAGTACATACTGCTTCATAAAACTGACACAAATCGTGCATAACTAACAAATCACACACAATTTGACGTTTACTTTCTGCTTCATCGTGAACCGTCGGCGGCACTCACTCCACAGGCTAACCCGGTTAAGCCAACCGTTTTTGATAGATTAATTGCTGCGTTCAAATCACGGTCTAAAATCATACCACACGCCTTACAGTGATAAACCCGTTCCTTGAGTGGCATTTTCTGTTGATTACCGCAAGTTGAACACAATTGAGAACTGGGATAAAATCTATCAGCTATCACCAATTCACAGCCGTACCATTGACACTTATACTCAAGTTGACGGCGAAATTCATAGAATCCACAATCCCTCTATAGCTCTTGCTAACTTATGGTTCTTTAACATTCCACTGACGTTTAAATCTTCTATAACAACAAAGCTGTGGTTCTTAGCCAAATAAGTTGTTAATTTATGGAGATTATCAGCACGAATGTCAGCAACTCTACGGTGTAATTTGGCAACTTTCAAAAGTGCTTTTTTGTAATTACTAGAGCCATATATTTTATTGCTTTGTAGGCGTTGTAGTCGCGCTAGTTTCTTTGTGGCTTTTCTTAATGCTTTGGGATTGGGAAAAGTCTTTTCAGTGCTGAGTGTTGCTAGTTTTGAAATTCCTAAATCAACACCTACAACAACTTGATGTTGTTTTGGTGTAGGTTCTAAATCTGGTAACTCTACGAAAAAACTAATATACCAGTCTCCAGCTTGCCTACTAATTGTAACTTTTTTCGTTACACATTCTGGCAGTGCAACAAATGTTTTAACCCAACCAACAAAAGGCAACTTGTGACGCAAACCACTAAGTTTAATTGGTTGACCACAATTATCTAATCCAAAACTATCAGCGTGGTACTTTTTCTTAAATCTCGGATACTCTGCTAATTTTTTAAAAAATCGGCTAAAGGCATCTTGAAGATTTATGAATGCGTACTGATAAACCCTTGATGATAGTTCTTTCATCCAGGGATATTGAGGTTTTACGTGATTAGTAAACAGCTTTTTGAGTAATTTGGCATTTGGTTTTAACCCTTCCTTGTAGCCATATGACCACAAGCGCAGCGCCCAATTATAGACCCAACGACCAAAACCCGCGTGTTTCGCCATCAGGGTTTTTTGCTCATTGTTGAGGTCTAGCTTTGTGCGGTAAGCCTTGTACATAGGTAAAGTCTAGGTTAAATTTGATTATATTATAACTCAACTTGATGCAAAATGGCAAATAAAAAATGGATTGAAAAACGAGTATCAGTAAGCTTCAGCAAGCCAGAATGGGATAAGTTAGAAGCTTACTGCGAATTACAAGGTAGAAGCTATACTGATGTGATTCGAGAACTTGTTAGAAAACTTAAAATCCCAAAGTCGGAGAATGATTGAAATATTGGAAATATTTGATTTATTCAAAGAATCTGTTATGTGAAGTTAATTTTCCTGGTACAAAGCAAACCAGCGACTTAGATGTTCCCCTGAAAGAAG
>JBARVL010000348.1:0-13028 GCA_049646245.1 Crinalium sp. | reverse complement strand
ATAAACAGTTTTAACCCGTGTCACCTAATCCCCCGATCAGCATTTTAGTGAGGAAGTGAAATCGCCGTGTCATCGTCTAGCGTATATCAAGACAAACAACCAAGAAAATCAGCACCGAGACCTAAATTTCTCCAAGGAGTCGGTAAGGTAACGGGTGGAACCGTCCTTGGCATTACCATGCTCGCCAGTTCCATAATTGCTGGAGGGTTAGTTGGTTTAGCGATTAGCTTCCGTAACCTCCCAGATGTCCGCATTCTCCGCACTTACGCACCGACGGAAACTTCTTACATCTACGACATCAAAGGTCAACTGCTCGCCAATATTCACGGTGAAGCCAATCGTGAAGTTGTACCCTTAGAGAAAATTTCCCCAAATCTCAAGCGGGCAGTTTTGGCAATTGAAGATAGTCATTTTTATTACCATCATGGGATTAACCCTAGCAGCGTTGGTCGCGCCCTGAGAGCCAACTTAGATAAAGGTAATGTCGTAGAAGGTGGTTCTACGATTACCATGCAGCTAATCAAAAACTTGTTTCTCTCCCAAAGACGAGAAATTAGCCGCAAAGTAGCAGAGGCTGTATTGGCGATTAGATTAGAACAAATCTTTCCCAAAAATCAAATTCTCGAAATGTACCTCAATCAAGTTTATTGGGGTCACAACACTTATGGCGTACAAACTGCTGCTCAAAGCTACTTTGGTAAACCTGCATCTCAGCTAAACTTAGCCGAAAGCGCAATGATGGCAGGTTTAATTCAAGCTCCTGAAGAGTTCAGTCCTTTTGGCAACTTCACCAAGGCAAAACAGCGCCAAGCTCTAGTTTTATCTCGGATGCAAGAATTGGGATGGATAACACCCGCAGAAGAAAGCGCCGCCAAAGAGCAAAAACTTAAGTTGGGCAAAATTAAATCTTGGCAGTCAAGTAAGGTTCCCTACATTACAGAAGCTGTCCTGCAAGAATTAAATGAACGTTTTGGGCGAGATACAGTAATGAAAGGTGGAATGCGAGTGCAAACCACTATTGATTACAAATTCCAACGCATGGCTGAACAAACAGTCAGCCGCGCCCATCGTCGGTTGCTTTCTCAAGGTCTTTATAATAACCAAATTGCCTTAGTAGCTGTTGACCCTCGCACGCATTTTGTGAAAGCGATGGTTGGTGGTGTTGATTACGAAAAAAGTAAGTTTAACCGCGCTACTCAATCTCAACGTCAACCTGGATCATCTTTTAAACCATTTGTTTACTACGCTGCTTTTGCGAGTGGCAGATTTACACCGTACTCTACTGTCTACGATACCCCTGTCAGCTATCAGGATGGTAGTGGTAGCTTATACACCCCTAAAAACTACGGCGGTGGCTACTCAGGTTCAATGAGCATTCGCCAAGCGCTGATGGTATCGGCTAACGTTCCGGCGGTCAAAATAGGGCGTTCTGTTGGGTTAGATAAAGTTATTCAAATTTGCCGCACTTTGGGAATTAAAAGTCCGATTGAACCAGTAGTTTCTTTACCCTTGGGCGCAATTGGAGTAACTCCTTTAGAAATGGCGGGTGCTTATGCTACTTTTGCAAGTAATGGTTGGCAGTCGGAAACAACCAGTATTGTCCGCGTTACTGATAGTTCTGGCAATGTTTTACTAGATAACACTCCCCATCCTAAGCTAGTGCTTGATCCTTGGGCAGCAGCTTCCTTAAATTCTGTACTAACAGGTGTTGTTAGTGGTGGAACTGGTAAAGCAGCCCAAATCGGACGACCAGCAGCAGGTAAAACGGGAACTACATCCTCAGAACGCGATGTTTGGTTTGTGGGCTATGTACCACAACTAGCAACGGCTGTATGGATAGGTAAAGATAACTACAGACCTTTAGGAAAAGGTGTCACAGGTGGTGGATTTGCAGCACCAATTTGGCGTAACTTTATGAGTCAAGCTTTGAGCGATACCCCTGTGGAATATTTCCCCTCTCCCAAAAAATTCCAGCGCCCTTAAATAGAAAACTTGGCATTAGTAGAGACGTGAAAGATCAGCGCGTCTCTACTAATGCCTGGTTGCTATTCACTAATTTAGGGTTGCCGTTCTAATTCTGACTTCATTCGTTCTAAGGTAATATTCATTTGGTCAAACATTTGCTGAGGAGTGATGCCAAATTGACCAAGTTGGGTATTCATCTGCTGTACTGTCATTTGAGCCATAAAATCTTCTGAAAGCTCAAAGCGTTTCATAAAGATGCGATAGCGATCCATCATCGCTTCCATTTGCTCAATGAACATCTTTTTGCCGTCACGGTCAAATTTACCGTATTTGCTGCCCAGATTAATTAAAGCTTGATAATCTTCAAACAGTTGTTTGGCTTCTTGCTGGACAATCTCAGAATCAAAGAATCCCATTGTTTTTATTATTTAATTAACTAAAATTTAGTGTATTCCTGTAGCATCTAGTTACATTTTAGTCCAGCCTCAACTTGCTGTCTAATTCGGTTTCCCGTATTTTTACCCAGCAGAGGAGGAGGCTGTTTCATTGTCGTCAAAGAAATGGGGGGCAGAGGGGCAGAGGGGCAGAGGGGCAGAGGGGCAGAGGGGCAGGGGGAGAAATTTCCCGAATTTTTCCACTTTTCTACAGGCAATCTTACCCAAATTATTTTCTCTCGTCACTGCGGAAGTAGCCCTAGCAGAGGAAGAGGAGGGGGCAGAAACCTTACAGGGAAGTTTAAAAAATCGCTTAAATTGTAAGAAAGAGATATTGTTGGCGATCGCCCGCCTCGAAAGCTCTCGACAAACCAGCATAAGTATGTTACACAAACCAAAAAACCGTACGGTTGCAACTCTACTGGCATTTTCTGGGATAGTAATTCCCGTTGCGGGATTACACAAGTTTTATTTGGGACAGCCACGCTGGGGTTTACTATATCTGTTACTATCATGGACACCAATACCTCATGTAGCTAGTGCTATTGAAGGAGTTTGGTATTTAGCGCAAAATACTGATAGATTTGACGACAATTTTAATATCGGTATTATGCCTGTAGAATCAAGCCCTAGTAATGTATCTACGAAGGCTGATCCCACTCAGGTAAGTGCGATCGCTGATGCTTTACGTCAGTTAGATCAACTGCGCCAAGATGGGCTGATATCTGAGTATGAGTTTGAGCAAAAACGCCGACAATGGCTCGATCGCATGGCTTAATTTCTATGACAATTTTTAATTTACAGTTAATTAAAAGGAAACTTTTAAGCGATCCTTATTACCGGATGCAATCAGCCCAAGAAATTGCGATCGCATCTCAACTAGGCATTAAGATTGATGTCAATCAGGCAAGTGTCGATGACTGGTTAAGGCTTCCTGGAATCTCAATTCATCAGGCGCGATCGCTTGTAGAACTTTCTGCTGCTGGTGTGCCATTTTATAGTATTGAAGACATCGCCGCCGCATTGGGTATGCCCGCCCAACGACTCAAACCTTTAGAACCTGTATTAAGATTTTGTTACTACGATGAATCAGAAACTATCCAGCAGATTAACCCTAATACTGCCACAATAGAACAACTCGCACAACTTCCTCACGTTGATGTATCTATTGCTCAAGCAATTGTACAAAATCGTCTATTATCTGGTTCTTACCGTAACCTAGCCGATTTTCAACTCCGCCTATCTATTCCTGGACAAATAACCGCTAAATTAATGCACTATCTGCGGTTTTAATTAGCGGTTAGTTTACTATTTAACTATTCCAGCTAAAAATATTATTTGCTAATAAAATGGCTATCAAAAATTTAAACTATATTCCAGCACCACTGAAATCTACCAAATGTAAATTTGCACCTATAAATTTAGTATTATGCAAATCTGCATCACTTAAGTCTGCGAAACTTAAGTCAGCGAAACTTAAATCTGCATCCCGCAATATTGCACCAATTAACTTAGCTTTTCGCAAACTTGCTCCAGTTAAATTAGCATTAGTTAAATCTGCGATCGCCAATTTGACCCCATCTAATTTAGCATTACTTAAATCAGCATTACACAACTGAGTATTAATCAAATTAGCATTACTTAAATCTGCGCCAGCTAATTGAATACCACGCAAATCTGCGCCTTGAAAATTTCTGTCACCTGCTGCATATCGCTTGAGTAACTCCCCCGCATCGGTAACGCTAATTTCTCGCTTGGGGCGATGATTAAAAGTAAAATTAAACGTGCCATCACTAGCAATTACTCGTTTAATCTCTTCATAGAAAGGATACTTACCAATTCCACTGAGATTTGCCCAACCTCTTGATCTAGTTAAAGCTACAAATAGTTGATTACGCAGAGTAATATTACTTTCATCTTGAGCAATGCGATCGCACCCTACTACATAAACCATATCAGCTTCGTGTCCTTTCGCGCGGTGGATACGAGATACTGTTACGCCACCATTACACCAAAACTTGTTGCGATCGCGTTTTTCTGGCTCTGGTTTCAATATATTACATTCAGTAGCGCCAGGAATAAAGATATTAATCCCTTGTTGCATTAAAAAACTAGCAACATGATTTTCTAATCTTACCGCGTCGAAAAACTCACCTAAAATTACTACTAAAATATTTTCATTTGGTTTCAGACCATCTTGTTTAAGATTATCTAATATTTTATCCGCTAAAGCACTAAATTCTGCTTGCCGTGAACTATAAATTTCAAACTCTAATAAAGGCTTTTTCCATAATTTACATATCAAATTAGGAAAACCTTCATTAATACGTCGCAATGTAATTTTTTGACCACGAGTAAAGCGCCCTATAACTTCATAACCGATAGCTTTCCAATCTTCAGTTCGAGTAATTCCTGATAGCATTCCCCCAGGACGCAGTAAACCCATACTCAGAGCATGAGCGGCTGTTATAATTTGACGAGGTGTGCGGTAACATTGGTAAATAATCTCACTTTTTTTGATACCGTCTGAATATTGTCCTGTTACTAAATGTCCTAATTCATCTCCAAATAATTCGCTGGCTGTCGGGATATTTAAACTTGATAAACTTTGTGTTTCATCATAAGCCCAAATTAAACGCCTTTGTTCTGGATCTTGTGGATCGACAAATTTTAATGCTTGATAAGCCATCCAGTAAAAAGGCTGCTTATCTTGAAATTTCAATTCATAATCTACAATTAAATCTTGCCCTTCATCAATTAAAATAGCATCAAATATTTGGGGAATGATGGCATCTTCAAATAGTAAACTACATACTTCTGCCAAACTTTCGTGAGGTTGCTTGCTTTTTGTTTGGTAAGCGGTGAGGGGTTTTACTTTAGCAGCTTCACAAATAGTGCTGTAAAGTCCAGGCTGATTTTTCGCACCCCAAGCGTGTAATACTTTTAATTTATAAGATTGAACTTCTCCATTAATAGGGGAGAGGTTTAACTGTACTTCTCCACTACTAAACCGACGCAACCATTTATTTACTTCTTTAATTATTGGTTCGTAAAGACTACGGCTAAAAAATACTAAAGCAATATCCCAATCTGGATATTTCAGGTGCATTTGCGCGGCTTTTTGACACAGTAATACAGTTTTTCCCGATCCTGCAATACCTCGAATACGTTGTAACCCTGGGGGAATTTGTTTAGCAATTGTTTCTTGGTGTAAATCAAGTTCTGATAATTGCTGGCGTATCTGAGATAATATCCATCCGCGCGTTCCTTCTGCTGGTATTATATCTGTAGGAGTTTTATTAACTGCTGAAACTTTATTGACAGATTTACGAAAAAGTGGAGTTCCACCTAATACTGATAGTAATAATTTCCATTGTTCATCATTTAAATTTTTACCTTTAATAACTGGAGTTGTTTTGTGAATATGCTGGATAAGGGGATGATTATGCGTGTTTGTTTTGGATAAATGTAGATGGTTTTTAAATATAATTGGTGGGCAGCTAGGAAGTTTATTAAAACCTTTTTGTTGCCATTCTTCTATGGTAATTAAAGGTAAAGATACTAAGGTACGTCCTGTTATTTTACGGCGGAGGAGAGGTTCGCGATCGCAATACCCCAATAATGCAAATAATTGATTTTCTGCTTGCTCATAAGGATTACTATATTTAGTATAAAAATTGCTAAATTCCCACCGATGACCATTGATAGAAACAATCTGATCAATCGTAATTGATTTAACTTCAATGACAATTAAACCCAAATCAAAATCAGCAATTAAAATATCTGGTTCTTTCCGAATATTTCCTACTTGAGAAAAGATGGGATAGCGCCAATAGCAAAGACAGTTCCTCTCTGCAAAAGCTATCTTAACAGCCTCCCAAACTTTCCCCTCACCCTTTTGTCCACTTTTCCCTAATGGTTCAGTGGTAATAAACTTGCGGCTTCGTTCTTCACCACTAATACTCATTTAAGTGTTTTATAACCGCTTAATCAGGGAGTTTTAAATATTCTCATCTGTTGTTTAGTGCTTTTTCTTTCTCTTATTAACCACCCAAACAACAAAAGCAACTACTAAACCAACAAACACTATTTTAGAAACAGGACCAAGATACTCTTCTACAATCTTATAATTGCCGCCCAAGGCGTAGCCAGCAATAGTTAATAAACTTACCCATAATGCAGTACCTATAGTTGAGTAGATTAAAAAAGGTACTAAAGGCATACTGCTAATCCCTGCTGGTAGGGATATCAAAGTACGAACTCCTGGGACAAGTCTACAAAGCAAAACAGCTTTTTCACCATGTTTTTCAAACCAGTTATCCGCCTTTTCAATATCTCGGCTGGATACTGAAATCCATTTACCATATTTATCAGCTAACCGTTTTAAGTTATCCTCACCTACTAGCTTGCCGACATAATACCAAGGCAACGCCCCTAGTATTGTGCCAATTACTCCCGCTAAAATAACAGGCGCTAACTCCATCCTGCCTTTAGCTACTGTGAATCCTGCTAATGGCATGATTAATTCTGAAGGAATTGGCGGAAAAAGATTTTCCAAGAACATTAATAGTCCAATTCCTAAATAGCCTAAAGAAGTAATGGTATTAGTGATCCACTCGCTCATTGCTAAGTTTGTTTAAGATAAAGTTTCGCTTAACTGTATCAGGTTTTTGGGGCTAGTGACTGGTTCAGGACTGACGCAGTTACTCCACATATAGTGGGTAGGGTGCGTTACGCGCACCCTACAGGTAGAGGCTTTGCGTAAGTCCTGTGGTTGTTGTGATTAGTAGAGATATAAGCAAAAATACAAATTTAGTTTTTTTACCGCCAAACTTATACCCGCGAAATACTGGATTTTGTTAGCGCTGGGACGATCCGATCGCTCGCCATCCTTGCACCGGATAAATTTCGTGCAGTTGGTCCCACCCGCAATGCTGCTAAACCACCCATAACAAATAGCTCACAACCAGAAAAGCGCAGGTATTCATCCAAAACAGGTAATCCATTGACAATTTCGGTGGGATATGTATCTAAAACATCTTTAAGCAAGGGATGGTTGGTCGCATCTATTTGGCTTCCGGTCGCTAACCAAATGCGATCTATGTTCTGATGGTGAATGCACTCATGTATAGCTGGATTATCACAATAAACCTGCCAGCTATTACCATTCCATTTAGCTTGAGACACCTGACACTGCTCATAAAATACAACACGCCCATCGCGTTCATTACGCCGTAGTTGAGTCAGCATCGCTGGAGTCATCGAGCCACCATTACGTGCTTGCTGAATCATCGCAGAGCGCACATACCAATCAGGTTCTGCTGAGAAACCTTTGAGGTATTTAGGACCAAGCCAACCTGGATCAGCATCAAATAGCTTCCCATATACAGTTCGTCGTGACATGAGTAAAACCTGTGCGCCTCTAGAAATCGCACCAACTGCTAGATGTCCACTGGTTAACCCACCTCCAATAATCAGAACTCGCTCACCTTGAAGTTTCAAGTTTCGTAAGTCAATAGTATGAGAATGCAGCAATCGTTCAGGGGGGTAATTCTTAGGAATTTTCCCGACCCAATCTGGTAAATGAGGTCTTCCACCGCCGTTAGCTATAACAACTCTACGGGCAACAAGAATTTGACCCTTAGATAATTCCAGACAAAATCGCGGACGACGATAATTCTTTAGGGGTTCAATCCGTACAACTTGAGCCGGATACACACAACTCTGTAACGCAGAGCGACGGATTACTTCCTGACAAAAATCTTGAAACAGCCGAGTCCCTGGCAAATCGTAAGGTGGGAATAATTCGTTAGGGCGGGATGCACCAAAGGTACGAAGCGCATGAGGATCAGGGTCGGGTTGGTGTACCGCAGGCGACCTGAGATGAGGAATCTCTAATGCCGCAAACTGATGATTCCATTGACTCATCCAAGTACCACTAGGGTCGAAAACCAGGAAACGTCCGCGCATCGACTTTTTCTTTTGCAGTAAGTGGGCTACCAGTGCTAGGGCATGAGGACCTGCTCCCACAATCGCAAGGTCAATAAACTCTGGTAAAGGCAATACAGAATTGAACATAAATCCTATTTTGTGAAAATGATTATCGCTCTTATTTGGTTTAGTTTAGAAAGCTGTGCTATAAAATAAGCGAATGATAATCATTATCATAACAACGGATGTCAGCACCTGAATCTTCCACGCTGGAAAATCTAACTGCCCAAGTAGTGTCATCCAGTCCTTCACCGCAGCCAATGAAGCCAATTATTCATCGTCCCCGTCGATTGCGGCGGACGGAAACACTGCGTCGGATGGTACGGGAAAACATTCTGTGTGTAGAAAACTTGATATATCCCCTGTTTGTCATGGAAGGAGAAGGGCAACGAGAAGAAGTGCCTTCCATGCCTGGTTGCTATCGCTATACCCTAGAAACCTGCCCTTGCCTACTTGAATATTATCTGTCGCATTAAACAGAACAACGATGAAGAGTCACTCACACCATATGATTCCAAAACGGGGAATGCCTGTCACCATCATCACTGGTTTTTTAGGCAGTGGTAAAACAACTCTGCTCAATCATATTTTGAATAATAATCATAATTTGAAAGTTGCAGTTTTAGTTAATGAGTTTGGCGACATTAACATCGACAGTCAATTGTTAATGTCGATGGATGAAGACATGGTAGAACTCAGTAATGGCTGTATTTGTTGCACGATTAATGATGGGCTAGTTGATGCTGTTTGTCGAGTTCTAGAACGCAGCGATCGCATAGATTATATGGTGATTGAAACTACTGGTGTTGCTGACCCATTGCCCATTATCTTGACATTTGTGGGAACCGAACTGCGTGAATTAACTCGGCTAGATTCGATTATTACTGTTGTTGATGCCGAAACCTTTACCCCAGATCATTTCGATAGCGAAGCGGCACTCAAGCAAGTTGCCTATGGGGATATCACGATTTTGAATAAAACTGATTTAGCTTCTTCCAAAAAAGTAAAAGAATTGGAAGACTACATTGGCACTATAAAAGTAGGAGCTAGAATTATTCATGGTCAACATGGTCAAGTACCACTGCCGCTAATTTTGGATGTAGACTATAACAATCCAAGCGAATATGCAGATTTAATTCAGTCAGAAATTCAGCAAACTGAGCAAGATCATCACCACCACCACCATCATCATCACGACGATTGCACCCATCATCCCCATGAACATCACCATCACCATTCCGCACATCTGGATAATGATGGATTTGTGTCAATTTCCTTTGAAAGCGATCGCCCCTTTGATCTGAAAAAGTTTGAAATGTTCTTGCAAGAACAATTACCCAAAAACGTTTTTCGAGCAAAAGGAATTCTTTGGTTCACTGAAAGCGACTTACGCCACATCTTTCAACTCAGTGGTCCCCGCTTTGACTTACAAGGGGAAGAATGGCGCACTCCCCCTAAAAACCAACTTGTATTTATTGGGCGCAACTTAAATGCCGATATGCTTCGGCAGCAGTTAAAAGACTGCATTGCCTGATAGATAGCTACAACCTTTTCAGGATTTGTATTAGTTCTTTTTTTATCGCAGATATGAGCAGATAAACGCAGATGTTAGCTTCATATTTGTCCTTGATTGTTGAATATCAAAGGAAAGGGCGAGAAGTTTTATGATTACTCCTCACCCCTTTTTACTTACTAATTACTTACAAGCATTTCACTTGGAATTAAGTACCAGCAGTCCAAGAGTTAGTGTACTCAATTTGATCTGGTGTCAAGCTATCAAGGCTAACTCCCATTGCTTGCAACTTCAAACGAGCAATTTCTTTGTCAACATCAACAGGAATAGAATGTAATCCTGGTTCAAGTTTGCCTTTATTGGTAACGAGATATTCGCAAGCTAAAGCTTGGTTAGCAAAACTCATATCCATAACTGCACTAGGATGTCCTTCTGCTGCTGCTAGGTTAATCAGTCTGCCTTCACCTAGTACTACAACAGATTTACCACTTGGCAAACGGTATTCTTGGGTGAAGTTGCGTACTTGCTTAACTTCAGTTGCTTTTCCAGCTAGTGCTTTCAGGTCAATTTCAATATCAAAGTGACCGGAGTTACAAACCATTGCACCGTCTTTCATCACGTCGAAGTGTTCGCCGCGAATGACGTGCTTGTTACCTGTAACGGTAATAAACAAGTCACCCAGAGGTGCTGCTTCTGCCATTGGCATAACGCGGAAGCCGTCCATAACTGCTTCAATTGCTTTGGTGGGGTCAATTTCAGTAACAATTATGTTAGCGCCAAGTCCCCGCGCCCGCATTGCTGTACCTTTACCGCACCAACCGTAACCTGCTACAACTACGGTTTTACCTGCTAGTAGTACGTTGGTAGCACGGATTACGCCATCAAGGGTAGATTGACCTGTACCGTAGCGGTTATCAAAGAAATGCTTGGTGTCCGCGTCGTTGACGTTAACGGCGGGAAATGTTAATACGCCGTCTCTGTGCATAGCACGTAGGCGGACAATACCTGTGGTGGTTTCTTCGGTTGTACCGATTAAATCAGCAATTTGGTCTTGACGTTCTTGAATTAAGGTAGCAACTACATCACTACCGTCATCAATAATAATGTTAGGGCGGTGGTCGAGTGCTGTTTGAACGTGACGGTGATAAGTGTCGTTGTCTTCACCTTTGATGGCAAATACGGGAATGCCGTAGTCAGCGACTAAGCAAGCAGCAACGTCATCTTGGGTGGAAAGGGGGTTGCTGGCAATTAAGATGGCATCTGCGCCACCTGCTTTGAGGGCGATCGCTAAATGTGCTGTTTCTGTAGTAACGTGGCAACAGGCAATTAAGCGAATACCCGCAAATGGCTTTTCTTTTTCAAAGCGATCGCGTATTTGTTTTAATACGGGCATTTCTCGTCCTGCCCATTCAATCCGTTGTTTACCTATAGGTGCAAGGGATAAATCTTTTACTTCGTGCTTTAACTTAGTTGTGGTTGCGGTCATGAATTTATTTTTCTGGGTCTCTAGAACTTTGTAGCACAAGAATTGTGATTTGTCCCTTGCGTTGACGCTTGAGACAAACCAAACTATTTCACCAGTCTAAGCTTTAGCACTGGTTGATTGACACTTTTTTGGCTACGATCTTAACGGTCAAATCTTTTTATATTATATCCGCAAAGTAAATTAAAGATGTTTTTAACCGCAGATGGACGCAGATAAACGCAGATATTTTTTGAAGGATAATTATTTATTCCTATACGCTTTTGATACTCGTGTGTTGTTAATTTAATAGTTATGATAAATATTTCTTCGGCACAATCGCTGTTATCTCATCGGCAGCAGTTTCCAGCTTTAGCTAATAAGGCTTATTTCAATTATGGAGGACAAGGGCCACTGCCTCAAGCAGCATTAGAGGCTATTCACCAAACTTATGATTACATCCAGAGTATAGGTCCGTTTGGTTTAGAGGTGAATAATTGGGTTACACAGGAGGTTAAAAAAACACGGGAGGCGATCGCATCAGAACTTGGTGTTTCTCCTGATACGATTACAATTACGGAAAATGTTACTGTTGGATGCAATATTCCTCTTTGGGGTATTGACTGGCAAGCTGGCGATCATGTACTACTTTCTGATTGCGAACATCCAGGTGTGATCGCAACTTTGCAGGAAATTCAGCGACGCTTTGGGATAGAAGTATCTACTTTTGAATTGATGGATACTTTAAATCAAGGTGATCCGGTAGCAGCAGTAACAAAGCATCTTAGATCTAATACTCGACTTGTAGTGTTAAGTCATATTCTCTGGAATACTGGACAAGTATTGCCACTTGCTAAAATTGCTTCTGCGGTACGCAATTATTACAACAATAGTAAACCTGCAAAAATTTTAGTAGACGCGGCTCAATCTGTTGGCGTACTACCTTTAAATCTAAGTCAGTTAGGTATTGACTTTTATGCCTTTACTGGTCATAAGTGGTGGTGTGGATCAGAAGGTGTCGGTGGTCTTTATGTTAAGCCTGATAGTGAAAATCAGGCATCGCTTAACCCAACTTTTATTGGTTGGCGTAGCATTATTATGAATGAATCTGGCTTTCCTGTAGGTTGGCAACAAGATGGACGCAGGTTTGAAGTAGCAACATCAGCAGTACCGTTATATGCTGGATTACGAAGTGCGATCGCTACTCATCAACAATGGGGAACAAATCAAGAACGCTATCAACAAATTCTTGAGTTGAGTAAATACCTTTGGCAAAAATTATCCCAACTACCTGAAGTTAACTGTCTCAAAAAATCACCACCAGAAGCAGGTTTAGTTTCTTTTCAAATTCAAGATAAATCCCACGCTAAATTAGTACAATTTTTAGAATCCCAAAAAATATTCATCCGCCAAATTCGCGATCCAGACTGTGTTCGCGCCAGCGTTCACTATTTAACATTACCTTCAGAAATTGACCAAGTTGTTGCAGCAATTCACCAGTATTGCGCTCAAAAAATTAGCAATTAGTTATAAATTTACTTATTACCCCTCCCCCCTCCCTCTGCCCCTCTGCCCCTCTGCCCCTCTGCCCCTCTGCCCCTCTGCCCCTCTGCCCCTCTGCCCCTCTGCCCCTCTGCCCCTCTGCCCCTCTGCCCCTCTGCCC
>JBARVL010000347.1:0-1872 GCA_049646245.1 Crinalium sp. | reverse complement strand
GCTGCATAAAGCTTACTAGGAACTACTAACCCTTCCATCCCTGGACTAACGCTAACTAAGGATAAGTCGCAAGCTGTGAGGGAATAAGGCAAATCTTGTTTATTCTGGTATGGCAAAAATTGACAATTCAAGCCCCAAGCTTTAACTTGATCGATACAATCTTGGCGTTTTGCACCACTGCCAATAAAAACAAACTTAATTGGTTCATCCTTCAAAATTTTCGCTGCTTCCATGATCGTATCCATGTCATGGCAGCGACCCATGTTGCCAGAGTATAACACCGTGAAAGGCTCAACTAAGTTAAACTCTTTAGCAAACCAATTATTTTCCTTAGCAATCGGTACAATCCAATTTGGATTAGCCCAATTTTGAATAACTGTGATTTTATCAGCAACTTCTGGGCATTTGGCTACTATCCGTTCTTTCATCGTAGAGCTAAGAACGATAATTTTTTTAGCTTTTCTCCAACTGCAACGGTTAAGGAAATCCCACAGACGCACCGACAAGTGGTTTGCAGGTACAACTTTTAACTCAACGGCGACATCGGGGTATACATCATACAGCAAACAAACATAGGGTAGACCAAACAAGAGATTGGCAAAATAACCAATAATTGGCAAAAATGGCGGCGCTGTAGTCAAAAGTAAGACATCGCCTCGACCGCGTGTTCTCAGCAAATGTAGTGCTGAACGAATGCAAAATAATAGCCCGTTGACTGCTTTACCGGAAATTCGCTGGGGCCAAATTTGACTGCTGCGCGATCGCCTGATTTGAAGTTGCTCGAAATCTTCTCTTGCTGGCGCAGATTTTTTTTGAAAAGCGTAACCAGGTTGCCCTGTAAAAACTTGCACCAATAAACCAAGTTTTCCCAACTGAACAGCCAACTCTTCGATTAGTTGCCCCGTTGCTGCATAGTCAGGGGGATAAAATTGGGTGATGATAGACAGTTTGACATTTTTTTGCCCTGCCGCTATGTTCCCGTTCCTCATGCCACCTCACTACTCACTACAGGGTTAATATCAATGCGACGAATGCAATCAGCTTTGAGTTGGGTCTGTTTGGCAGACAATTGTGTTTTGCTGAATTAAAATTTTATCAAAATTTGCTTTGATCGCACCGCTAATTATTTTTGTAAAAGCTAGATTTATCTTTGATACATTTATTTATTTATATTTGGCATTATGAACTGCATTCAAGTATCACCTTTACTATTCAGGATATTTAAATAAATGTTCAATCAAACAAAATTTTATCATATTTTTATTTAATTAGATATACCTTAAGATAGACAGAACTATGGCAAATGTATTATAATGCACATTTTATTAAAATTAACAGATATATTTAACTTTGCACTGCGAAGAGAGGAAAATCAGTAAATTACTGGCAAGCGATCGCCTAAAATTCAGATCAGCCCACTTATAAACTAGCAAATTATCAGCAGTTTTTTAATCGTTTGCTGATAAATAATGCTGCCATAATATGATAACAGCAGCAAAATGTTTTTGCACCAACCACAGTTATAAATAAAGAATATAGTCGCTGAAAGTACTCCTGTAATTCTGTATAACTGGATATCAAATCAGAGCAATTATACTACTCTAACTGCAAATCTTTACGCTCTACATAATAAGAACCTAATACAAGAGCATCCATTTTAGTACGAAGAAAACATTGAATAGCTTCTTCTGGAGTCCGAACTATTGGCTCATTTTCGTTTAAAGATGTGTTAAGTAAGATGGGTATGCCAGTACGATTGGCAAAACCTTGAATCAATTCCCAGTAGAGAGGATTCGTTTTACGGCTGACACTTTGTAGCCTACCTGTACCGTCTACATGGGTGACAGCCGGAATTTGCGATCGCACTTCAGG
>JBARVL010000346.1:0-1802 GCA_049646245.1 Crinalium sp. | reverse complement strand
GATCAATATGGTGAAAATCAAGGTGCTGCGATCGCAAGTGCTTGTAGTACCCATGTTTTATTTAATCCTGGTAATGCTGATACTGCTAAGAAGTACTCAGATCGTTATGGTGAGAAAGAAATTACTTTAAAAAATAAATCTACTAGCCAATCTCAAGGAAATCGTACACAAAGTGAAAGTGAATCACTTCAAAAAATTCCTATTTTAGCTGTTGATGAAATTATGAGATTTCCACAAGGTAGATGTGTTATTACCAGCCCTGGCTACAAGTCGGGGCAAGAAGGCTTCATACCCTATATCCTCAGTATCCCTGTCCCGCCCTCAGATATTAAGATAGGGCAGGAATCAGAAGCACTGTGGCATTCTCACGTCCGTCCACAATTAGAAAAGCGTGTGTCACTCGCAACTTCTGAGCAGTTGACCGAAGAATTAAACAAACGGTTGGCAGCGGCGGAAGAAATGTTACCCCTGCCTCCTGAATTGCAACAAGGTAATTCTGCGTTTAAGCCGGGGAAAACTCCACCTCCACCTGCTGCTAGACCTGTATCTCAACCTATTGCTTCTACTGCAACTTCTGAAAACGAAGAAATTGATATTCTTGAGGAAGAGCCGCCAATAAAAGTTTCGCTTCGAGTTAAAACTAATTTTAATACTCGTACATAAAGATTAAGTCCTGCAATCAAAAACTAATTATAAATTGCAGGACTTAATTTTTAGATTGCTACTTCGGGAATTTCTGCTAACGTTAACCTACGATTATCTGTTAGATCTATATCTGGAATTAGAACAGGTGGGGTTTCATTTATTGGTTCGTTCATTAAACTAGCCAATCTCTTTTTCAACCAATTTCCAGTTGTCTTATGCTCACCTTCATTCCATCTGATTATCAGACTTTTGGCTGGTAGTTCTGAATTGACAGCTAAAATAACTAGCTTTAAACTTTCTGGTGGGATTGATAGATATTCACAAGCAACCCATAGTTTTGTTCGATCTGCCCAATTAACTGTAGGTTTGCGGATTGCCCATTCTATCAAAATGGTGCTTTTTCGTTTAAAAATAGCATTAGTACTGATTTGTAGGCAAGCATTTGTTTCTCCAATATTGATTGATTGGCTAAAAGCTGTATCTAAATGTAACTTTTCAGCAGATATAGTAAACAAGGACGGAAGTAGTTGCTGTATTTCTTCTACCCAGTTTTTGACTTGCGGATAACTTTCTAGTATTGGCTCTACTGGTAGTTTTAGTAGCAATTGTTTGACTGCTAATTGAAACTGGAATTGTTGTTCGTACTGGTTGTTATCTTTGGTAGTGTACTCAGTTTCGCTTTTGGAAGTTAAATCATTTAATGTTATTAACATTAGGTTGTTGAATTGAATTATTCAACAACAGGCGACAATCGTCGCCTCTACAATATGTGAGTCGATTATGAATTTTCAATTGTTAGCAAAAGCTGGTAATTTTAAACCAGACACTACTTTTTTTTCATAATTTTGGATGATCTGGGGAAACCAAGAAGTTGCATCTTGATCTATCAGAACGCTATATTGGTAAAAGTTTGAGTAAATTTCCTTGAGTTCTGTTACCCACTCAGCGTAACTAGATTTTCCTATGATTCCAGATGATGACTGGATGTAGTTTACTAAGATTTCAGGATTGAGTCTGAAGCTAGCTTCCCCCCCAGGGCAAACGCATCAAAATTTGGTGCGATCGCCACAAAATCTGGATCTTCTATGAAGTTGTCGACAAGGCTTGCCTTGTGGCAATATAGAGTAAGATGGCAAATTATTACTAAAAATTGCCAG
>JBARVL010000345.1:0-19607 GCA_049646245.1 Crinalium sp. | reverse complement strand
TGGCAATTTTTAGTAATAATTTGCCATCTTACTCTATATTGCCACAAGGCAAGCCTTGTCGACAACTTCATAGAAGATCCAGATTTTGTGGCGATCGCACCAAATTTTGATGCGTTTGCCCTGGGTGGACTAGGAGTGTGGTCATAAGTAATTGGTTGAGGCTGACACGGGGAATTCTGCACTCACCGCCTCGCAGCGTCTCCCCATATTCGTGTCTTCCTCATCACCTGGTGCGTGACCACACCAGCGACTAAATCCAATGCCTCAAAAATGCTCAACAAATATTTTGAATAAAAACCTATGCAAATCTAGGAATGCTAATATAATACAAAAATAAATTTGAGGAAAAACCAATTTCAGAGTTTGTTAGTCCAAAAGAAGCATCGGAGCGTCTTGGGGTTAGTGTTGATACTCTGAGGCGTTGGGAAGCCGCCGGAAAAATTCAGGCAATCAGGACACCAACAGGACACAGAAGGTATGACATGACCTCATTGGTAATGAATAATGGCGAAGTTCAAACGCCTGAGATTGTCAGTTGTGTAATTGATGAGCATACGCTGCAACTGCTAGCCAAGGGCTTGTGCCAGTATGAACAACAAATCTCCAACAAACCCTCAGCTTATTCGGCAGTATTGCAACTAGGAGTGGACAAGCTCGCACTTGCTTGTCTAGTAAAGGAAGTGCGTCAACCAATTCAAGGAGTTCCTGATTTTGTTTCCAGGTGGGCGCAGCTTCCTTTAAAGGATTGGGATATAGAAATTGATTGTCCTGAAGAGTGGTATGAGCAGCGACTTATAGAAGACCAAAAACCTAGTGGTTTTTGCATTGAGACAGCCGGAGAATACTTTGATGAATGGGGGAATTTCCAAAAACAAGTAATCACTGAGGTGATGACAAAAGCAGCCCCAAACCCTGAATTATATACGAGTTTTAGGCGGTATCTAATTGAAAATCCTGTACTAACTAAAGGTCGTCTATATGTTGATAGCGCTCTGGATTTTAAGCTAGTGCAAGACATTCTTAAGAATAGCTATGAAAAAGCTCCAGAGTCTTACAAGTTAAATGGGAGTTTTTACTGCTGCGGTCATTGTGGCGGACTAATGTATCTGACCAAAAAAGATGAATTAAAGTGTGAAAATAAGCATTGTGCTAAGGAAAAGAAGACTCCCGTAGCGTTTTCTGCTAATCAAGATGATGAAGTTTTCTGGCTTAAGAAAGACTTGCGATATTTTATTCATCGTCCTGGTAAAGCAGAGCTTCGGCTTGAAGAGAGATTGAAACAGTTAAACCAATTGGAAGTTAAGTTATATCCAGAACTAGATCAATACGATTTACATTTAGTTTTTCCTGACGGAACAGTTTGGGCAGTTGATGTGAAGTTTTGGGAATCAGCATATAACTTAGCCAAAGAAGTAAATCAGCCTATTCGTAAACTCAAGCATCAGCCTTACAATGAATCATTTTTTATCTTTCCTAACGAATTAAAAAGTTATGGACAGGAGTATATCCAAGAGTTTCGTGGATACTGTACAGTACCCCTCAAGAAATCTCAGGTAATGTTTGAAAATTCATTCGTTCAAAGAGTTATTAAAAAACTAGGAATTTAAAAAATGAGAAATACTGCTAGGTGGTATACAGCACTAAGAAATGATTTAGAAAAAAATTTGTGCGAAGTAGAATTAGGGCTGTACTTATTGAATCTTTTGAACCCTAGTGCTAGCCCTGATAGCTTGTGGGTGTTACTGACTGGTTATCCTCATTCTTTTTCAAAATGTCATAACTTACTCGAAAATCAGTATCGAATGTTGGCAGTCGCCCGTCATTTATTGCCCCAGTTTGCTCGTCCTTATATTTGGGAAGAAGCTTTACGGCGTTATCGAGAATTTCCCTCAGATATTCGTGCTTATGAAGTAAGTGAAGATTTCCAAAATTTTCACAGGCGAACTAATATAACCGTTGCTAATAACAGATTTCACATTTATCAAAGCAAATTAAATGAATTGGTTAACTTCTCTCAAAGAAAAGAAATCGCCTGGGCTACATCAGGAAAATATAGGTGCGAATTAAAAGGTAAAAAAGAAACAGTTGAAATATCAAATCTAATTGCTAATTTACCACATCCACCCAGTCACAGTCTAACTGGTGTGCGGGTAAGAAATTCGCTGCAAGTTACTTGGGCTGAACTTGAGCAAACAGCCGAATGGATGGATGAACAAAGGTATAACAGAGGACTAAGACCAGAGTGGGTAAGCCGTTTCAGCCGAGTCAAATTACAGCTATTTAACGATACGCAAGAATTGGTTGATGCTCAGACTCTAACCATCAATAGAATATTGCACCTAGTAGGAATGGTGTCATCAGGTAAGTCCAATTTAATGAAAGTTTTGGCAGTCTGGGCATGGCGTAATCAATTGCACACTACTTTAGTAGTGGCAGATGTACTACAAATTTTTGAATTGATTAAAATGTTTGCCGAAGTTGGAATTACTGACGTAGCTCCTATTTTGGGAAATTCTAACAAAGTAAGCCACTTAAACAGATTGCACAAAGCTGTTTATAACTCTAATCCCAATGAAGCATTTAACCAAGACCATCCAGGGTTCCAATGGCTGACTAACACTTGCCTACTAACATCGTTAGTTAAGCCTAAGATGACAACTCCATTTGAAATGGGTACACAGCCATGTTTTAAATTGGAACCTATAGAGATAGACAATGAAGAAGAATCAAACTCAGCACAAGAAGACAAAGCTTGTCCAGCATACAGTGTATGTCCAGTTCATAATAAAGAACGCGATTTAGTTAAGGCTTCTATCTGGATTGCTACTCCAGGAAGCTTAGTTTACAGCAGGGTTCCACGAGCAATAAACCGAGAAAATATCCTGTATTTTGAATTGGTTTGCAGGCGTAGTAATTTGGTAATTGTAGATGAAGTTGACCAACACCAAGCCTATTTTGATAAAGCCTTTAGCCCTGATAAAACATTGTGTAGGCCCGCAAGAGATGCTTGGTTAAATAAGATTCACGATTATGTAGAAACAAAATTGAAGCATGAAAAATCAATCCTGCTTGAAAATGAAATTGTCTCAGATTGGTGGGATGCTTGTCGTATAGCTAACGGAACTGCTGACAAGATATATCACCTATTGAGTAATGAAGATGACTTAGCTAAATGGCGAGACTCTAAGCATTATTTTACGGATTGGCTATTATTGCGAGAGGTAGCCACTTTACTAACAACAACAGATCTAGAAAATCCCGAACAATCTCAACAAGGCGATGCTTTAATGAAAAGCATCTTTGAACCATACATCAGAGATTTAGACAACGAGCGTAATCCATTATTTACACTTGCTAAAAAAGATAAAAAACGGGCAGTGATTCAGCAATGGATTCAGCAAAGTGCCACCATTCCATTGTCGTCTGAAAAAATCAAGGAAATAGCGGTCAAATTGGAGTTTGCCTTATTAGTATGTGCGCTGCAAAATAAGCTCGATTTGATGATGAACAAATGGCGGCAAGTGCAAGGATTTTTAAATCTGGATATATCAGATTCCATGTGGTTTGATGCTCCTCCCCAAGACTTTAGCGCGATTATTCCAGCAATGCCAATGGGTAATCAGTTGGCATTTCAATATCATAAATCCTATAAAGAATCATTAGGAAGTTTACAATTTTTTCGTTGCACAGGTGTTGGACGTTGGTTGTTATTGCATTTTGATAAATTATTCAAAGCAGATAATATTGCCAGCCCCCACCTATTGCTAATGTCGGGAACAAGCTGGGCAGGAAAATCTCCTGCTTATCATGTTGATGTGCCTGTCTGCGGAGTGCTTGTACCAAAGACATCAAAGGAAATAGTCATAACCTCAGAGTTTTTAAAATTTTCCGATAATAAGTATCAAGATCCTATTTCAGTATCGGGAGCAGGAGATAATAAGCGTCGTAACTTAGAACAAATTGTTACCAATCTGGTCAAAGAAGAATATTTAAGCGAGAAACTTAAAGATTTAAAAGGCAGAAAAATCTTACTTCTAGTCAATAGTTACGACCAAGTAGATTGGGTTTACAAGTGTCTAGATAATTTAGGATGGAAAGATAAAGTTATCCCTTTATCTCCTGATGATGAAATTATTGACGAATGGAATGATAATCAGGATATTCATAATTCATTGCAGAGGGGACGAGCGCCAGATTTTGCAACAAGACCGGAACAAATTTTAATAAGTCCAATCAAAGCGTTTGAGCGTGGACACAATATTGTTGATGAGAAGGGAATAGCGGTAATTGGAGCCGCTTACTTTCTAGTTTTACCTCACCCTGTTCCTGACGATCTATCTTATGCAATTCACTCCATAAATCGTTGGGCAATTGACAATTATAAAAAGGCAACAGGAGAAACTTTAAAAAAATTAGGTGAGGATTTTCGGGACGCTGCGTATCGTCAATGGCTTCATCTGCTGCACCTCTCGGTAAGATTAAGGACTTTACCCGTAGAAGATCGGGAGGCTGTGTATTGGGATATTCTTGTTTCTCTTTGGCAAGTAACAGGTCGTTTGATTCGTGGTAATGCCAATGCAGAAATTTTTTGGTGCGATGCCAAGTTTGGCATAAATAGTGCCAAAAACGAAGATGGCAAAGGAGATATTGCTGCCACCAGTGTTCTTGTAGGAATCGTAAATTTACTTCGTCCTTATTTTGAGAATGACCCGCAAATTCCCTTACGCGAAAGGTTGATAGTTCAATCTCTGTATCGTCCTTTTTATCAAGCGCTTGCTCAAACTACTAAACTTTCTGGTTTACCCCAAGTTAATTTCTGATTACTTACAGGTGAAATTTTATGGCATACCCAACAATCCGTTTATGCGCTTTCAAAGCAAAATCTGATTTACCAAAAGATAAATTTTATGGGATGAATTTTCCGGAAAAAGCAAAAGAAATTATTAGACAGATTACTGCAAAAAGGGATAATAAAGTAATTGATAAAACCAGCCTTCCTGTCAAATCGCTTTATAAAGCATTAAGACTCATCCCTGGTTTAATTCATATTGGAAATATTTACCCAAGAGCGGGTGAGTTTTGGTTATACAGTCCTCACCAATTACCCGCCAAAATGTTATCAGCAATTTTATCTTATTGGATAGACACAGAATTTCCCGACGAACCTAGCAAGAAAGGTAAAGTTGGCATTACTTCTGAAGAAAGACAGTTGGCAATGAGTTATCTGTCACCCGAAAAATTAGTTTGGAATCCTCAAGATGTATTCTCTACAAATCCTCTGAAAACTTATTCCAATGGAACTGTTAATCTATCGGGTAGTGATTTTGTTTTGTTGCCTCACATCCTAGCAACTAAACTCAGTAAACCGGGGTTAGAGTTTGAAGTGGATGGGAAAAAACTCCAGTTTTACCGATGTTTACCATCAAATGGACAAGGAGCCGAATTAATTTCTTGGCCACCATTACACCCCACAATAAAGGGACAGACTTTCTATTATTCGATAGTTTTAACATTGAAGATAGTGCAGGAGCCTGGTTTACATTATCCCCGATTTGATGTTACACCAAGCATTAGGCGCTGGCTCAGTCTCAACGATTCCGAATTATCCAAAAATCACGCAAGTTACGCCTACATTCGCGCTAAACTCAATTGGGGACAAGAACTAAATCCTGATAATTTTACAGAATATTTTCTCTCATGTCAGATGGTATTAAAGAATGGCATAGCTGACTGGGATGAAAACCTTGGAATTCTACTCAAGAAATTAGACATTCTTTCAATTGAACCAAATCAAATCTTGAATAATCCTTCAGGAGCTTTAGAGGGTAAGCCTAACATTGGTATTACCTATAAAGAAGGGATGAAGCCTAAGCATCAAGTAGCTAAAGGATTACCGACAGTTAATACTCACCAACTCTTGAGTCAAATAACTGAGGTATTAAAGGAATATTGGCAACCTATAGATAGTCAACGTCAATCTTATAATATAGGTAATCAGTCAAGTCAGTTCTTTCACTTGAAAAAGCCAGAAAACAATTTTGATGAGCCTTTTTTACGGAAAAAAGCGGAAACTGATAAACAATTTGAAGCCAGAAGAAGAAGATTATTAAGCCAGCAGGAAACCGAACTAAAAAAATGCACTCAGAAAAAGAGAGAATCTGAATCGGATTACCTGGCACGTCGTGAAGAAATTTTGAAAAAACAAGATTTAGAGCGTCTTAGCTGGCAGCCAGAACCAGAAGAAACGGAAGAGGCTTTTCAGTCAAGGATAAGACAGTTTTATGAAGAACTTAATGACGAACAAGCAACATTACGACGTGCAATTCGTTCGTCTATTGGTGAACATTTAACCATTTGGATTTTTTACATTAACGAAGCAAATTTAGCAGAACGTCTCAAAGCTATAAAGTATTGCTTAGGGTTGCCAGAGTTATCACCAGGAACTTACTCTTTTCCAGAAGGTTTAACAGTTAGTATCCGTATACAAGAAGTTGCGGCATTGGCAGAGCGTCTAGATTTGCCTTTTCAATCTAAGCCGAACAATACAGAGCGAGAAAAAGCTATCAAGAAGCGAACAGATGAAATAGCTGCAATTGTACAGCCTGTTCAATCTGAATTATTGGGAAAAGTGGGGGTTTGGTTTGAACTTTATGAAAGAAAACATTGGAAATTCGTAACAATAAATACCGATAATGAAGGCAACAAAAAAAAATCTTTTGTAGCACCTTGGGGAGATCCCAAACGCGCTATCCGTCTCGGTTTTGCGAAAATGGGAATGGTTAGCAAATTTAGCACACCCCATCAAAAAAGTTATCACCAAAAGGCTATCTGTAGCTTGATAGACTTGTTGCGCTCTCTAGGCGTACGGATGGCTTCATCTCACATAACATTTCCCAATGTAGATCAAGATACTTCTATTAATGAAGTGGGGCTATGGCTGGTAAATCGAACTTCTCAAACCAGTGCTGATGGAAAACCGCAGTTAATTCCTGTCATTGTCAAAATGTCTTCTTTGACTGCTGAAGTTAGTGCTATTTTTCCCGGTATAGAATCATGGATACCATACGATGAAGCATTAACCCGCATAAATAAGGATGGATTTGGCTTGACAAATGACGATAAAGGTAAAGCTAAAATCAGAACATTTATTCAGCGGACTCTCAATAAAAAAGAGTTAAGGGGAAAACCAACATTACTTTACTGTCAAGCTCAAAACATTCGTAGCCAATGGACTTGGTTACAAGACACACAAATTTCAGCTAATGGTTTATCGTTTGCAGAGCGAGAAAACCCTGTTTTTGAGCATTTCCCGAACTTGCGTGTTCTTCGACTACGCTCTAGAGATGAAACACCAGAATGGTTTGGAATGAATGGGGACAAAGTATCTGGGTTTATTACTGGTCTTTTTAAGAATCCAGATAGCGAGCGTGTATTTCTTAGCGTTGGTAATAAGTCTTTAACAATGAGTGAAATTCCCAAAGATTTATCTAGGATAAATAAACCAGAAAAACCTTGGGTGCATCCTTCTATTGCCGAGATTGCCATAGGTTACTGGCAAGAGGGAGACGACTTACTAAACTTAGCAGCGATCGCCCATGAATCCCGTCATGGAGTTTTGCAATATGCAGACTTCTTAGAAGTGCCAAGAGTTCTTCATTACGCCAAACAAATGGCTGATTATGTTCTCATGCTTGATGAAGAGGATGACGCATCTGATGACTAATGTAATCTGTCTTGAACGAGTGCTTTAAAGATAATCAACAATATCGGGATACAAACGAATTACGGCGATCGCCAAGAGCGCAGTTAAGCGCTAAGAAGTGCGCGATCGCGCATCCCTGACTGTACAGTTACTCACACCTCCACATCAATCCCCAGCGCTGGGTTATGGGTATAACGTTCATTGATATGGGCATACAACGTAGTCATCTTCGAGTCAGAATGCCCCAATAAATCTTGGACTTGCCTTAAATCTCCTCCATGACGTATCCCCAATGTCCCAGCCGTATGTCTCAAACTATGCGCTGATAAGCGCCGTTCTTGAGTTAAAAGCTGTTCCAATTTCAAGTTTTTTTCCTGATTAGGTTTAGCTTTAAGCTCAATCGCCTGCAAATACTCATCCACAATCCAACGAATCCCACGCCGAGACAACCGCTGTCCCCCAAAGCGATTTCCCACAGCCACAAACAAAGGACTTTCTAGCGCCAAAGTCTCCCCGCTTATCTCCCTAGCTTCCAAATACTGCCACATAACTTGAGCAATATCAGGTCGTAGCGGAATAGTTCTAATGCTACCCTTCCCCTCGACTCGCAGCCCTAAATTATTACCATTACCAGAGCGTACCAAATCTCCAATATTCGCCCGATGTAACTCCACCGTGCGCGAACCTTGCAAAGCCATAATTGACAACAAACAGCGATCGCGCCAACTTTTCAAACTACCGTCGCGCTTAATCGCATTCAAAAACCTTTGTAATTCCTCTTCCTCTAAATAATTGAGGCGTTGTGCTGCATCGACTTTATCCTTCGGCGGTTTAATTCCTTCACCTGGATTTTCCTTCACCAGCCCCTGAGAAATTGCTGCCGCGTAAAACCTACGAATTACCGTCAACGAAAGCGCCACTGTTGCTGGTTTTTGATGTTTCTCCTGCACCAGATAGTAACGATAACGTTTTATATCCTCCGTTGTCGCTACTGGTGGATTGATCCCGCATTCATTACACCAATTAATGTAATAAGTCACGCGCCGCTTATAAGTGCAAACCGTATCGCTGGCTGCATTCCCCTCAGCCACATCCAACTCCAAAAACCGCGCAAACACCTGCAACATCGTCTCAGTTGTTGGCAAGATAGCGACACTAGCACTTTTACGACGCTTTCTCGTTGTTGCCTGGGGTAGCTTTTTAGGTGACACACACTTTTTGGGTACACTTAGCTACTTTACAACAAAAATCCGGCGATCAGTGCAACCGATAACGCCAAATTCCGGCAGTACAAGGGGTTGAAAAGCTTGCTCAATCATGTGATTGTGTTCTACTGTAAGCATGAAGAGACATACTAATAGTCAAGCTATGGCTGTTAGTGAAGCAGCTTCACTAACAATTCAAGAACACGAAATGATATTTTTAAATGCGCTTCTACAAAAAGCTTTTGTAGAAGCGCTACTCAATTCCCCAGTACCAACTGACAAATTACGAGCTGCGGCTAGAAGATACAAACAATTTCTGGGGACAAGTAAGGTTACATGAGAGCTTATTCTCACATTAATTCATCTAAAATTTTCCTGAGATTAAGCATAATCAGGCACAGTATCAACGCTCAAAAATGGCTTGAATCTGGAAAAATCTGGTACTTTGTAGCTATCTAAGAACAGAATTAATTGTACTTGTGAACATCTTTAATTTACACTTTTACCCAAGTTATTAGCACTCCTACATGATGAAGAGCAACCGCTATCCCGATAATTGGAAAGAGATTGCTTTATCTATTAAGGAAGCGTCTGAATGGAAGTGCCGTCGTTGCGGTCAACAATGCTTACGACCTGGTGAGCAGAAACAGTTAACTCTTACTAAGACCGAACTCGCTCGTTTGACGTTGGATGTCCATCATGCCAATTGCATACCAGAAGATAACCGACTAGAAAACTTAATTCCTCTGTGCAAACCATGTCATATTACACTGCACGCAGGTCGCTATTCAAATATCACACCAGGGCAGTTGAGTTTGTTTGCAGATAATTGTTAATTAAACGCATCAAAATTTTTACTAAGATAAAACTAAATTATTAAAATAAATTTCAGATTTGACAGCATATTATTACAATGAATAAAGTATGCCTTTAATACCAAAAGCCACTGTAATTCCTGGGTACAAACCGCAGTCATCAGATACCAGTATTGATGCTGATGTGCTGATGTTTCAGCTATTGCAGCAGATGACACCGCTACAAAAAGCCGAGCGTACTCGTACTTTTAATTTTTCGGTGCGACGATTGGCAATATCAGGAATTCGCCAGCAGTACAAAAATGCTAGCCCTATTCAAATCAAACAGGAATTTATTAAAAGGTGCTTAGGAAGTGAATGGCTAGATATTCTTTATAGTTATAATTTATTGGGAGATTTAGTGATTACTGATCCTCTGACATTGGCACGAAAAATAGCCGATATTCTTGAACCGTTGAATATCCCTTATGCAGTAGGTGGTTCTGTAGCTAGTTCCTTGTTAGGAGAAACTAGAGCGACACAAGACTTGGATTTGGTAATTGATATTTCTGCATCTCAAGCCGAACAGCTAATTAATGCAATGCTTTCTGAGTTTTATATTAGTGAATCGGCTGTTGCTGAAGCATTAGAGCAAAAAACGTCTTTTAATGTTATTTATCTGCCTTCTATGGAGAAAGCTGATATTTTTGTATTACCATTAGATTCTTTTTCTCGCTCTAAAATGAACCGTCGCCAGATTCATGTCTGTGGTGGTGATTCGGAGGATTTTATCTATATTTATTCAGCAGAAGATATCATTCTTCAAAAACTGCGTTGGTACAAACAAACTCGTAGTGAGTCTCAAAAGCAGTGGCGAGATGTTTTAGGGGTTTTAAAGGTGCAGGGTGAAAGACTTGATTTTAATTATTTGCATCAATGGGCTGAAAGTTTGATGCTAGTAGAACTGTTAGCACAAGCGTTAAAACAAGCAGGGCTAGAACATTGAGCAGATTTTAAATTGGTTACTTTTAGGGCTCAAACTTATCCTCAGCAGCAGACCCCAATAATTCTATTTTTTATCAAGACTGCCGAGAAGACCTTTGATAATTTCATTCATCACAATAATCCCAAGGCGCTTTTGTTGTCAGTAATTTATGTAGATTTTCTTCTTCAGACGGTGGGGCATCAAGCAGAGCCATAAACTGCTGAAATTTCTTGTCGTCCAGCATAAAAAACCGACGGTCTAGTAAAACAGCTTGTGCTTCCCGACAAGCTGTCTCTAGCATGAAATCTGAGCGGCTCTTACCCAAAACTTCCGCAGCTTGGTCAATTAAATCGCATTGGGCGCGTTGGGCGCGGATGTTGATGCTAACATCTCGGTTTCTAGAAGCTTCCATAATCATCCTTTTGATGTTTATACATTCAAACGAAAAAATCTGTGTTGATAACATCAACACACTTCCTGGCATCTTCAAAATTAATGGCGATCGCCATTAATATTCGCAATCATTACTGTCGGCAGAATACGGCACATAATCGCCTTTTTCCCAGGCATAGTGACTTATGTGCCACTTGTTATCGGTATAGGCACCACCAGGAGTGATTTGAATAATACGGCATATTTGAGCTTCAGGATACTTAGGGGTAGGTTTGCGCCAAACTAAATCATCAACAGAAGGGAAAGGTGGCGAGGATTTTTCCTCAAGTTTAATGGCTTCTGGTGCTTCTGTAGTTGGAAGCTGTTGTTGCTTCAGACGCTTAATCTTGGCTTGAGTATTTTTATCTAAATGAGACCAAACAAATTTTTTCCAATTATCAGGCAGACCTTTTTCTGCTGCTATTTGCGTCACGGCTTTTAAATCAGATCCAGTTTCTACAAGCATTAGTAGTTCAGAAATCTCCTTGAGGGCAGGGTTAAGTTCTGGTTGCTGAATTGATTGATTACCCTGAACACATTGATTTTCCGTAACTTGAGCGACTGGATCAGGGTGGATCAGGGGTGAGGATAGAGGTTGACTATTTTCAGTTTCTTTTTGGATCTCGTCAAAGTTTTTTTCATGGCTCAAAAGTAACCCTGATCCACCTGATCCACCCTGATCCACATCTGAAAAAGCTTGATTTTTCGTTGTTTGAGGGTGGATCGGGGTAGATTCATAATTTTTAGTAGACCCTGATCCACCCTGATCCATATTTCCACCATCAGGGGAAAATGGAGGAGGAATGGGGCTACCGCCACCACCTCCATCAGTACCAGGATCATCATCAGGTGGCTGGGGATTCCAGAAATCCTCAAACTCCATCAACCCGCCTTCAACGCAGTGGGATTTGAGACACTTCCACTCTGGTTCGTGGCTTCCTTTAGAGTCCGTTTGATAACCGTTAGACGATTGAAAGTCGGACGCAATATCTACAAAGGTTCCTGGGAGAATCTCCATATTTGTAAAGTGGGCTGGTTGCATCCGGCGCAAGCCATCTTTCATCGCTCCCCAGCGACGGTCTACGAAGTTTTTAGTTAAAACATTTTTAAAGTGCGAAATAAACTTGGACATCCCAGAAGCAACATAACCGTGAGCTTGACAATAAGCTGTGTATAAGCTGTGTAGCAAATGGGTAGGCATAATGGTTTGTTCTTCTGTGGGTCGTAGGCACAGATCCACAAAAGATTTCACTGAGTCACCATAGAGGGCAGCATCGTGCTTCAAATTGACGATGCGGTAATTGGTGGGTGGGGTCAGCAGGATGGCATCGCGTTCAGAACGCGGCATTGCTAAAGCCCAAGAGATGATGTCAGCTTTGACGGCTTCTAGTTTTTGTCTTAACTCTGGGTCAACTTTGCTAGGTTTGCCTTGAGTTGGTATGGGATAAGCGCGACGCTCCCAGCCATCGCCAGCATTTTCGATCTGGAGATGATCTACTGAGCCAACCCAGAAGCGGCAGTTGAAACTTTTTTGGTAGCCAGTTGGGTTGAATAACGCTCGTCCAGTTAATTCGCCATTGTCTACCAACTCATAGAAAGCCCGTAATCCAGTAACGTAGCCGCCAATGTCGGGAATACCGAAAATTGTTTTTCCAGTAAGATATTGATGTCGCCCTTCCGGTGTGGCAATGTCAGAGAAGACACCACTGCCTGAACCATCGTCTCCATACAAACTGTTCCACAATCGTCCCAAGGTTCCTTTACCGCTGCCAGACTGACCTAGTAGGTGGGGAAATACGCCGTAAGGGGCTGTGGGGTCAAGGAACATGGAAGTAAATGCTCGAATAACGGGGATTAAGTCTTCTCCGTAGGCATCGCACAAGAATTGGTAAAAAACGTCTGGGCAGTGGCGGTTGGGATAATAATCGTAGGAAATGCCGGAAGTGAGATAATTCTTTGGGCTGTGGGGCATGGTTTCCCCTGTTCGCATATCTACTGTACAGTTACGAAACGCCCGCAGATGCCCGTTAGTGGGTAATGGCTCTATGGGTTCTAATCGCTTGCGACAATATTTAAAGGCTGACTCGGCATGGTTGTTGGTTTCGTATGGGTGCGAGTCAACCCAACCTTCTTCTTTACTGAATTTTAATTTGAATGCGCGATCGGAAGCATCAGTAATAATTTTATGGAGCAGCTTATCTGGTTGATTCTGCCAGTAACCTAGCCCTGTGTAGCGGTAGAAGGCGGTATCAATGGTTTTCCAGTCTTTTTCTCCCGCTTCAAAACAAGTTCGATAAACATAGCCATCAAAGGTGCCAGCAGTGACGCAGTGTTCAAAGGGTAGTCCTAATGATTTACAAATGCGTTCGTAGCGCCGTTCGTGGTGGTTTGGTTTCTGGTTGTTGTCGTCAGAACTAGAGTCTGAGTTGTCGCCACCGTTACCGCCTCCACTATTGCCGTTGTTATTGTTATCACCTCCACTATTACCGTTGTTATTGTTATTGTTACCGCCTCCATTGGATGAGCCTGTATATGATTCTTGATATTGGGTATTGATTTCCTTGATCCATTGAGAGTAGGATATGGCTTCATCCATTGCAGTTTCAAAAGCTTCAACTTTGTGATTTACAATTAGGTCGTCGCAGCCTTTACCCAGTGCTAAATCCCACTGGATAATCCGAGTGATTGAGGTTTTGTCAGTTCGTTTGATCAGTTGGCATAACTGAATGAGGGCGCGGCGTACTGGGGTTTTCTCTACGATGTCTGCGTCAAATGCTAAAAATACTGGGCGACCAGGTACGATAAATTCAGTTAGGGATTCGAGTAGTTTCTTGCCGCTTCGTTGTCCGCAAGTTACTCCAGCAAGGCAGATGGCTACCCAACCATGACCTAACAGGCAAGCGGCTTTCTTGATGCCTTCGGTGATAATGATGGGAATTTCGGGATTTTTCTGTACCCATGCCCAAAATCCGAGGTCATCTCGCGTTTTGTCGATGTCGTCTTCTGTGAAGGGAATGCCTGTGCGATCGCTGATTTTGATCCAGTCGTTTAAAGTTAGTGCTAGATAAATAGCGTCTATCCCTTTATTAGATTGGGATTTTTTCGGGAAGCTGACGTATTTGGCTGGCTCAGAATCGGGAAAATCAATCGGTTCATCTGGTTTAAATTGTCCGTTATTACTCCGCTTGCCTGTAATTGGGTCGCAGGAGAGGACGTACCAACCTGTAGTACCTTTGTAATATTTCCAACCCAGAAGTTGTGCTACCATTTCTGGCGAGTCGCTGGTGTGCCGGAGGTTAGCACTTGTAATGCTTTCGGGTATACCGCTAAACTCTATCCACTCTTGTTTACGATCGTCAGGTGTCAGGGTGGCTTGGAGTCGGTTGGCTTCCTCTCGCTGGCGACGGCGTTCTTCTCGTTCTGGTTCGGTTAAGATGCGGGCGATCTGTTTGGTATCGTTACAGTGCCAGCAGTTATACTTACCATTATTGGAAAAGGTGAGTTTTGGCTCGTTGCAGTTCGGGCAGATGTAGGAACCTTTTTTAGCAGGTTGCAGGACTGAAGAGAAGTTACGGATATCGAAGGTATGTGTCGCGTCGGAATGTTCGTATGTCATGGCTCTTTCCCTGTATAGCGAGTTGTGGATACCGCCTGACAGGGTTTGAGGGCTCACTACCACCTATATACATATATATATAGTTGTGGCTTACTTCCGGTAATTTTCAGGTAGCACTCAAACCCTTGTAGTGCGGGAAAGAGAGCTTTGCTTGTCAACTAAAGATTTTGAATTGATTCCATCTTTTATCTATTTGAGCGTGACATCCTCTCCACTGCACAAGCGGGTGGGAAAGTCCGCAAAATCCGTTAAAGAAATTAAAAAAAAATTAATTTTTTGGGTGCAACTCAAAGAATCTTCATGGATAATAGAAGACAACAAGCTCTTTCCCGCACCTTTTAATTGCTACGGTGGTTGTCTGGTAAACGTGCACCGATAGCAAGGGCGGGGGAATGTGTATCTGGCTCGATTAAAAAAAATCTATATGCCCTTGAAAAACCCTTGTGAAAAGCAGGGGTTTTTCCAGTTTTAGGGGTTGTTGTGCTTCACCTCCTTTAAGAGTTGTGTTTGTCACCATCTAGATTTGGCAGTAGCGTTTGCCACGCCTCAATCTGCTGTTCTAGTTGCTGACGATAATTCCCTTTGGCTTAGTGATTAATAATCCGCTATTGAAATTAGACAGGTTAATTACACTTTAGTCTTAAAAGCGCATTTGTGCGCCTCAAAAAGCAATTTTTTTGATCTCCTTTGAACAGGTTTGACTTAACCAACTATCTCTGCAATCACTATGAATCAGGCGAAGTTTTACCTGACGGGGAGTTGGTCTTGGAAAAAAACTTTCGGAAAATGGTTTCTAATCCCTCTCCATAATCAAGATTTTCTTCCAAGCAAAACCGCTTAAACTGCATCGCTAGGTCTTTGGGAACTCGCCCTCTGACCTCTTCGTAATTAGGATCTTTGCGTTTACTGACCAAATTCCAGCAATATCTTGACTGTATAACCACATATTCTCACATAGCTCAGTGTTGCGGTTGTTAAGCGCACAAGCGCACAGTTGCGCCACAGGCTATTTTAGCTTACGCTTCAGGTATCTGGTTAAACACCAACTTAATTGCCAGCGGACAGCCTGAGAAACTACCCCGCTGGCAACTTCCTCCCACCTAGTCGGAAAGGAGACATCTTAATAATGCCAAACAGTGACATAGTAATTGCAACACCTCAAAAGTTAGGGGGTGTGCAATGAACGAAGATTTTCAAGTAATCCTTCGCCAAGCTATCCCCGATGATACTCACTCCTTTCTACTACCCACTAGCCTTGTAGCATCTGGGTACGGAGTCAGCGAATCAAGTATTCGCAGCCAAAAAAGCCGTCACAGTGACGAACTGTTGGAGGGTATTCACTGGATTAAAATTCCAGTGAACAATGGGTTATTTAAGATTATGTGGACACGTCGCGGCGTAATTCGCTTGGGACTGTTCATCGAATCAACCAGAGGCAGAATGTTTCGGGATTATGTCGAAACATTAGTGCTGTCACATTGGAACAAAAGTAACACACCTCCAGCAGAAACTATCGAGCCAGGAGCAATCGTCAAAAGTGCTAGTGGGCAAGTAGTACCTGAAACCCCTGCTCCTAAATCATTGCGACGGCTAGCAACACCTCACTACTCAAAACTTAGCTCAATAAGCAACAGTGCCAACGTTGTTAAAGCTGAATTAGTTGATGATGAAGTAGATGCAGACGAATGGGGCTTTTCAGAGGATATACCTGAACAATTAGGTAACAAAAAAACTGCTAAAAGACCTCAACCCAATGTCCACATACACGAACATCGCCACGAGTATCAAGGTTCTGGGTTACTAGAAGCCTTCATTGGCTTGATTATCGCCATATTATTGTCCTTCGCTGCCTATGCCCTACTAGCATCTGTGGCATCTATACATCTGCAAACTCTGCCAGCTAGGGAGGTCACAAAATGATGCTCTTCGTTGTTGGCACTGTTGCACTCTACCTAATTGGCGCTAGCTTTGGTGCCAGAAGCGAGTTTTTTGAAGAACACATTAACAGCTTCAAAATGGGCAATAACGGGGCATGGGAACACAACCAGCTAACTCGCTCTAACGGCAAACCCCCAACTGAATTTGCAGCCAAAATCAAAGCACGAGCCAAGCAACAGGAGGGTAGCAGCAATGAGTGACAAAGAACTCTGGCGCTCACGCATCCCCACTCGTCAACCCTCACCCACCTATGCAGATAGACAAGCTAGTTGGCTGACTTGGTTACTACCCCCAACCAAACTGCGAGACATTCCCTTGTGGGCAATTCCCCGCTTAACCCTTCCTGGCTTTGCATTTTCAATAGGAAACTTGATAGCCCACTATGCCCCTGTCACTATTGGCGGTTGGGTCATGGTCGCTTTAGCTATCCCTGGCGTGTTATTTATCGCCACAACTCAATCTCTGGCTAAAGGAAATCAAGCACTGGGATTTATCAATTTCGGGCTGCTTGGCTTTGGCGTGTTCATTGTGTTGGGGTATCTGTTATGAACAATCTCAAAGCACAATGCAGAGCGAAAACGCTATGGGCTTGGAGTTTTGGTTTAGGTGGATTATGCCTAGCCATTTCTCCTTTGCCATTACGCTATGGCTTGGGTGTAAAATCTCCTTGGGTTCCAGTAGCAGCACAGATTGGAGCAATGGCAGCTTGGTACTTGGGACAAGATGACTCAGTAGCTGCTGCTGAACTAGAAGAGTTAATCGAAGCTGACCGCGTATGGGGTCACGATGCCCAATTAAAAGCGCGGTACGAGCATTACTTCCCCAACTCACCCCAAGTTGCTGCAACACCCTCTGAGCAGGAATTAGAGCCTTTTATTATTCCTGAGTTTGATTGTTATGAGCTACTAAGCGAAGCAACTGGAATTGCCGTTTTAGGTAACTCTGGCAGTGGTAAAACCACAGTCACCAAATTGATAGCTGGTAGTGTAGGTGAAGTAGGAATATTGGTACTCGACCCTCACGACGACCCAGATAACACTAACTGGTCTGGTTTATTTGTGATTCGTGAGTACGCAGCAATTGTGGCTCAACTAGATATCCTGCTGGAACTCTTAGACGGGCGTGACCGCACTCCCCTTGTGATTATCTGTGACGAATGGCCAGCAGTCAGAATGTGGTGCAAGAAACAGGGAATCAGCATTGCTGATGACTTCCTGTTACGCATGGGCAGTGAAGGGCGCAAGTTCAATAAACTGCCAATTTTCTGCTCTCAATCAGGTAACACCAAAGCACTAGGACTAGAAGGTTTAGGAGATTTCCTAGAAAACTTTATACTCATGCGGTTACAAAGAGTAGCTGTCAAGTACGCTCGGAATCTGCCTGACCGATCGGTAATTCAATGGCTGCAATCTACGGCTTATGGAATGTTGATTGGGGACGAGCCTGTGATTCACCCAACACATGGGCATTATCCACGCGCATTTAAAGGAGCGCCACCCAGAGGATTAAAGCCGCTGCGCTCATTACCTCTGACAATACCACTGGCGATCGCCAGTGATGCAGAGATAGAAGTTGTAGATGGCTGGGAACCTGGTACTGTTGCAGCTAAAACTTGGGTTGAACAGCGTCCATTCGAGCAGACGTTCGACCAGGAAGCTTTTGAAGAGTCTGACACCAACGACGTTCGACCTGAACCTTTGATAAATCAAAGACGTTCGACTCCTGAACCTGTCGAACGACAGTTCGAGCCAACAGCAAATTCTACTTCGATGAAAGGGGTCACAGAGTCGAACAGCAAAGTCGAACGGCTCAAGCAATTGGAGAACCTTAAGAAATTGGGATGCAACAAAGAAGCTTGCATTTATGCTTTGTGGCAAGTGAGAAAAGGAAACTCACAACGCTACCGCGATGCTGAAGCGATGTATGAGTCGATGATGCAAGAACTAAGTGAGCGTTCCTAAATGTTTCTTCCAAAGTTAGGAGCTACGTAGCTCCTAAACCATCATCTTCAACTTAAGTCCCAGTCCCAACCAATTATTTATGACTACACCTATTAATCAGGCCAAAATACCCGTTCAAAAGGTTGCTTGCGGTAGCGCCGATAGACATTAAAATCACTATCCAGCGTAGCTATCGCACTAATATCTAAACGCTCTGAAATCGCCACGAGCGATAAATCAGCAAAGTCTCCAGGCAAGTCAGCATAAGTGGCATTTAGTTCAGCAATGCGTGAAAAGTCTTGAGGTAACAATGGCACACATTCGTAAATTTCTTTAGCTACGTCTAGAAGAAACTCATTTTGAGTGCGCCAATCAGGACTAAGTAACCACATTACCTCAGTGATACAACTGGGAGTAGTTACCAGCCTGCTAGTACAGCTTTCCAAAAAAGCACACACCGAGGCATGATACTTATCCCTAGCACTGTAGTAAGCGAACAAAATGCCACTGTCTACCAAAATCAGCGGATGGTAAGTCATTGATGGCGCTGTTGGAGATAAGATGCGATCGCCGATTTACGATTTTCCCTTTCTGATAAATCAGCAGGTGCATCTTGTAAAAGATGTTGTGGATGTCCACCCCGTCGCTCAACTATCGTTTTGCCAGCTTGCAAAGCCAGCCAGCGTTCTTTGATTAAGCGTTTGATTAGTTCACTGCGATTGTTAGTGTCTTCATGAGACAAAATATCCGCTAATTGCTGCTCAGTTTCTTCATCTAGTCTGACAGAAAGCATAGATTTTTGTAATACAAGTCATACAGATATGGCTAGCCTAACCGAAAAACCAAGACAGTACAACAGTCCCCTTGTTCAGGGCAAACGCATCAAAATTTGGTGCGATCGCCACAAAATCTGGATCTTCTATGAAGTTGTCGACAAGGCTTGCCTTGTGGCAATATAGAGTAAGATGGCAAATTATTACTAAAAATTGCCAGTT
>JBARVL010000344.1:0-1762 GCA_049646245.1 Crinalium sp. | reverse complement strand
AAACAAGCTTTACGAGCTTTATTCATAACTTTATTTAAATTATATCCTTTATTTAAAAGGTAATAAGTAGGTAGACATGATTAATTGTAAAACCCCACCCCCTGCCCCCTCCCCGTCAACAGGGAGGGGGAGATAATAGTTTTATATTTATTTAATGTCGAACTACTTAATATATGGAAACAGAATTTAAAACTCAGAATTACCTCTTCAAAGCCCTCCCCTTAATAAGGGGAGGGTTTGGGTGGGGTTCTTCCTCAAAACGAAAATATAATTACCATATCAAAGCTTTAATCTATTAAATGTGAAAATATCAAAATTAGTTCAACGCCTCAGCGCATTTTTTATATTACTTTTTTACTTAACTTGCTGTCAGCCAGCACATTTAGTAATGCCTGTACAGAGCTTGAGTGCTTATAATTATCTACAAACAGTAGCAGATCAGTGGCAAGTATCAAATACTTTAACAGCAAAATCTAATAGTAATGACAATAAAAATAACTTAAGTTTTTTATTAAGTTATAAAACTCAAGCATCTAACGATACTTTTGATCTGGTAATGCAGCACGTTGGCTTTACTTATGATAATGCTGTTGCCGCGATCGCATTCATTGCCGTCAACGATCAAAACCGAGCTAAACAAATAGTAGATACATTAGTATACGCTCAAAACCGCGATCGCTTTTACAAAGATGGTCGCCTACGCAACGCTTACTGGGGCGGCAAATTAATATCATCAGGCGATATGCAATTACCAGGATGGTTTAACCAGCAAACAGGACGTTGGACAGAAGACGAATTCCAAGTTAGTACTCACACAGGTAGCATCGCGTGGGCAATGTTAGCACTGTTAGCATACTACCAAACTTACGGCGGTGAATCCTACCTAACAGCAGTTAAAAAATTGGGAAATTGGGTAGATAAAAATTTGCGAGATACTAGAGGTGCAGGAGGATATTTAGGTGGTTTTAGCGGTTGGGAACCCAGTCCAAATTTATTGAAATACAAATCCACAGAACATAATCTTGATTTGTATGTAGCATTTCAACGACTTTATTTAATTACTGGTGAACAAGCTTGGAAAAATCGCGCTACCTACGCCCAAAATTTTGTTATATCTATGTGGGATAAACAAGAAAAAAAATTCTGGACTGGAACAACAACTGATGGTATCACAATTAATCAAGATGTAATTCCTTTAGATGTGCAAGCTTGGACACCTTTAGCATTTAAAGATGCAGCAAAATCTTATTTACAATGCCTTGAATATGCCGAAAAACATCACCGCGTTGGTAAAGGTTTTGACTTTAACCAAGATAGAGATGGTATTTGGTATGAAGGAACTACACAGATGGCTGTTACCTACCAATTTACTAACCAGCATCAAAAGTCAAAGCTGTTAATTGCAACTATTGAAGCGGCTAAGGATACTTCTGGTGGTATACCTGCGGCAGATAGAGATAAATTAACAACAGGTTTCTCAGCAGGAAATAGTGAACTTTGGTTTTATTTTAATCGTTTGCATATCGGAGCAACTGCTTGGTTAGTAATAGCAGAGAAAGAAATAAATCCTTTTTGGTTGGGTAGTAATTAATTAGGTGGACAACTTAACAGTCGGCAAAATATTTAAAAAAACGCTATACTTGTACAACAAACAGTACAAGTCCGCAGAATATGAAAGTTATCTCTTTTAGCGAGGCAAGAAATAGTCTGAAGACGGTTTTAGATCAGGTAACTGAAGATGCCGACTATACAATCATCACCC
>JBARVL010000343.1:0-2411 GCA_049646245.1 Crinalium sp. | reverse complement strand
TGCCTTTGCAGGCTTTTTTAATTAATGTTTGATGTTAATTAAAAATCTAGCCCGCGTAGGCGGGCTTTGTTAGTGTAGCTGCACCCTTCAGGGTGTCAGCGTTATATAAAATGAAACAGCCCTGCTTGAAAAGGGGGGTAATGGAGGGTGAAGTTGACATTTTATATTTTTTAAGCTGGGACTTACTAATTTTAAAATGATTTAAGCCGATCAGATTCACAAGCAGGATCATATTGTAGTTGAATAAATTCTTCACCTTTACGGTAAGAAATAAAATTAGTGACAACTCCATCACCTAAACAAACTTTGCGATCCCTAAAGCCCTCGTGACTACCGCCACCAAATGGTAAGGGTATAGGTTTCCAAAAAGGCGGTTTGTAGCCAAATATATAGTTAAACATCGCTTGTGATTCAACTTCGCCATAATTAAAAGATTGTTCTGCTGGTGCGTTAACTGTTAAAATAATTACTTGAGCTTTGTTTTGGATAAAGCCAATCTGAAAGGTAGCTTGTTTTGGCAACTTGGGCATGACACGCCTTAAGGGTTTTGCAGAATAAGTATAGGTTGTAGAAGCAGGACTTTTTTCGCTGGCGATCGGACGACCAAAATAACGTTGGATTTTTTGCGGTGTTTGATTTAATACATACCTTCCTGCTTGCGCCTGTTGTGCAAAGATACTACTCAAGACTAATAATCCTAAGCAATTAATTATTATTTTATGAAAAATATGATTTAGCATAAATTACTTCTCCAAGTTAATAGTTATGATTTGATCAGTATGCGTAAGTTCCAACTTAAGGGGCGCAAGATGGAAGATCAGCACAAAAGTAAAGATGAACTGATCAATGAAGTGGTAGCACTGCGCCAACGAGTTGCAGGGTTAGAAAGTTTGCTCAATCAGCAAGCTGTATCTGAGGGAGTTTTACAACATGAGCAACTAGAATTAAAAACTATAGAGCGTACAGCAAAATTATCTCAGCTTAATGAGCAACTGCGTAGTGAATTAACTGAGGAGGCGCGATCGCTTCGTATTCGTCAGCGTGTCGAAGCGGAAGTACGGGAAAGCCACAAACCTCTGCAACGGCTGTTTGATTGTAACTTGGTGGGAGTTGCCTACTGGAATGTTGATGGCTTTATTACCAATGCTAATGATGCTTACCTACATTCGGCTGGCTATACCCGTGAAGAATTTAACTTATTAGGAGGACAAATCAATTGGCGTGAACTCACTCCTCCAGAGTATAAGTATTTAGACGATCAAGCGATCGCTGAAGCCAAAAAAACTGGAGTTTCTAACATTTACGAAAAAGAATATATTCATCGAAACGGTAAACGAGTACCAATTGTACTTGGTGTAGCACTTTTAAATGATTCTTATAGTAATGGCGTAGCTTTTGTACTTGATATTACAGAGCGTAAGCGAACTGAAGAAGCATTGCGAATTAGTGAAGCGAAGTTTAGAAGATTATTTGAATCTAATGTAATTGGCATCTTTTTTCCAGAGCGCGATGGCAAAATTGCTGAAACTAACGATGCCTTTTTGCAAATTATCGGATACACAAGAGAAGATTTGCTGGCAGGAAAATTGCGTTGGGATCTCCTCACTCCACCAGAATATGCTTATTTAGATCAAATAGCAATTGAGGAACATCAACAGTCTGGTTGTAATACTCCTTACGAAAAGGTTTTTATTCGTCCTGATGGTAGCTATGTACCTGTGCTAATTGCTGGAGCTACTTTAGAAGAAAGTCCCGATCGAGGTATCGCTTTAGCCGTCGATTTAACAGAGCGCAAGCAAGCGGAGGAAGCAAGAGACAAAGCTTTAGCCCAAGCAGAAGCAGCAAGAGCAGAGTTACAGCGAGTATTTATGCAAGCTCCAGCAGTAATTCAAGTATCCCGTGGGACAAATCATGTAATTGAAGCAGCAAACCCATTGTATGTCCAAGTGGCGGGTAAGCGCGAACTGATTGGCAAACCTACTCGTGAAGCGTTTCCAGAATTAGAAGGGCAAGGCTTTTTTGAGTTGTTGGATCAAGTTTATGCAACTTGCCAACCATTTGTAGGTAAAGAGATGCGAGTGATGATCGATCGCAATGATGATGGAGTTTTAGAGGAAAGTTTTTGGAATTTTGTCTATCAACCTTTAGTTGATGGTGATGGTAAGGTTTATGGAATTATGACTCATGCAGTTGAAGTTACTGAGCAAGTTATAGCTAGACAAGAAATTGAAAAGAAAGCAGAAGAATTAGCTCATCTCACAGCAACTTTAGAACATACTAATAAAGATTTAGATCAATTTGCTTATGTTGCTTCTCACGACTTAAAAGCACCTTTGCGGGGAATTGCCACTTTAGCAGAGTGGGTAGAGGAAGATATTGGAGAACAAATCAGCGATGAATCACGGGAGCAT
>JBARVL010000342.1:0-1623 GCA_049646245.1 Crinalium sp. | reverse complement strand
CTGTAGGGGCAATCCCCCTGTGGTTGCCCCTGTATTTAGTGTATCTGCGTAAGTCCTGTAAAAGCATTTGTCGCCAAGGGTTTCAGCTGTAGGGGCAATCCCCCTGTGGTTGCCCCTGTATTTAGTGTATCTGCGTAAGTCCTGTAAAAGCATTTGTCGCCAAGGGTTTCAGCCAGTTTTATTATGTCCTCACCTATCTTGCTACGGCTATACAAGCAGTAGAAAGCACTCAGCTATCAGCTTTTGATAGCTGAGTGCTGAGTGCTGACTGGTAATTGTTAATTGATAATTGTTAATTGTTAATTGTTAACAGCTTACGGATTTGAGTCGCCACTGCCTCCGGTTGCTCCAGCATTGCTAAATGTCCACATTCAGCTATTTCTATGACATTATCTCCACAATCTTGAAACAAAGTGTGAAAACTAGCTAAATGCCTAACATACTTCGGCTCCATCACCATATCCTGAGAGCCAGTAATAAAATAAACAGGTTGTTCCAAGCACGATACCACCTGGGGTAAACGGTTGACCTCAACTTCAGTAGTAGAATCTAATAAAGTACCTAAAGCTGCCTCCGGGTGAGCCACTACAAAATCAATTAAGCGTTGACGACCCCAACAGCGAGCAATTGGACGTGCCACATTTGCCCGTGAAAACAACAAATCAATCCCAGGCACATAGCACAACCATCGCGGACGGCGTTTCAAAAACTGTTGACCAGCAGATCTAAACTTTTCAAAAGCTTCTTTTAAATAAATACCGCCACCAGCATTTAAGCAGATCACACCCTTAACTTTGTCTGTCAGTTGAGATGCCCCCCACAACGCAATACTACCGCCCAACGAGTGACCAACTAACCAAGCACTAGAAATATTAAGCTTTTCTAATAAAACCCCCAAGTCTTCCGCATAAGCTGCGGGTGTATAGTTTGAAGTCAAAATATCAGTAATACTTGCTGCTTTCCCGGCACTACGAGCAAGAGTATCTAAGCTGCCTTTAGCAATACGCCCATCATTTCCAGGTTGAGAATCACCAAAGCCACGCAAATCATACATAAGGCATTGATAATCTGGTGATAGCTCCTCAACTAGCGGTTGCCAATACCTGCGACTTAAAAGCCAGCCATGAATGAAAACTAGGACATCAGGGTATCCAGTGGGAGTTGTCAACTCGTAGGTATGCGGAACTCCCAGAATATCTATGGTTGCCATATTTTCATCTTACCCCTCTAAGTTCTGCAAAGGCTTTTAGGAATTAGCTGTTAGCTTCTGGAACTTTTGTATAATTCCAGCTTTTTTTTAGGGCAGGCATTGACCAAACCAATCAGTAAAACTTTCTCATCACCCATTTTTAAATGCTAATTACTAAAAGCGCCGACCTAGTAACCTCTGTCGCACGCCTTCCGCAATTTTTTGTCCTAAATAATCGGGAATTAAGCTTTCGTTTGGTCCTAGTAGGTAAAGAATCAAGCGGGTGCGTCCGCGCCATACTAGCAAATTAGCATTAACAACCAGTAAATCCTCTTGCCAAATAGCATACATTACCTTATAAAACAAACCAGGCTGGTTGTCTGCTTCAATCAAAAGTGCTGGCAGGTGGAAAACTGGATCAACATAAAACTCTG
>JBARVL010000341.1:0-18069 GCA_049646245.1 Crinalium sp. | reverse complement strand
GCCATTCCCATCGCTGAACCAATACAGATGGTATGGATGGGCGGTTTGATGTAGCTCATGGTGTCGCAGATGGCAAATGCTTCGGTTTCAAAGCCAATCGGCTCGCCATTGTAACTCGATGTACCAGTGGAGTTGATGTAGATTTTAATCGGTTTCTCGGGGTCTTCGTATTGCAAATACAGCAGTTCAGCAATGATTAATTTCGTAACTGCTGGTACTAGGGGCATACCCAGATAGACAATTCGCTCCTTTAATAACATGGAGGGCAGGTCTGGCGGTGGTGTACGGTAAAAGTTATCACCGTAGTATGGAGATTGAACTGCCTGAATTGGTATGTTCATGGCGTTTTTTTGACTGAAATGAAGGCGCTATCTTTAAAACATACTAACTTGCTTCAGGGCATGGCTGCCGATTTGGGCTTAATAAGGGGTAGGAAACAGAGAAAAAAGTTTTTTTCCTGCGGTTCACAGGTACAAACTTTGTCGAAAAAATCTTTGATAACTTCCCCTACTTCCCCTGCTTCCCCTGCCTCCTCAGCCCCTCTGCCTTTCAATTACTGGCAGAGATGTTAAGCGACAAGTTATTTTGATTGTTAGTTGTACGCTTTTTGAGATTTTGTTTTTGGTAGCCTAAATATTTTTAGATGTTACCTCATATTGGTCTTGCTTTAATAGGAGTTTTGTGATATGAAAGCCGATCTACTACCTGTTTTAAATGATGCAAATGTTGATGCGACTCAATCGAGTACTCAACGTCAGTTAGCCATAGATATTTCTGCGATCGCAGATGGCAGAGAAAGCAATGTCCCAGTTAATTTATGCTTAATTTTGGATCATAGTGGTTCGATGAATGGACAACCGCTAGAAACTGTCAAAAAAGCAGCACAACGTTTAGTTGAGAAACTTTCACCAGGCGATCGCATTTCTGTGGTAGCTTTCGATCATAGAGCTAAAGTAATTGTCCCTAATCAAGTAATTAAAGATCCCGCTAAAGTTTCTAAAGCAATTGCTTCGTTACAGTCTGATGGTGGTACAGCAATTGATGAAGGGATGAAACTGGGTATTGAAGAACTAGCAAAAGGGAAAAAAGATGCAGTCTCTCATGCTTTTTTGCTGACAGATGGCGAAAATGAACATGGTGATAATAAACGTTGTATCAAATTAGCTGAACTTGCTACTGAGTATAAATTAACGTTAAATACTTTAGGATTTGGGGAACATTGGAATCAAAATGTGTTAGAACAAATTTCTGATGTCGCAGGTGGTACAATGGCTTATATTGAACAGCCAGATCAAGCTGTGCAAGAATTTAGCCGTTTGTTTAGCCGTATTCAATCAGTAGGCTTAACTAATGCTTATTTGTTGCTATCTTTAATGCCTAAAGTACGGTTGGCAGAACTTAAACCTATTGCTCAAGTAGCTCCTGATACAATTGAATTACCAGTGCAAAGAGAAGGCAATCAATTTGTGGTGCGCTTGGGTGATTTAATGACAGATGTTTCGCGGATAATTCTAGCTAATTTATATATAGGTCAATTAGCAGAAGGTCGTCAAAATATTGCTCAACTTCAAGTGCGCTATGATGATCCAGCAATGGGTAAACAAAATTTACTTTCTGATTTAGTAAATGTAGAAGCGAATGTTGTAAGATCGTATCAGCCTGCTCCTAATGCAGAAGTGCAGCAATATATATTAGCTTTAGCTAAGTATCGCCAAACTCAATTAGCAGAGTCAAAATTACAAAGAGGCGATCGCGCGGGTGCTGCTACTATGTTACAAACTGCTGCTAAAACAGCGTTGCAAATGGGCGATAAAAGTGCTGCAACTGTTTTACAAACCAGTGCTACTCGTTTGCAAGCAGGTGGGGAACTCTCGGAAGCTGATAAGAAGAAAACTCGGATTGTTTCTAAAACTATTTTGCAGGAATGATTTGTTAATTAGTTGATTTTTTATTCGGTTGATAATACCCACTATTGCTTAAACAAGGTGGGTATTTTATTAAAAAAAAATATTAGATATCTCAATAAATTCCAGGTGCGTTCCCTAAAACAATTTTAAAGATGCACTATTGGCACGTCTCTACATTTGCTGAAGGCTGATAGCTGATAGCTTACTTATTCTTTTACCACTTCAATTAAATCTTCTATAAACACATCAAATGTTTGTGCTAACTTTCTGAGTGCAGTAATGTCAGCCATAGACATTCCTGATGAGACAGCGTAAGTTTTGATGGTACTGTATGACACTCCTGAACGCTCGGAAACTTCTTTAAGCGTCCAGCCTTTTTCAGCAGCAAACTCTCTAACCCGCAATCTAACTAAGCCCATTCTTGACATAAGTCTATTTTTAAACTAATATAGTATATAATCATTATTTAAAAAGTGGTCGCTCCAGAGTCGGAAACTTTGAGCGACCACTTATCCCAAAATCCCATTATGAGGGAGGTAATTCCTATGGTAGCAGTATTCGAGCAAAAATCCAAGATCGTTCATCATTTAGCAAGGTTTGTGACTAAAGAAGCGATCGCTCTACATCTTAACCTTCACCCAAACGAAATCTATCGCGTTAATTGCTGGCGTTATGTAATTCACGTTGTAGCAAAAGGCATAAGTACCTTTGTCAGCTACGCTGATATCCCGCCAGTATTAGAGGTTGAAGCGCCTACACCTAGAGATATTCTTGCTTGGCGCAAGCGTTGGAAGAAAGATAAATTTAAAGCGCCTGACTTTTGGACAAAATTTTATGCTGAAAAATTCAAGCAAGCGCCGGATTTAAATAAATTGTATAGTTGGGGTCAATTAGTGAATGTGATTAAATTTGCGCTATCTGAATCAGTATTGGAGTGGCTGCGAAGTATTTATACCCAAGCACAAGAATATTGTCTGCTAGACTTCTGAATTAGTTCTACCGTCTATTACTCTTCTGGGTTTATTCTCTGTGTCTTTGTGCTTCCTTCTCTAATTATTCTTAGCCAATAAATAAAAACTACTCCAACTATCATACCCAAACCATGCGCCCAGTAGCCTATGCTGAACAAATTAATCTCATCAGCAATATTTAAACTCCCAATGCCATAAAATACTTGCTGAATAAACCACCAGAATAAATAAAACCATGCTGGTAATGTGATAGGTATAAAAATAATTACTAGCGGTAAAATAGTTTCAATTTTGGCTTTGGGGAATAAGAATATATAAGCGCCAAGTAAAGATGCGATCGCACCATTTGCTCCCAACAATGGTACTGTTAACTTTGGCTCAACAATTATTTGTAATATTTCTGTTGTAATCCCACAAATCAGGTAAAATATTAAGTATCGCCAATGCCCAAGATAAGCTTCAACATTTTTACCAAAAACAAACAAAAACAGCAAATTACCTAGAATTTGGCTAAAGCTGCTGTGGAGAAACATTGCTGATAGTAAAGAACCAGCACTTATTACAACTGCTACCCATGCAGCAGGATTATTAGTTTGAAAAGCATCTAAAATTACAGTAGTAATGCGATTGGGAATTATTCCCCACTGGTTAATGAAACTTGGTAATTCACCAGCAATATCTAATTTTAATTCCCCAAGAAATATGCAGATATTCAAACCTATGAGTAAATAATTAACTATCGGTTGGCTACGACTGGGGATATTATCGCTAAGAGGAAGCATAAAAATTAAATATAAAGTAATTTGGTCAAATCAAACCTAACCCCCTAGGGTGTGTTTTAAAACTTTATTGGCTCCGTTTCTGTCGGTGAGATCCCCCTAAATCCCCCTACCCTTCGGGAAGGCTTCGCCTATAAAAAGGGGGACTTTGATTGGATTCTCCCCCCTTCTTAAGGGGGGCAGGGGGGGATCGAAGGGTTTGAAAACGCGCCCTAGCCCCCTTCCCTGTTAGGAAAGGGGGAATAAGAACAAGCCCCTCTATTTGTAGGAGAGGGGTTGGGGAGAGGTCAATCATTAAAAGTTCACTCTTCTCCTAATTTACTAAATAAAGTAGCAAGAATTGTATTAGAAAATAAAAATCCTTCAGGATCGCTTAACCTAATTCTACCAGCAGTTAGAAATTGATTATTATATCTAATTTCACCCAATGTTAAACCACAATTTTCATCTAAAACTTCTACCCAACCCTGTGTATAATAATTTTGCAAACAATCCCAAATTTGATTGAGTGTTTGTGTTCCAAATTGTTCAGCTAAAGTTTGTAAACTTAAACCTTCTGCCATCCGCAACCCTAACATTAAAGTTTCTAACAAAACTTCATTATCGGAAATTTGAGGACATTCAAAAATCCCATTATTTTGACTTAACTGTTGTACCCATTCATAATACTCCCATGTTTTGCGGGGGCGAGTAAATCTACATCCATCAACATAGCTAGATGCACCCATCCCAAAAGCGTAATAATGGCGATTTTCCCAGTAAACTCGATTATGGCGACATTGATAACCAGGTTGGGAATAGTTAGAAATTTCATAATGCTGATAACCACTACTTGTAAGGACTTGCTGCGCTAGTCGATACATATTAGCTGCTGTTTCATCAGTAGGTAAAGGTTTATCTCCTGGTTGATATTGCCTTCCAAAAGCAGTGACAGACTCGATAATTAAGTCATAAATTGAGATGTGATTGGGTGCGATCGCCACTGCTGTTTCTAAAGAAGCTTGCCATTGTGCTAAACTTTGATGGGGCAACCCAGAAATTAAATCTATGCTGAAATTTGGTACACCTACTGCGCGAATAATTTCAACTGATGCGTAGATATCCGAGACATTGTGCGATCGCCCACATATCTGCAACAATTGATCTTGAAACGCTTGCACACCCATACTAATTCGATTCACACCCGCGTCTAAATACCCTTTTATTTGTTGGTAGTTAAACGTACCTGGGTCGATTTCCATTGAAATCTCAGTATTAGCAGCAATCCCAAATTGCTTATTTAGTACATCCAGCAAGTGTCTTAACTGTTGTACTGATAACAGTGATGGTGTACCACCACCAAAAAAAATCGTTTCTAAGGGATACCCTAATTTTGGCGTAATCGAGATTTCTTGAGATAAAACATCTATATATTGCTGGATAGTACCAGAATTTTCTCCTGTCTTATTACCTACAACTGAAACCGGAAAATCGCAGTAATAGCACCTACGCCGACAAAATGGAATATGCAAATATGCAGATTTCGGAATCACACTATTTATAGATAACTGATGTTTTTGTAACTTATCTAACAATTGATTTACTGGCATATATTAGCTATTAAAGTAATTATGAAGCGTTAATTAATAATTGTTAAGTTATTAAAAGTTTTGCTTGATTAAATATCTTTATATTAGATTGATAGCATAAGTTTATCTAATCCTAGTTGGTATTTGCGAAGCAGGCTGCAACACTGCGTGTATATCTGCGGTTAATTAACCTTTACCAACAATCAGAAATTAATATTTCAACGATATCTAACTTATTTAACTTTAATAATTAAAAGCTCAGAAACTTAAGGCGCGTCAGAAACGCAATAGCTTGAAATATATAATGTAATGTATCTGGTCATCCCAGGAATCATAACTACCATTTTATTGAAACAAAACAATGGTTGATGCAATCATCATAATTATACTTATCCTAGCAGCAGCAGGGATAGGCTTCGACAGCGTTGAATTACTTCCTAGCAATGTGCTACAGCAGGTGACGAATGTTGAAGCTTTGCGCTGGATAACTGCTGCCTTTGCTGCCTTAGTCGGCGGTGCATTTGGGTTGGTTGTGCAAACAGCCTATCGCCGCTTAGAAGGGCAAGTTCGGGAAATGCCCGCCGAAGTTTTATTAACCAGAGCAATTGGGTTAATACTTGGGCTATTAGTTGCTAACCTCATGCTGGCTCCAGTTTTCTGGCTGCCAATGCCTATAGACTTTGCCTTCCTCAAACCACTACTAACAATTTTAGCTAGTGTGATGTTTTGCTACTTAGGAGTTACGCTTGCTGATACTCATGGTAGAGCATTTTTAAGGCTAATTAATCCTCATAGTATGGATATGCTGGTAGCAGAAGGTACTCTCAAACCAGCATCTACCAAGGTGGTTGATACTAGCTGCATAATTGATGGGCGAATTGAGGAATTACTCAAGACAGGTTTTATTGAAGGGCAAATCCTCGTACCACAATTTGTATTGCAAGAACTACAACAGCTTGCGGATTCTTCCAACGATATGAAGCGAGTGAGGGGACGCAGAGGGTTAGATATCCTCAACAGCATGAAAGAAACTTTCGCAGATAGAATAGTTATCCATGCTGCTGACTACACTGATATCTCCACCGTAGATGCTAAATTAGTGCGTTTTACCCAAGAAATTAATGGCACACTTTTAAGTAATGACTACAATCTGACTAAAGTTGCCAACTTGCAGAAAGTATTAGTGTTGAATGTTAACGATTTAGCGCAAGCGATACGCCCAATTTATTTACCAGGTGATTGGCTAGATTTGAAAATTATCAAGGAAGGTAAAGAAGCTGCACAGGGGATAGGTTATCTGAATGATGGCACGATGGTAGTTGTAGAGGAAGGACGTAAATATGTCGGTGGTGAATTGCGGGTTATTGTCACCAGTGCATTACAAACCTCTGCTGGTAGGATGATTTTTGCACGACCGCAAGCATCTTTTGTCGCGTGAATTAGAGTTACCTGTGCTGAAGATAGGGAGGCGGGAGGAGAGAGGAGAGAGGGGAAATGCCAAGTGTAGAGACGTATTATGGTACGTCTCTATATTATTGCTTTTATGCAGGACTCCGGCTTCAGCGCAACAGAGTGGAGCAAGTCGGAGGTAAATGGACTCCCCAGGTAAAAAGCAGGTACATCGAATACCTGCTTTTTACAATCCCTAAATCCTATGTTAAAATACTGAGCATAGATTTAATCCGACTATGTTAGTCTTCGAGGCAAAATTACGAGGGACAGACGCGCAGTACGTCATCTTAGACGAGATGATTCGTACTGCGCGTTTTGTGCGTAATTCCTGCCTCAAATATTGGATAGATAACAAAGGAGCTAACAGATACGATCTAAATAAATACTGCAAAGTACTCAGAGAACAATTTGAATGGTGCAAAAAACTCTCGGCTCAAGCTTGTCAGGCTAGTGCCGAAAGAGCGTGGAGCGCCATTGCTAGGTTCTTTGAAAATTGTAAGAAAAAAGTTCCAGGTAAGAAAGGTTTTCCTAAGTTTAGAAAACATCAAACACACGGCTCGGTAGAGTATAAAGTTGATGGATGGGTGTTATCGGATGACCGATTAACTATTACTTTTAGGGACGGCTTCAAGGCTGGAACATTCAAGATGTGGGGAACTCGCAATTTGCACTTTTACCAAAAAGAGCAGATCAAGCGAGTTCGTGTCGTGCGTCGGGCTGATGGATATTACGTTCAGTTTTCCATCGACCAAGAGCGCAATGAACACCACGAACCCACAAATCAAATGCTAGGAATAGATGTAGGTTTAAACCATTTCTACACGGATTCTTTTGGGAACAAAGTAGAAAACCCAAGGTTTTTAAGAAAGGCAGAAAAAGCCTTGAAACACGCACAAAAACGTATTTCAAGGAAAACCAAAGGTTCTAAAAATCGCCTCAAAGCCATCAAGAAATTAGGTAGAACGCATCTCAAGGTATCAAGGCAGCGTAAAGACTTTGTAGTGAAGACTGCAAGGGCGCTTATCCAGTCGGTAGATTTGGTCGCTATTGAAGACCTAAAAGTGCGGAATATGGTGAAAAACCATCATCTAGCCAAATCAATATCCGATGCTAGTTGGACGTTGTTTAGGCGGTGGTTAGAGTATTTTGGGAAAGTGTTTGACGTACCAGTAATTGCTGTCGCACCTCATTACACTTCCCAGAACTGCGCTAATTGTGGACAAGAGGTTAAAAAAGCCTTATCCGTTCGTACTCATAAATGCCAGCATTGCGGTTATGTTGACGACCGAGACACGAATGCCGCCATCAATATTTTGATGAAGGCTTTGAAAGGAATAGCACAACTACCGAGGGGCGCTCGGAATGTGAAGCCTGGGGAGAGATTGACCTCTGCTGAGGATGGGAAACCAGATTCCAGTAAGCCGGCTCAACGAACCAGGAAACCTCAGCAGTAATGCTGAGAATCCCCGTCCTCAGCGCAAGCAGGGCGGGGAGTACGTCAATACAGAGATCCTATAACGATATAACACTGTCACCATGACTATCAAAGAACAAGGCACAATCACTATACATAGTGAGAATATCTTTCCCATTATCAAGAAATCTCTCTACACAGACCACGAAATCTTCTTACGGGAACTCATATCTAACGCAGTCGATGCCATCCAAAAATTAAAGATGGTTTCTTTGTCAGGAGAATTTCAAGGTGAACTAAATGAACCCGAAATTCAAATTGCTATTGACAAAGAGCAAAAAACCCTTTCCATTACTGATAACGGCATCGGTATGACTGCCGATGAAGTCAAAAAATATATCAACCAAGTCGCCTTCTCTAGTGCTGAAGAATTTATTAACAAGTACAAAAATAATGGCGACCAGCAAATTATCGGTCACTTTGGACTAGGTTTTTATTCCTCTTTCATGGTGGCGAGTCAAGTTGAAATTGATACTCTTTCATATCAACCAGACGCGCAAGCTGTTCACTGGACTTGTGATGGTTCACCAAAATTTCAGTTAGATGAGTCATCGCGCACGGGGCGCGGTACTACTGTCACCCTTACCCTGCAAGAAGAAGAGCAAGAATATTTAGAACCTGCTAGAATTCGTCAATTAATTAAAACTTACTGCGACTTTATGCCAGTAGCCATCAAATTAGATGGAGAAGTCGTCAATAAGCAGAAAGCACTTTGGAAAGAATCACCGCAAAACCTTACCAAAGAAGATTATCTAGAGTTTTATCGCTATCTCTATCCTTTCCAAGAAGAACCCTTATTATGGGTGCATCTTAACACCGACTATCCGTTTATTCTTAATGGGATTCTGTACTTTCCCAAGCTGAAACCTGATGTCGATGTTTCCAAAGGACAAATTAAGTTATTCTGCAATCAGGTATTTGTTAGCGACCACTGCGAAGAAATTATTCCTAAATTCTTGCTACCGTTACGGGGTGTAATTGATAGCACAGATATTCCCCTCAACGTTTCTCGTAGCGCGTTGACAAATGACCGCACAGTAAAACGTATAGCTGATTATATCGCAAAAAAAGTAGGCGATCGCCTGAAAGAACTTTATCGCGAAAACCGCGAAGAATATATTCGCTGCTGGCAGGATTTGGGAACCTTCGTTAAATTTGGTTCCCTCAACGACGACAAGTTTAAAAAACAAGTCGAAGATATTATTATCTTCCGCACCACCTACAAAGAAAACAACCCTCAACCAGAAACAGCCAGCGAGACACCAGCAGTACAAGTACAAGCAGAAGGTGATGCTTGGCAAGATGTTACTCCAGCAACTACCGAACCTGCCGCCAAAAACGGAGACGTTTACACTACTCTCAAAGAATATTTAGAACGCAACAAAGAACGCCACGAAAACCGCGTATTTTATTGCACCGAACCTGTAACGCAAGCAACTTACGTGCAACTGCACAAAAGCCAGGGTTTAGAAGTCCTATTTATGGACTCCTTTATTGATACCCACTTCATCAGCTTCTTAGAACAGGCATATTCTGATGTTAAGTTCACCCGCGTAGACTCAGAGCTAGATGAAACATTAATTGACAAAGACCAAGCTGGGGAAATTGTTGACCCGACAACTAACAAAACTCGCAGCGAACAAATCAAAGAGCTATTTGAAAAAGCTCTCAACAAACCTAAACTAAATATACGCACCGAAGCACTCAAATCAGATGACCCCCAAGGAACACCACCAGCAATGGTATTGTTACCAGAATTTTTGCGACGTTTGCGCGAAATGAACGCTTTAATGCAACAGCAAAATATGGAGTTTCCTGAAGAACATATTTTAGTTGTGAATACAGCACATCCACTGATTCAAAACTTAGTTAATTTGAATCAAGGTAGTGTAATTCAAGGTGAAGGCGAATCACCTAGCGGTCAATTAGTTAACCTGATGTGTCACCATATTTATGATTTAGCATTGATGGCACAAAAAGGGTTTGACGCTGAAGGAATGAAATCTTTTGTAGAACGTTCTAATCAAGTATTAACAAAGCTGACGGAACGTTAGAATCGTGATTAGGGGGAGGGAAGTAAAAAATACATCACTTCCATCTAAATGTAGTCTACCCCACCCCAACCCTCCCCTTATTAAGGGGAGGGAGCAAGAGCAGTGCGGGTGGGGTATTTCTGTACTTCACTAACCTACAATAGACCTCTTGCATAAGTCGATAAAAGCTTGTCAACTATCTGCGTTTATCTGCGTTTATCTGTTTTCATCTGCGTTCTAAAAAACCAAAACTAGGATTTTTGCTCATTGGTCTAATCTAAATTTTCTCCTCTCTCAAATCATTTTTAAAATAAATGGAAGAAATAAAATGCAACTCGAATTGAATCAATTGAGTGTTCCGCCAGGTCAAAGAGTACTGTTAAAAAATGTTAGCTGGCAGATGTTTGAAAGGATTTTAGATGAACTAGGAGAAGGTCGGGCGGCTCGAATTTCTTATAGCCAAGGAACTTTAGAAATTATGACTCCTTTGCCAGAGCATGAACATGACAAAGTAATTATTGGTGACTTTATAAAAGCAATATTGGAAGAACTAGATATTGAATTTGTAAGTCTTGGCTCTACAACATTTAAAAACAAAGTTATGGTTCAAGGTGTCGAGCCAGATGATTGTTTTTATATTAAAAATGAAGCAGCTATCCGAGGGAAAAAACGGATAGATTTAACTATAGATTCCCCGCCTGATTTAGCTGTTGAAATTGATATTACCTCTAGAACTCAGTTTAATAATTATGAGTCTTTAAAAGTGCCAGAATTGTGGCGATACAATGGTAAAAGACTACAAATCAATATCTTGCAAAATGGCAAATATATTGAATCACAAAATAGTTATAATTTTTCAGGTATATCTCTGAAAGAGGTAATTCCTCAGTATGTAGAGCAAAGCAAAATTATCGGCAGAAATGCTACTATGAAAGCATTCCGTACATGGGTAAGAGAACAATTGAATAGATAATCACAGCAAACTTGAAGTTAGTAAAATCCCAGATTATCCCGTCCCCACTCCTCTTACTCCCTCCCCTTAATAAGGGGAGGGTTGGGGAGGGGTAGACTAAATTTAAATAATATAATAATCGCCATGACAATATTCCCACACGATCAATTTGCTAAAGATTATTTAGAAGAATTATTAGGAACACTAGGGGAAGTCAAAGCTCCCCGTGAAGTGCGTTCCGAAGTGCGGCAAATAGATGTTTGGTTCGCACCTGCACCACAATTACAAGGTAATGCAGAAACTCTCGGTTTGTTAGGACGGATGGCGACGACACCGTGTTTATTTGAACCATTTCGCAATGCCGTAGCGCCTGATGATATTTCTACTTGTCTGCTCAAACTTTTAGAAATTCACGCTCAGGTATACAGAGAAGGCAACCGCAGCAAGACTCGCATCACTATAGGAGATTTGCCCAAATTATGGATACTCACGCCTACGGCTTCTGAGGCAATCTTATCTGGGTTTGGTGCAAAAGTTGATGCCAATTGGTTGCCTGGAATGTATTTTCTCCCTGATTATCTGAGAACAGCTATTGTGGTAATTCACCAGTTACCTCGTACCCCAGAAACATTGTGGCTGAGGATGTTAGGTAAAGGAAAAGTACAGTCACAGGCAATTGATGAGCTAGAATTACTGCCACAAGAGCATCCGTTTCGCTCAAATGCGTTGTTGTTGCTGTCTAATTTGCGTAGTAATTTAGAAGTAAATGCTGAAATAGAAACAGAGGACAGGGAATTAGTTATGCGGTTATCACCAATTCTCTCGCAACAGTTAGAGTCAGCTACCCAGCAAGGACGACAAGAAGGACGACAAGAAGGACGACAAGAAGGACGACAAGAAGGACTACAGCAGGGTCAGCGCCAAATTGTGGAAAACCTTCTTAAAGTGCGCTTTGGTGCAATAGATGAGGAACTATCAGCAATAATTGCCCCAATATTGTTATTACCACCAGAGGAATTAACTCTAATGCTGCTGCAATTGTCCCGTGATGAACTAATCACTAGGTTTGGCGTAAGCAATTAGCAATTTAGATGCACCAAGACAGGGAGTTAATTATGCGGTTATCACCAATTCTCTCGCAACAGTTAGACTCGGCTACCCAGCAAGGTTTTCAGCAAGGTTTTCAGCAAGGTTTTCAGCAAGGACAGCGCCAAGTTGTGGAAAACATACTGAGAGTTCGCTTTGGTGCATTAGATGAGGAACTATCAGCAGTAATTTCGCCAATATTGTCGTTACCACCAGAGGAATTTACTCCGTTGCTGCTGCAATTATCGGGTGAGGAATTAATTGCCTTGTTTGGTCGCCACTTCAAAGTCCCCCTTTTTAAGGGGGATTTAGGGGGATCTACAAGTAAGTACTGAGTATGGCACAATGGTAGATTGTGTTAAACAGCAGCAATCATCTAGAGGTTTTCTATGGCGCGTAAATGTGAATTAACAGGCAAAAAAGCTAACAATGCTTTTGCAGTTTCCCACTCCCACCGTCGCACCAAAAAGCTACAACAGCCTAATTTACAATGGAAGCGGATTTGGTGGGCAGAAGGTAAGCGTTGGGTAAGACTGAGACTGTCTACTAAGGCAATTAAGACTTTAGACCACAAAGGACTAGCATTAATGGCGAAAGAAGCAGGGATTAATTTAAACCAATATTAAATATCGCAAGCTTATGCCCCCTCGATTTGGGATAAGCTAGAGAGCGTCGAAAAACTACTGCACTATTTTCTTGTTTCTATTTTCTTAGTGAAGTTTAAAGACGCTCTCTAATTATTTTTGATAGAAATTATAAACTTTTGTAAAGAAGTGATAGTTTAGCTGCTGTAAATGGGAATTTTTATAGTAAAGCATAGTTGCAAAGCTATGTTTCAAACTTATGATTGATCGCAGTCACAAGAATATATGCTTTTGTATCACAGCCAACAATTTTTGGCAAAGTTATAACAAGCACAACAGACTAAATAAATATATTTGATATTTGGTTGCATCTCTATAGAGGCTCGTATTATGAATCCTAAATTAAAGATACACATCCTTAGCCGCTCTACTGAACAAGGCTTTGCGATGATAGCTGCTTTGGGAATAGGCTTAGTAATGTTCCTCGTGGGATTGACGATGGTTGTTAGATCCCAAGGCGATCAAACCACAGCAACCGCCCAAAAATCAACAGCCACAGCAATGAGTGCAGCCGAAATAGGAGTTAGCCGTTATCAAAGTTTTATTAACACCAATAGGGAGATTGCAATATATCCAGATTGCGTTGCTACACGCACTAAGTCGGGCAATAATTGGGTCTGTAGTGATAGTGGTAACACTACTAAAAGTTGGGCTAATGCTAGCGCCCTTACTTTTTCAAGCTGTACCAGTCTTGCTAACACGATCGCATCAAGTAATCAGAATATATCTTGGACAAATGTAGATCCAACTGATGCTACCAAAGGACAATATCGACTCGTCTCATATACTTATGGTCCAACTGCTGGAAGTACTCCTGGCACTGGCGTTCTAGTTATTGAAGGTCGAGCCAACCAACAAGGTTCTGGCGCAACAGCTACTAATGATGTAGGTACATCTACAACCCGATTACAAGTAAGTATTCCAGTTCTGCAATCAAAAGTAATTCCCTTTCCCTTCCCAGGAATGTGGGCTAAAACTACTATAAATACTGGGAAGGTCGCTGCTAATATTCTCGCTCCATGTGGTGTGACTAAAAATAGCACTGGTGTAACGTTTGTTAATAATGGGGCTACACCATGGGAATTTGTAAATACAAATTTGGCAATCCCCCCTGTTCCAGCAACACCAACAACAAAGGTTGCCACAATAACTTATGCTTCTTTAGCGACTAAGGTTCTCCCACGGGCGGCAGATATTACTAGCCAGTCAAACTATAATTCATCCACAGGAGAATACCAATACATTATGACGGATAGCATCAGTGGAGACTTGTTATTCACTCCAGGCTATAAAGTTGCGGTTTACCTACAAGGAAATATAGATATGACTGGAGGTAAAAAAGCTATAGTCCATGATTGCACTGGTGTGGCAAACTGTAGTGCTACTGACGCTAGAATTTATGGTATTTCAGCTAATGGTAGTGCTAGTTTTAGCTTAGGAGGAAATGCTTCTGTTTGTGACATATTATTCTTAGCGCCGACTTACGCAGTAGATCTTAACGGCGGTGGACAGGCACAGGGTTGCGGTGGTGGTGCAAACAATAATGGTATTTACTGGGTGGAGTCTTGGAGTGGTGGCGGTCAAGGTAATCACATCGCGCTTGACCAAGCAGGTTCTAACTGGAGTGATTTATCATTTCTAAATATTGTTCTTCCACCTCAGATAGCACCTGCAAGCACTTGGCAACGTCAAGAAGTTAACTAACAATCTGCTGTCGTATAATTGCAACGACAGCAACAGCTATTAGCCTCTAGGTGGATCAAACCAGTACATAGTTAATTAAATTAGATTTACCTAGATGGCGAAATCCTTTCATCTGCTAGTTAGTTCCAGAAATTGTTAAGTATCTAAAAATTGTTGCAATTTAATTAAAGCAACTGGAGGAAGTACCATAAATGTTAAAAATTCATCATCGTAACAAATCAGCAGGATTTACTTTAATTGAAATTTTGGCAGCTATTTTATTATTAACCTTTTTTCTTAGCGTAACCATGCAAGCAATGGTAATTGCTGCTATGTTTAAGGTTAAAGCTAAACGTTATAGCGTTGCCACCGCCTGGATTCAGGAAGATTTAGAGAGCGTAAGAAATCAAGCCTCAGTATTATCGCAATCATTAATGAGCGTTTCTTTAAGTGTAGCTGTAGGTACTCCATCCACCACAGTTATTATAGTTGATAATATAGGTACATTAGCAGTAAACGACAAGATTCTGATCGGTGATGCTGGTAAGATTTTCACCATTACATCAATTACTGGTACGACTATCACTTTAAATTCCTATATAGGTAAAACTTTAGTTGTCGGTAGTAAAGTTATAGAAACTACTTTATGCAGTGCTACAGCTACAACTAATGGATTTGCTAACGCATTAAATAATAGTTTAATACCTATATCTACAGCCAATAGTAAAAAATCTCTTGCAAGTACAACAGATCAAAAGTATCAAATCACGCGTACAACTACTCTTAAAAATGCTTCGCCTTACAATGTCTTAGAAGTTTTATATAAGGTTACTCCTGAAAACAAAACAACTCCAGTAATAGCAACAAGTTTTTCTGAGGTAATCCCTGATGTCAGTTTTTATTGCCCGTAATAACAGTAAGGGATTTACCTTGCTAGAAATGCTCATTATCCTGATGCTGGTTGGCATTATGGGAGCGATCGCAGTTCCTAGCTTTATAGCTATGAATAACAACGGTAAAATAAATGAAGCTGTTGAACAAACACAAGGAGCATTGCAAGAAGCGCAAACACAGGCAATGCGTAAAAGTCAAAGTTGTAGTGTTAAGCTAGTGAAAATTGGTCAAAAGATTAATACTACAGATACAACTTCTGTCACAACTCCGGTTTTAAGGGGCAATCCTCCGTCCTGTTTGATAACTGGCGATCGCACTTTAACAGGTATTGTTCTAGATCACAATGTTACTGCTAATAGTAATAACAACCAAGCTCCTTTGGAAATAACTTTTGACTACAAAGGAAGAACTAACGCTATTACAACCGATGAAAAAGTTTTCTTTTCTGTTCTTAATACGCCTGCTTCAGCAAAATGTATCACAATCTCAAAAGGAATAGGTTTATTTAGAAGCGGAAAAAAAAGCGGTACTGATGACTGCACTACTACTCAGCTAAATTAATTATGAAAACAGTTATTTATAAAAATTTCAAAAAATTAAATCAAGGCAAAAAAAAAGCTAATGCAGGTTTTACATTAATCGAATTACTATTAGCCGCCTCGCTGATGGGAATTGTGATTACTGTCTCTGGTTGGGGACTAAATGCTATTTTATTAGCAAATGAGCGCGGCAAAGCTGAAAGTGTAGTTAACAATAACTTAGCTCGTGCGCTGGACTTTATCAGCGATGATGTCAGAACAGCAAATCTGGCGAGCGCCGTAGCACCCAAGTGGGCTAGTGATTCAAATTCATCAAATGATCCTGACTGGATTAGTGAACTAGGCACAAGTTCTCCTGCCCCTTCTCCCAAACTATATCTACAAATACCTATAAGCGCCCAGAATGCAAACCCAAACCTTCCCAGTATGAACGCTTCAACCAATGTAATTAATATTCCAAATCACGGATTCAGCAAAGGCGATGCTGTAATGTTTACTGGGTCTGGTACTATTGCAGGTGGTTTATCAAAATACATTGAGGACGATAATAAGAATGATATTTACTATGTTTATATAGATAGCAGCGATCCAGCTACCGATAAGGACAATTTTAAATTAGCAACTTCGATAAATAATATTAACAATAACATTACCATTGATTTAACAAGTGACAGTAGTGGTAGTTTATTCGCGAATAGATTAGCTATTTACTATATTCGCACAAATACTAGCACTTGGTTAGCTCCACGCACAGTTAACCGTTCAGTTGGCCCGTGTGTAAGTTTTTATGCAGACTCTAATTGTCCTGCGTTAGTAGATGCGATTTACAATGATGGATTTACAGCTACGGTTTCCAATTCACGGCAAGTAACGCTTGAATTAATGGGTAGACTCAATAAAAATAATAAAACTACAACTTTAAAGACTCAAGCATTTGTCCGAAACACTCCTCCTTAATTTAATCTTTAAATTTATTTATAGTTAAACGAAAGTCTTTTGCCGTCAGGTTCAAAAGACTGGCGTTTTTATGGCGATGGCGCTTAACTAGGACGTAGCGATCGCGCACAACTTACTTTGTGATTAAGATTTTATACTAAACAGGACTTATGCAGACTCCCTATATATAGTAGGGGCAAACGGTCGTTTGCCCCTAGAGATGGCGTAGATAATGCAGTTTTGCCTAAGTCCTGGTAAAATCACTTTTTAAAATTATTTTTTATTATAATTTTATCAAAACTTACGAAATTTGTCAATCCATGAAAGTTGGTTTGAAGTACTTCCTGAGCCAAATAGCTATTGTCCCGAATAATAGTAGGGGATTTACTTTACTAGAATTGCTGATTGTCTTGACAATAGTTGGGATGATGGCAGCAGTTGCAGTTCCTAGCTTTATGGCTATGTATAACACCAGAAAAATCAATGAGGCTGTTGCTTCTTCACAAGGAGCATTGCAAGAAGCGCAAAGAGAGGCAATGCGTAAAAGCCAGACTTGCAGGGTTAAATTAGTGAAAATAGGTCAGAAAATTAACCCTACAGATACAACGACAGTTACAAGTCCAGTAATCAGAGGCAATCCTGAATCGTGTTTGATAACAGGCGATCGCAATTTAAAAGGCATTGTTTTAAATCACAATGTCACTACTAACGATGATAGTAATGAAGCTCCTTGGGAAATTACCTTTGACTATAAAGGAAGGACAAACGCCGTTACAAACGCAGGGACAGTTTTCTTCTCTATACCTAACACCTCTAGCCAAGAGAAATGTATCACAACCTCCCAAGGTATAGGTTTGTTTAGAACAGGGAAGAGAGATGGCAATAGTTGCAAAACTACTCAACTTGATTAATACGGCTGAATATTAGACATCTCTAGAAATTAAAGGTAAGTTACCTAAAACCCATGTAGAGACGCGAAATTTCGCGTCTCTACATTATTATGCAGAGTGCGACATTGCCTATTGGGTTGAGTCGAGGGGGGATATTATTCCCCGCCCCTCTCAGTTAGAACCGGACGTGCTGTTTTCACCGCATCCGGCTCCCGACGTTCTTGGCTTGCGCCTTTGCTCATGTGGGCGTAATTGTGGCAG
>JBARVL010000340.1:0-26270 GCA_049646245.1 Crinalium sp. | reverse complement strand
CAAGAGATTCAATTATAATATCAGTTAGCAACACCAGTGTTATAATATTTTATTAGCATAAAATTATTAAGCTTGGAGGGAATAATGCCAGAATTTTTAGATTTTCTTAAACATAAATTTGCCTATGTAGCTAGGGCTGAATTTAAGCCAGGAAAATTTGACGAAGCTGAACAACTATTTGAAAAAGCAGTTTCCACCTACACAGAGGGTTTTAAAGGAGCATATCTTTTACAAGAACCTGGAACAGATAAAGGAATTGCTGTAATTTTATGGGAAAGCGCCGAGAAAATGGAAGCAAATCAAAGCGAAGCTTTACAAAATATTATCAGCCAAATGACACCTTTGTTTGCCAAAGGACCAGCTACTAATTTTTATGAAGTTGTTAGTGAAATTCAGCCTAATGAAGAGTGATGTCTAACTGCTATATCTAACTAGAATTCACAAAAAAACGCCTAACATACTTGTCAGGCGTTTTTTCTGTCGGGCATTTCACCCGTATCTGATTAGGCGTAATTGGTTTACTTTCCGTCTAAAGTTCTAGCAACTTGTAACGGCGTAACTGCTGGTAACTTAGTACTAACTACAGTAGATTGCAGCATCGGAGTACGAGTAATAGAATCGTTCGCCAAGGTAAACAATGGATTAGATAAAATGCCAGCTAAACTTGTCGCTATTACAGACAGTACTAAACCGACTTGCAAAGGTCGCATTCCACGTAAATTCCACTTAATTTCTGGATAATTCTTCACAGCATCAGACATTTCGTGGGGTTCTTTTACTACCATCATCTTGACGACACGAATGTAGTAGTAAATGGAAATTACAGTGGTGAGTAAGCCTAATAAAACTAACCCGTAAGCACCTGCTTTCCAACCAGCCCAGAAGAGGTAGATTTTGCCAAAAAATCCAGCTAGAGGTGGAATACCACCTAAAGAAAGTAAGCAAATACTTAAACCAAGTGTTAAAAGTGGGTCTTTTTGATATAAACCGGAATACTCGCTAATTTGGTCGGTTCCTGTGCGTAATGAGAATAGAATTACACAAGTAAAACCGCCCAAGTTCATAAACAGGTAAATCATCAGGTAAAACACCATACTGGCGTAACCTTCAGTTGTTCCGGTAACTAAACCAATCATCACAAAGCCAGCTTGGGCGATGGAAGAGTAAGCCAAGAGGCGTTTCATGCTGGTTTGAGTAAGTGCAACGACGTTACCCAAAACCATACTGAGAACTGCTAGGGCAGTAAATACAAAATGCCACTCTTCTGTAACTAAGGGGAAAGCAGTTACAAGGAGGCGAATTGCTAAGGCGAATCCTGCTGCTTTGGAACCAACTGATAAGAAAGCGACAACTGGAGTGGGAGAACCTTCGTAAACGTCTGGTGTCCACTGGTGAAAGGGGACTGCGGAGATTTTAAAGGCAATACCCGCGATCGCAAATACTAAAGCAATCAATACTCCCAAGGATACATCAGATCCCGCGTTAGCAATACCAGATGCGATCGCACTTAAGCGAGTTTCTCCCCCAGATAACCCGTAAAGCAGCGACACACCATAAAGGAAAATTGCAGAACTAGAAGCGCCAATGAGCAGATATTTTAACGCTGCTTCATTAGAACGAGGGTCACGCTTCATGTATCCCGTAATTAGATAAGAGGAGATACTGAGCGTTTCTAGAGATACAAAAATCGTGACTAACTCATCTGCACCGGATAAAAACATCCCGCCGACAGTCGCACTGAGCAAAATGGCGATAAATTCTGCCAAGGATGTACCACTCTGCTCAACGTAGCGGATTGACATCAACACGGTGATGGTAGCAGATAAGGCGATGATGCCCCGAAACACGATGCTCATGGCATCACTGTTAAAACTACCCAAAAATGAAATTTGGTTAGTGAGGGTGGTATCCCATTGATAGTATAGGGCGACAACCGAGGAAAGCAAACCTGCGATCGCTAAATAAGGAGTCCAACGCGCAGATGACCGCCCTACAATCAAGTCACCTACTAAAACCGCCAGCAGGGTAAGAATTACAATCCCCTCTGGCAAAATTGTTCCGGCATTAAGCTGGGCTGCGAGACTGGCAAAATCCATAATAGGCAGAGCAGATAATTATTGTTATGCAACACTATAGATGTTGCCTCATCCATTGCATTTTATCTGTAGTGCAGCCTTTAGTGCCATTTTGGTTTTAAGTAGCTCCACCTTAAAAAAGATAAAACAAACATCTCCCCCTCCCCTTATGAACGGGAGGGGGTTGGGGGGTGGGGTAATACGTTTAACTCGCGTTGACTTACTTATGAAAATACTGATAGTTGAGGATGATAACTCTCTTTCTCAAGCACTCGCAGCAGCCCTAAGTGATCAACTTTATGTTGTCGATGTTGTAGCAAATGCCGAAGATGCTTGGATACAATCTCAAATATTTAATTATAACCTAATTTTATTAGATGTCATGCTGCCCAAGTTAGATGGGATTAGCTTTTGTAAGCAATTACGCACTCAGGGTAATGTTACACCTATTCTCATGCTAACTGCCCGCGACGATATCACTAACAAAGTCGCTGGGTTAGATGCTGGGGCGGATGACTATCTGATCAAACCTGTTGATTTGATAGAATTATTGGCAAGAATCCGAGCCTTACTACGCCGAGGGAGTGTTAACTTACTCCCAATTTTAGAGTGGGGTAAATTGCGTCTTGATCCGAGTTCCCATGAATTAACATATAATAACTTGATCGTCAACCTAACTGCTAAAGAATTTAGTCTCGTCGAGCTTTTTCTGCGTCATCCTCGACGGGTATTTACCCACAGTTTTATTATTGAAAACCTTTGGCAGTCTGAAGATCCACCAGGAGAAGATACGATTAAGGTTCACATCAAAAGCATACGTGATAAATTCAAGAAAGTGTTAGCCCCATCGGATTTAATTGAAACAATTTACGGTGTAGGGTATCGTCTCAAATCCTTTGCAGAAAAAAATTAGAAATCTCTCAGCATAAAGTCTTTGTTATTACCCACATTTTTCATTTTTCGCTTACCCTCTAGACTGTGTTTTTAAACTTTATTGGCTCCGTTTATGTCGCTCTCGATCCCCCTAAATCCCCCTTAAAAAGGGCAGGGCTGTTTCATTGTCGTCAAAGAAAATTAGGGGGGCAGGGGAGCAGGGGAGCAGAGGAGCAGGGGGAGAAATTTCCCGAATTTTTCCACTTTTCTACAGGCAATCCCACCCAAATTATTTTCTCTCGTCACAATGAAGTAGCCCTGCTTAAAAAGGGGGACTTTGATGGGATTCCCCCCCTTTTTTTAGGGGTGGGGTAGGGAAAATAAAAGTGGGAGAAAAAGTAGCTTAACTAACTATGCCATTCGGCATTTTTTTGGAGAATATCTAGAATACTTTGGCGAATAATCATCTCTCTATGCAAGCGTTTCTGTAGAGGAGGAGAAAAGTTTTGAGGCTGTATAGATAATTCTTCTGCATCTTCAATTACTGTATATTCATTAGGAATTTTACTTAGAACATCAGCAATTAGTAGTTGTCGCAATTTATGAATAGAAAAAGCGACTTGATAGGGATAACGAGGATAATCTTGCAATACTTCTTCAACTTCTTCCATCACCAACGGTAACGTTAAATTGGCTATTTTGTAACTCATTTTTTACTCTTTTTACTTGCAATTAAGGGTTCTTGATAAAAATTTATGATATTAATTTAAACTAGGTAGATTACCAGATTTAGCTAAATTATATCCATCGAACACACATATACTTTGGCAAGTGATCACGTCAGCGAAAATTGCTGTGACACAATCATTAGTATGAATTTCTAGTTTAGCATCGGCTGCTGCTTCAAACATTATACATTGTCCAGGAAAAATTGTTTTTTCCCAGGATAAAGCAGGAATATTTGTTATTTTGATAATTTGTACTTGCTGACTAGGGTTTGTATAGAAACAGCAAAGTTTTTTACAATCTGGTAAATCAGAATTAAATACTATCATCTTAAATTTTCCCACTAATACTAATTTAATTGACACCTCTGACTCTACGAGCAAAATTAGCTAAAAAGTTATCAAACACAATACCCCTCTCTCCTCCCGCTCTCAAATATAAAATGCGCGAAACACAACAGCTTATGACTTAGATCTTTTGGAAGTGTACCATCTGAAAGTAAAAAACTCGTAAACAATATAGATGGACATCGCTATTTAGATTTAAGTATACAAAAATACATGAAAACCTGAGATATTTACTGCTTTTTTACTTTTACAAGCTAGATTAATGGAAAGATTTTAAATGAAAAATATATGCCTTCTTGTCTTTGCTGTTCACAAACTTTAGTCCGATGTATCCGACAACACAAAATTTACTGGTTTTGCACCTCTTGCCATCAGGAAATGCCTTGTTTAGATAGTGCTTTAACAAGTGATGGTGATTTAGCTTGGCATCTAGCCAAAAATTTGAATAGCAAAAAAAGTTTTGAGCGATTAGAAAATCATGAAGTTGTCACTGGGCAGTAACTTTAATTGTTATATACCGTGACAAAAATTAATAGAATGTAGGGATATTAAAAACCATGAAAAATTTTGCTGGGGAGACAAATTACAAGTTATTACTACCTTTACAGGAACGGGAACCTGAAAACACAACTCAATTGCAAGAACAATTAGAGCGCGATCGCTTAATTTCCACCATATCTCAGCGTATTCATCAAGCAACTTCATTAAATGAAACACTTAACACTGCTGTTTTAGAAGTACGGAAATTACTTAACTGTGAGAGAGCATTAATCTATCGTTTTGGCTGGAATAGGTGCGGAACCGTTGTGCAAGAAGCCGTCTTAGGCGATTACCCTTCGCTTTTAGGGCGGTCTTACTCAGCAGAAGTATTGCCCCAAGAGTACCATCAAATGTATAGCCAAGGGCGAGTTGGCATTATTTCTAATATCCATCAAGACCAAGTGTCACCTTGCATGGTTGACTTTATGCAAGAGTTTCAAGCTAAAGCAAAACTGGTAGTTCCAATTCGCCAGCAAGAAGAATTATGGGGACTGTTAGTTGTACATCATTGTTCAACACCAAGAAACTGGCAGCTATTAGAAGTTAATTTACTCCAAGAACTAGCAATCCATATTGCGATCGCAATTAAGCAAGCATCACTCTTAGAAGAAGCTCAAACCGAACTGCAACAGCGAAAGCTTGCGGAAGAAAAAATTCAACAATTATCCAGCAACGTTGAAACCTCTCTTTCTCTACTTTGTGCCACCCTGGATGCAACTGCCGATGGTATTCTGGTTGTGGATAATCAAGGAAAAATCGTCAGTTTTAACCAGAGATTTGTCAAAATGTGGCAGATGCCTGAATCAGTTTTAGAGCCACGAGATTATTATCAGCAGGTAGTATTTGTTAAAAATCAGTTGAAAGATCCAGCAAGTTTTGAACAAATGGTTAACAAGATGTATAGCCAGCAGGATGTCGAAACTTATGAAATGTTAGAATTAAATGATGGTAGATATTTCGAGCGTTATACTCGCCCTCAATTCCTGGCAGGAAAAATTGTTGGTATAGCAATCAGTTTTCGTGATATTACTGAGCGCAAATTGGCAGCAACAGCTTTACAAAAAGCTCATGAGCAGCTAGAAACCAAGGTAGAAGAGCGGACAGCAGAACTAAAACAAACAGCCGAGCAATTACGCCACGAAATAGTAGAGCGTCACTGGGCAGAAAAAGCACTCAGGGAAAGCGAAGAACGTTTCCGCAATTTAGTTGAATCCACCAGCGATTGGATCTGGGAAATAGACAATTTATCTATTTATACATATCTCAGCCCACAAGTTTACGACCTTTTAGGCTACCAGTTATCAGAAATTTGGGGTAAAACTAAATTTGACTTAATGCCACCAGCAGATACATCAAATAGTGTTAAAAATTTAGCAGATTTAATTGAACATCATCAACCTTTTATCTGTCTAGAAAATACCTTTATCCATAAAGATGGTACTTTATTAGTTCTAGAATGCAGTGGAATTCCCTTCTTTGATAGAGATGGTCAATGCCAAGGTTATCGCGGTATTAGTAGAGATATTACAGAACGTAAGCAGGCAGAAGCAGAAATTATTAAGGCGTTGGAAAAAGAAAAATTACTATGTGAACTTAAATCTCGCTTTGTATCGACAGTTTCTCACGAATTCCGTACCCCATTGTCAACAATTTTACTCGCTACTGATTTACTTATAAATTACGACCATAAATTTGATAACACAAATAAATTTAAATATTTCAACCAAATTCAAAGTCAAGTCTATCGCATGACTCAACTAATGGAGGATGTTTTATTAATCGGTAAATTGCAAAATTCAGCAGTAAGATTTAAGCCACAGCTTCTCGATCTTAAATTATTTTGCGAACAGATTTTAGAGGAAATTGTAGAAGGCTTTGGCTCAAACCATAGGTGGGAACTGGACTTGGCTGGTTTATCTCAAAATTTATTTGTAGAATTTGATAACCGACTTATGGGACAAATAATCAATAATTTGCTGACAAATGCTGTGAAATATTCACCTAAAGGAACTACTATTAAATTTACAGTCTTATCTGAACAAGAACAGATTATTTTAAGCATTTGCGACCAAGGAATTGGGATTCCTCACTCAGAAGAAGCAGAATTATTTAATGAATTTCATCGCTGTAGTAATGTCGATAATGTTCCAGGCAATGGGCTAGGTCTGTCTATTGTCAAAAAAGCTATAGAATTACATGGGGGTAATATTATTGTTGAAAGTGAAGTGGGTGTAGGAACAACCTTCACAGTTTGTATTCCTAGAATTCAACTACAGACTGATAGTGTATAAACGCGGCATGGTGCGTCTCTACAAAAGTAGGAGGTTTATTATAGTTGAAAAAACTTGGTAGAAGTTGTGCGTTGATTCTTTAAGCCTTGAAATATTACTAAAAAAAGCTATGGCTCCTCAACGGGGTTCTCAACAATCGTCATCAAATTCAACTACTTCTTCCGGTAAAACCCCGCCTAATCAAAAAAAACATCATAAATTATTTCCGATAGTTGGAATTGGCGCTTCTGCTGGCGGATTAGCGGCATTTACAGAGTTACTCCAAAATATACCCAATGATACGGGCATGGGATTTGTGCTGATTCAACATCTAGCACCCAATCATAAAAGTTTTTTGACGGAGATTCTTGCCAAAACCACCCAAATGCCAGTGACAGAAGTTGAGGAAGGAATGTTAGTGGAGCCAAACCACTTTTATGTTATTCCACCGAATACAAATATGATCATTTCTGGAGGTGTGCTGAAACTCACGCCTCGCGCGGATACTATTGGAAAATATCTGCCCATTGATGCTTTATTTATCTCCTTAGCATCAGATCGTAGCAATAAAGCGATCGCAGTAGTTCTTTCAGGCAAAGATGGAGATGGCACAATCGGAATAGAAGTCATCAAAGCCGCAGGTGGCATTACCTTTGCCCAGTGTACAAAATCGGCAAAATTCGATAGTATGCCCCACAACGCGGCTGCTACTGGCAGTGTGGATTTCATTCTTACACCCCAAGAGATTGCCCTCGAACTGGCAAATATTAGCAAACATCCTTACATCGTCCACTCTCAACCGGAAAAAATTTTCTTGCAAGTACCTCAAAATCAAGATAATTTCCAAACCATCCTAGATTTGTTACAGCAAACTACTGGGGTTAATTTTAGCAATTATAAAGAACAGACTTTACGCAGACGCTTGATGAGGCGACTGGTTTTGCACAAACTCTCAACCCTGGAAGATTATATTCAATATATCCAAAAGAACCCTGCTGAATTGTCAGTTTTGTTTGAAGATATATTAATTAAAGTATCAAGTTTTTTCCGCAATCATTATTTATTTGAAGCTTTAAAAAACAATATCTTTGCCCGCATTAAGCTTAATAAACTTGCCAGAGAACCAATCAGAATTTGGGTAGCAGGGTGTGCAACGGGTGAAGAAGCTTATTCTGTAGCTATTTGCTTAGTAGAATTTCTTGAAAAAGAAGGACAAAAAGAACAAGAAAATTCTCCCGCTCAAATTCATAATACCCAGCAGTCCCCACAAAAAGCCATATCTAAACCTTTAAGTTATATACCTCAAATCAAGATTTTTGCTACCGATATCAGCGATGTAGCGATTGATAAAGCCCGTAAAGGTATATACACCGAAAGACAAATGGCAGATGTCTCGCCAGAACGTCTAGAACGCTTTTTCGTTGAAGTGGAGGGGGGTTATCAAATTTGCAAGAATATCCGCGAATTATGTATTTTTGCCAAACAAAACTTGTATCAAGACCCGCCTTTTTTTAATTTAGACTTGGTGAGTTGTCGGAATGTATTAATTTATTTTACACCAGCTTTACAGAAGCAGGTTTTGCAGATATTTCATTACAGTATTAATGAAAAAGGATTTTTGGTACTAGGAAGCTCAGAAAGCCCAGGTGAAACATCGGAGTTATTTGCATCTGTAGACAAACGATGTAAGATTTACACTAAAAAATTGCTGTCCACTAAACTTAAATTTGACTTTATTTCTAAAAAATATCCGCCAGACAAAATGACGGTTGGTAAAAAAATCAACTCTGATGCTATAAATTCCAATATTATACAGCAAGAAACTGACCGAATTATTTTAGAAAAGTATGGTTCTAGCAGTGTAGTTATCAACAACGATCTCGATATTATTTTATTTAGAGGCGATACCAGTTTATATTTGCGTCCTGCACCAGGAAAGCCCAACTCGAATATTCTCAAAATGGCGCGTGAAGGTTTAATTTTAGATTTGCGGACAGCTATCTACAATGCCCAAAATCAGAAGATATCGGTCAAAAAATTAGGTTTGCAAATCAAAGATAAAAACAATTATAAAACTTGTAATATTGAAGTTATTCCTTTTTCAATAAAATCACCAGAAGAATGTTATTTTTTAGTTATATTTGAGGAAGTTAATTTAGCTAGTCCTCGATTAGTCCCAGGTCAGCTAACTAGCCCACAGACTGGAGGGTTAACTCAGCAAGCTACGCAAAATTATGAAATTATCCAGCTTAAACAAGAATTAGCGATCGCTAAAGAAGATCTTAGTGCTACTAAAGAATATTTACAAGCAATAATTGAAGAACAAGAGCTTACTAACCAAGAACTCAAAGCTGCTAACGAGGAAATACAATCAAGCAACGAAGAATTACAAGGTACTAATGAGGAACTGGAAACCGCCAAAGAAGAACTTCAGGCGACTAATGAAGAATTAAACACAATTAACGATGAACTACGCCATCACAACTTAGAAGCAAGTCAGCTTAATAATGACTTGATGAACTTACTTAGTAATGTTAATCTTCCGATTATCATGCTAGACAAAGATTTATGTATCCGCAGATTCACTCCTAAAGCAGACGAAATTCTTAACCTACTTTCCACTGATATTGGAAGACCCCTGAATAATATCAAGCTTAATATCAACGTTCCCAATTTAGCAAAATTAGTTTTACAGGTAATTAAGACTTCTACTGTTATTGAACAAGAAGTTCAAGATTTGAAATCTCATTGGTATAACCTACGGATTTTACCCTATATAACCAGTGAAAATTCCCTGGATGGGGCAGTGCTAATATTAATTGATATTGATGCCATTAAACGCAGTGCCGAGCAATTAAAAGCAGCCCGTAATTACTCTGAAGGCATAGTGAATACAGTACGACAACCTTTACTTGTAATCAATGCAGATTTAAGAATAATCACAGCAAATGTTGCCTTTTATAAAACTTTTGAAGTTACCCCGAATCAGGTAGAGCAAGAATTATTTACAGAAATTCAAAAAGGCGTTTGGAATCTGCCAGAATTGCAAGGTAAACTATCAAAAGTAATTTCCGAAAATCAAGAATTAATTGATTTTGAAATCAGCCATGAATTTGAAAAATTGAGATTTAAAACAATGTTGCTCAATGCCTGGGCAATTTCTCAATCACCAGAAGACAACACTTTAATGCTTTTAGCAATTACAGACATTACTGAGCGTAAACAATTTGAAGTTGAACGTACTAAATTATTAGCTCACGAGCAAGCCGTCCGCGCCTCTGCGGAAGCTGCCAACCGCGCTAAAGATGAATTTCTTTCCGTGCTTTCTCACGAACTTCGCACGCCTTTGAGCGCCATTATCATGTGGGTACAGTTGCTTGCTTCTCGGCAATATGAAGACCCAACTCTCGTCCGTGGATTAGAAATGATTGAGCGCAGTGCTAAAGCGCAAAATCAGTTAATTGGAGAACTTTTAGATATCTCTCGAATTACAGCAGGGAAGTTGAACTTAATTTGCTCAGAAGTTGATCTAATCACTGTAATTGAAGCGGCGATTGAAATGGTACTGCTGACGGCAGAAGCAAAAAATATTCAAATTGAAAGCATTGTTAACTACTCAGAAGTAATCGTATTTGCTGATTTTCAACGCTTGCAGCAAGTACTGTGGAATCTGTTAGCTAATGCCATAAAATTTACTCCTGAAGGAGGAAGAGTTACAGTCGAACTTGAGATTATTGAATCACTTGCCCAAATTCAAATTATTGACACTGGAATTGGGATTAGTGCTGAGTTTTTATCTTATGTATTTGAGCGTTTCCTGCAAGCTGATAGTAGCAATACGCGATCGCACGGTGGGCTAGGATTAGGATTGACAATTGTGCGGCGTTTAGTAGAACTACATAATGGCACTGTAGAAGCATCCAGCCCAGGCGCAGGACAGGGAACAACAATCACCGTCAGGCTACCACTGATTAGCTACTTTGAAGAGCCTTTAGTATTGAGTAATGGCAATTTATTAGCCATGAGCAAGTTAGCGTCTCCACCATTAGCAGAGATTGAGACACTTTCCGGCTTGCACGTACTTTTAGTTGACGATAACGCCGACACCCTAGATGTTCTCAAAACCATGCTTGAAGAATACGAAGCGGAAGTGACAGCAGTATCTTCGGCTAAATCGGCGCTGGCAGCACTGAAAGCAAACCCTAAAATGTATGATGTTTTATTATCTGATTTAGCGATGCCAGAAGAAGATGGCTGTACATTAATTCATCAAGTAAGGGCGCTTGAGCCAGCTTTGGGCGGACAAATTCCAGCAGCCTCACTGACAGCCTATGTTAAGAGTAATCAAGCTAAGGAAGCTCTCAATGCGGGATATCAAGTGCATCTTACCAAACCTGTAGAACCTGCTCAACTGGCATTAGTTGTCGCTACTTTGGCAGGACGGATTTCTTAATCAGGGAGTGTTTTCAAATTCTTCGATCCCCCCCTGGCTTAACAAGGGGGTAGAATCACATCAAAGTCCCCCTTCTTAAGGGGGATTTAGGGGGATCTCACCGACAGAAACGGAGCCAATACAGTTTGAAAACACACCCTAATCTCGTTTCCAGGTTCAACCTGTATTTTTAGGATAAATTCTAAAACCCACTTGACTTTTACCTGTGCCATAGTGACTGTTGAGATATAGCTAGAATTCTCTAGATAGAACTGTTATAGCCTAGCTGCTAATTTAATCAACTTCTATGTCAACCCTTGTCATCGTAGAATCTCCCACTAAAGCACGTACAATTAGGCAATTTTTGCCCTCTGGCTATCGAGTCGAGGCTTCTATGGGTCATGTGCGTGACCTCCCCTCCTCTGCCGAAGAAATTCCCGAAACCGTCAAGGGGGAAAAATGGGCGCAGCTAGGAGTGAACGTGGAGGCGGATTTTGAACCGTTATATGTAGTCCCTAAAGATAAAAAGAAAATCGTTAAGTTACTTAAAGATGCCCTCAAAGAAGCTGACGAATTAATCCTAGCGACTGACGAAGACCGCGAAGGGGAAAGCATTAGCTGGCATTTATTGCAACTGCTACAACCCAAAGTACCCATCAAGCGGATGGTATTCCATGAAATCACCAAAGAAGCAATTAAAAGCGCCCTCAAAAATTGCCGCGTGATTGATGAACAAGTAGTTCACGCCCAAGAAACTCGACGAATTTTAGACAGACTCGTTGGTTATACTCTTTCGCCCTTGCTGTGGAAAAAAATTGCTTGGGGATTATCCGCAGGTCGTGTACAGTCGGTAGCAGTGCGTTTGCTGGTAAACAAAGAACAACAACGTCGCGCCTTCCGCCAAGGTAAATACTGGGATTTAAAGGCAACCTTAGAGCAAGAAAAAATACCTTTTGAAGCCCGTCTAGTGACGCTGAAGGGTACTAAAGTTGCTACGGGGAGTGATTTTGACCCTAACACTGGTCAAGTTATTGCTGGGAGGAAGGTAAAACTGCTCAACGAAGCAGAAGCCAGAGAATTACAGTCACGGATTTTTAAGCAAACTTGGACTGTTACAGGTATTGAAGAACGTCCCGTAACTCGCAAACCTGCGCCACCGTTTACGACATCAACACTACAACAGGAATCTAACCGCAAACTGCATATCTCTGCTAGAGATACGATGCGGACTGCTCAAAGTTTGTATGAGCAGGGGTATATTACTTATATGCGGACAGATTCGGTGCATTTGTCAGAACAAGCGATCGCAGCCGCCCGTAGTTGTGTTGAGGAAAAATACGGCAAACCATACCTCAGCCCGCAACCCCGTCAATACACTACCAAAAGCAAAGGCGCACAAGAAGCCCACGAAGCTATCCGTCCTGCGGGTAGCACCTTCCGTACTCCCCAAGAAACCGGATTATCTGGTCGAGAACTTGCACTTTATGACTTAATTTGGAAGCGTACCGTCGCTACCCAAATGGCAGACTCTCGCCAAACTCATATCACTGTTGATACACAAGTTGATGATGCAGGTTTCCGTTCTAGTGGTAAGCGCATCGACTTCCCTGGTTATTTACGTGCTTATGTTGAAGGTTCCGACGATCCAGACGCAGCGATTGAAGACCAAGAAGTAATTTTACCAGCTTTGAAAAAAGGCGATCGCCCTAATTGTAAAGAACTAGAACCCATCAGCCACGAAACCCAACCACCAGCACGTTATACCGAAGCATCTCTAGTCAAAACCTTAGAAAGTGAAGGAATTGGTCGTCCTAGCACCTACGCCAGCATCATCGGTACAATTATCGATCGCGGCTATGCTCAAATGCAAAGTAACGCCTTAATTCCTACCTTCACCGCCTTTGCTGTTACTGGTTTGCTAGAAAAACACTTCCCCGACTTGGTAGACACCAAATTTACTGCCAAAATGGAGCAAACGCTTGATGACATCTCCACAGGTGAAGCGCAATGGCTACCTTATCTACGGCAATTCTATCTAGGGGAAAAAGGTTTAGAAACCCAAGTAAAAGACGGAGAAAGCCAAATTAACGCCAGCGAAGCTCGTACTATTGAGCTAGAAAACCTCGATGCTAAAGTTCGCATTGGCAAATTTGGTCCTTACATAGAAACCGTAAATGGTGAAGAAGTAGTTACCGCTTCCATTCCTAAAGATTTAACTCCTGCGGATCTTAATCCAGAACAAGTAGAAACAATATTACGCCAAAAAACCGAGGGACCAGAAAAATTAGGTCTTGATCCAAAAACTGGTGAAGCAGTTTATATACTTGTAGGTACTTACGGTCCTTATGTGCAGTTGGGTGAAGCCAGTGAAGAAAACAAAAAACCCAAACGTGCTGCTTTACCCAAGGGTGTCAAACAGGAAAATGTCACTTTAGATATGGCATTAGGTTTGCTGGCATTACCTCGGAATTTAGGTGTTCACCCAGAAACAAACGGTAAAATTCAAGCAAGTTTAGGCAAATTTGGTCCTTATGTTGTCCACGATCAAGGTAAAGAAGGCAAAGAATACCGCTCATTAAAAGCTACGGATGATGTGTTGACAGTTTCCCTAGAACGTGCATTAGAATTGCTGGCTGAACCTAAAAAAGGACGTGGTGCAACTCGTAGTAAGTCTAAAGCAGCGTTGAAAGAACTAGGAAATCACCCAACTGATGGGGAACCAGTAAATATTTACGAAGGTCCTTATGGTGTTTATATTAAGCACAATAAAACTAATGTTGGTATACCGGAAGGTGAAACTGTAGAAAGTATGACTTTAGAAAAATCGCTAGAACTTTTAGCTACCAAGACAAGTTCTAAGACGAAATCTACCCGCAAGTCTACATCTACTAAAACAGCAGCAAAGACAACTACTAAAAAGACGACGACTAGCACAAGGAAAAAAGCTTCGTCTTAAAAGGGAGTGCGATCGCAAGCGTGTTAAATTGGGTGCGATCGCCTTTCCACTCAATTCAACGCAACTTGTAGGATTTATATTTTACAATTTTAGTAAAATAGCACAATACACCAAAAAAAAATCAATCTTATACTATGGAAGTTACTAATTTCTCCCTTCCTAAACAGTATTCAATTGATATTGAACCAGAAGGACGTTTAACTTTACCAAAAGAAATTCAACAAAGCCTTGATTTAGAATCAGGTGATAGATTAATTTTAACACTTCTAGGCAATGGTAAAATTCAGGTAGTCAGCATCAAACAACAAGTAAAAAAATTCCGAGGTTTATTAAAAGATAAATCACCAAATAGAGATTTAGTTAATGAACTCATTCAAGAACGCAGGCAAGAAAGTTTAAATGAGTAAATCTGTGTTAGATGCTTCTGCATTTTTAGCTTATCTTAGAGATGAACAAGGATCTGAAAGTGTTGAAACTGCTCTGATTAATGGGTGCTATATCAGTATTATCAATTGGGCAGAGGTATTATCAAAAATTGTCGATTTAGGAGAAGATCCTAATGAAATTATGACACAATTACAAGACGAAGGATTATTACAAAACAGCCTGAAAATTGTTTCTTGTACCGAAGAAGATGCCATCACTATAGCTCAACTTAGAGTTTTAACAAAAAGTGCAGGATTATCATTAGGTGATCGAGCTTGCCTTGCTTTAGGTAAACGTTTAAACTTACCTGTATTAACCGCAGATAAAATCTGGACTAGCTTATCCATTGGAATTGCAATTACTTTGATTCGTTGAGTAAATCAAAATTGTAGTAGGAAATATCAATTTGGGTAATGATATTTCTACAGCTTTTTACTAATTTGCTTAAGCAAATCATAAAATGGCTCCCAATTATCTTCTTGAGTAATCGGTTCCCAAATAGCTTCTATCTGAGGTCGGAGTAAAACCGTCTTAGGATTCCAACGCACCAGCCTTTGAGCAATATTCTCTATTTCATTTTCAGGCAAATTATTTAATACCTTGTGATATAAACTCCTCCAATTACCTAATAGTTCAGAGTTTGCAACTGAAGGTAAAAACTCTGAATCACTCAATATCGAGTTAATATCTGAACGCCATTTAGCAGAAAAAACTTCAGCCAATTCTGAGAAAAAGCCATGATAACCAATTTGAGTATCCTGCAAAAGTTGAATAGTTAATTGAAGCAACTCATTTCCCTCTGGCATCTGTAATTGCTCAAATCCCAGCTTTCTCAACATCAACTGCCGATAATTTAAAACATACTGCTCATCAAACAAAGCTAACGCAGCTTCCATATCAGCAAGTGGGATTACTGCTGATAAAGGTTGCTGAAGCATTTCTAAATTTAACCTACAAATACCTGGTTGATTGCCGTAGCTGTAACGCCCATAATAATCAAAGTATGCGGCAGTAAATTGTAAGTTATAAGTAGGAATAAAGGCATAAGGACCGTAATCAAAACTTTCCCCAGTAATCGACATATTATCTGTATTTAACACCGCATGACAGAAACCAGTAGCCATCCATTGAGCAGCTAATTCGGCAACCCGTTTTACCAGTTCAGTGTAAAATAGGATGTATTTTTCTGCTTCAGTCTGTAAGTGGGGATAATAATATTCAATTACATGATCTAAAAGCTTTTGAATTAAATCCTTGCGACCAAAATAGTGTAACCTCTCAAATGTGCCAAAGCGGATATGAGAACGGTTAAAACGCACCATTACAGATGAGCGAGTTGGCGAAGGTTCATCTCCTCGCCATAATCCTTCACCAGTTTCAATCAAACTAAAACAACGAGAGGTACGCACACCCATTTGATGCAATGCTTCTGCTGCAAGTACTTCCCGCACACCACCTTTAAGCGTTAGTCTGCCATCAGCAGTACGAGAGTAAGGAGTTTTACCAGAACCTTTCGTGCCAAAATCGTACAATTCGCCATCATTACCCCGCACTTGACCGTATAGAAATCCTCTACCATCCCCTAAATATGGGTTATATTGACCAAATTGATAGCCGTGATAGCGTAACGCCAACAACGGACGCGGGTGATTTTGGAATTTGCCAAAAGCTTCGATAAAATGTTCGTCTGCAACTTCTTTAGGATCTAAGTTGAGTTGAGTTAGAACTTCGTCGTTACGAAAGCGTAGGATATGCTTGGGAAATTCCTCAGCTTCAACTTGATCGAAATAATCGTCCCCTAATGATTCAATTGCGGGTTCATAGTTGAGGGTAAGGAGGGGATTAGAGGAAGTTGAGGTCATAAGAGATGCAGATAAGCTAGTTACAATAAAAATTTCGCTATTTTATACGCTAACACTCCTAACTTTCCCAAGGAACCTAAAATGCCAGATTCTTTAATGTATCGGCAAGATGCCTATGTTGTTTTAGAAACCAATCAACCTGAGCAAATTGTCACACCCGCAGAGATGTTGGAACTCCTCAAGGTGATTTTGGTGCAACGACAACATGATTTACCACCAGATTTAGCTAAATTTACCTCTGTGGATGAACAAGCTAACTACCTGCTAGAAACATCCTGCGATTTCAATGTCGGTGAAGGAAAGTATTTGCAGTGGTATGTTGTGCGTCTAGAAAAGTAGACTGACTATATTGGCTCCGTTTATGTCTGTGAGATCCCCCTAAATCCCCCTTAAAAAGGGGGACTTTGGCTAAATTCTCCCCCCTTAAAAAGGGGGGCAGGGGGGGATCGAAGGGTTTGAAAACACACCCTAGAGGGATCTCTGGGTAAGTGCTGATTATGTGTCCTAAATTTAACTTAATACTTTGGGGGTGGCAATCACTGTTACATCAACCTCATCCTCTGAGGGTTGATTCACGGTTACGCGCACTCCAGGTCCAAAGAAATTTTCCATTTTTTCTCGCTTCTGTTCCCAAACTTCTAGGGGAACTAAGGGGGAGTGAAATTGTAGAATTAGAGCGTAAGCATCATCAATCTTAGTTTCTTGTAAAGCTTTGAGCGCAGGTGTATCTTCGCTTGTACGGGTCAAACCAAGGCTTTTGAGAGATGTATCTAGATGAGCGTCTTGACCGTAGCGATAGCGGGTAACATCTAGGCGAACTTGATTTTGTGTAGGGGTAGCTTGTTGCTCTCTTAAAGCTACAATATCTGGAGATGTCTGTTGACAAGGTACTGGCGGTAGTTCAGCAGCACTGAGTGCAAGTCCTCCTAGTAATAGGGGAATTCCGTAAAAAAATCCTGCTAGATTTAATGTGGGATTGTTGGTGGCGTAGGCAACGAATCCAACTAAGGTTAAGATGCCACCTACAATTAGACCTAATTTTCCTAAAGAGATTTGACGTAACATGGTTTGGCGGCGATTCCACTAGGAATTACTTTAGATTTATTATCTGTTGTTGTGGGTATTATTCGCTTAGGACTTACGCCAATTCACACCCGATTAAGGGTTAACTCCTTAAATTAGTATTTAAGTATGCTCAAAGAAGAACACCCGCAGATTCCCAAAAAAAAGAGTGCTATCCTACAGGAACTCGACTCGCTCAAGCGGCAAGAGGAAACGCTTTCTAATATGTTAGCTGTCGATGTTTGGGCTTTAGCTAAAACGATGGATGAATTTCAGCCAGGATTTTGGTCTGAATTTATGAAAAATCGCGATCAAGCACTTAAGCGATTTATTACCGAAGTTATTAAAAGCAAGCGTCCCGTTCCTAATCGTCCTCCGTTCCTGCGTTAGTTTCGATATCCTAATATAGGATGTATAACAAAAAAAACAAATGATGGACGCACAAACTCTAAAAGAACGAATTGCCTTAATTGAAGACAAACGTGAATCCCTGGTTAGCCTGTTGGAACAACCTAATTTGGGGACTTTGAGAATTGATGTTAATCAAGCTCTGGAAGAAATTGATGATTTGCTAGATGAATTTAAGCGTACTTTTCCAGAAGGGAGAGAATAATCAGTTGATCTAGTTGCACGAAAATAAGGATTTTATATAAAAGTATTTAGGTGCGATCGCATCAAGCGCGATCGCACCTTTTCATTAATCTACTTTTACGCTTTCCCCTAACTTTTTTACTAAAGCAACTAAATCTTGAGTAGATGCGTCTTTTTTGCAAAAAGCATCTATTCTAGCTGCTGTACTCATCACCTCTACCTGCGGATCTTCCACTGAAGAGTAGGCAATGATTTGAACGTTAGGATCAATGGTTTTTATATGATTTGACGCACTTAATCCATCCATTACTGGCATTTGTAGGTCAAGGATAATTACATCTGGATGGCAACGCTCTACTAATTCGATCGCTTCTTTACCGTTGCTTGCCAGACCAACCAATTCTATATTTTTTTGACCTTGCATCGCAAGCTTAAGGGTAAAGCGAGTTAGCTCGTGATCGTCAACAACTATTACGCGGAGAGTAGAGTTCTGGCAAGACAACATAACACAATAATAAGGTAAAGTATATCACTGACAAATTACAGTTTAGTGATAACTAATACATATATCCCTCTACCTTGAGAGCGAGGTACTAAAAAATCACCTCATAAAAATCTTGATTTTTGCCATTAATAAAAATATAGCCCTCATATTAAAACATTATAAAAATTGGGAAAGGTTTGCTACACTTGAAGTAAATTTATAAGTTTTAGTTTTTCTTCAATTCGATATAAAATGTTGGGGTTATATCTCGATCGCACTCTTAACAGTAAAAATTAGCCTAGCTGAGGGTGGCGATCGCAGTAGCTCAGAGTAACCTGAGAAATTAAATTTGGTGTAATTTTTCAAATATTTACTGTGAAAAAAAAATATTTAAACTTAATCTTATGTCAGAGGATAGAACCCTAAATCTGTTTGTGTTTGTAATTTTGCAGAGAAGGTAATAAAAGTGCTTTATGGAAATTCAGACACCAGATTGGGTTAAACACGCTGTTTTCTACCAAATTTTCCCAGATCGTTTTGCCAGAAGTAAACATCCCCACAAGCGGATTTTGACGACAGCTAGATGGGAAGATTGGAATGCGATGCCAACGCTTCAAGGTTATAAGGGTGGAGATTTATGGGGTGTGATGGAACAACTCGACTATTTGCAGGAGTTGGGAATTAATGCGATTTATTTCACCCCGATTTTCCAGTCAGCGAGTAATCACCGCTATCATACCCACGACTATTACACGGTTGATCCGATGTTGGGGGGAAATGCAGCTTTTCGGGAATTTCTAGATGCAGCCCATGAACGCAATATTAAGGTAGTTTTAGATGGAGTATTTAACCACTCTAGTCGTGGTTTCTTCTTTTTCCATGATGTTTTAGAAAATGGCCCTCATTCACCTTGGGTAAATTGGTTTAAAGTTCACGATTGGCCGTTATCTGCATATAATGGTGATTTTCCGGCTAACTATGAAGGTTGGGATGGTAATCGGGCGTTGCCAGTATTTAACCATGAGAATCCTGAAGTGCGGGAATATGTCATGGAAATTGCGGAATATTGGATTAAGTTTGGGGTTGATGGTTGGCGCTTAGATGTACCGTTTGAGATTAAGGTTCCTGGTTTTTGGCAGGAATTTCGCGATCGCGTGAAAGCAATTAACCCTGATGCTTATATTGTTGGGGAAGTTTGGACAGATGCGCGTGAGTGGTTAGATGGTACGCAATTTGATGGGGTGATGAATTATTTATTTGCTGCGCCAACTATTGCTTTTACCGCAGGCGATCGCGTAGATATAGAACAAGTGCAAGATCGTTCCTATCATCCCTACCCACCATTATTTGCTGGTGAGTATGCCCAGAAAATTAGTGAAGTTTTAGCACTATATCCTTGGGAAATTCAGTTAACGCAGCTAAATTTATTAGCGAGTCACGATACTGCAAGACTGCTATCAATTGCAGGAGGCGATCGCGCTAGTGTTGAGTTAGCAACATTATTATTGTTAACTTATCCCGGCGCACCTAGTATATATTACGGTGATGAGGTGGGTTTACCTGGTCGTTTAGATCCAGATTCACGTAGAGGTTTCCCATTAGAAGCAAATTGGGATCGTGAGATTTTAGATTTGCATCGCCAATTAATTGCTTTACGTCACGAATATACTGCCCTTCGCACAGGTAAGTATGAAGTATTATTTGCTGAGGCGACGGTTTATGTATTTGCGCGGACTTGGGGAGAAGAAGAAGTAATTGTTGCGGTGAATGTGGGAACGGAAGCGGCGCATAGTAACTTTACAGTTAGTAAGTTGCGATCGCAACCTAGCAAGCTGTTATTGGGTTCTGCTGAAGTTTCATGGAATAATGGAGAATCTCACCAGCTAGATTTGCGTCTGTCTCCTCGTAGTGGGTGTATGTTGGGTTAGCTTTTAGCTTTTAAGTATAGTCAACGCGAGTTAAAGGTATTACCCCACCCCCCAGCCCCCTCCCCTTATAAAGGGGAGGGGGAGATTTTTGTTTGACCGTTTTTAATGTAGAGGTACTTTTTAAACAGTCATCAATGTAGGCATTAACACAGTATCAATGGTATGAATGACACCGTTATTAGCCAAGATATCTGTTTGCAAAACTTTAGCATCATTAATTTTAAAACCACCATCAGCCTGTTCAATGCCGATGATTCCACCTTCAAATGTCTCAGCAGAATCTAACTCAGCAAAGTTATCAGTTCTCACATCACCAAATAGAATGTGAAACGTTAAAATCTTTTTTAGTTTGGGAATATCTTGCAGCCAGTCAGATAAGGTATCAACTGGAATTTTAGCAAAAGCTTCATCTGTCGGTGCTAAAACAGTGTAAGGACCAGGGCTAGTCAAAATTTCTAGCAAACCAGCCGTCTCAATTGCAGTAACTAAGGTTTTGAATGAGCCAGCATTAGCTGCGGTTTCAACAAGATTAGGCATATATTTTCCTACTTTTTTATGTGCAAGACTTACGCCTAGATCCCCCTAAATCCCCCTTAAAAAGGGGGACTTTGAATATTCCCCCCTGAAAAATGGGGGCTAGTTCTGATCTAGGTTTCAGGCTTTGGTGCGTAAGTCCCGATGTGCTTATCTGTTAAGAACTATAAGCAGAAATGCTGGTAATTCATCTTTCAAAGGAATGAAGATCAATTAACAATTATCAATTTTCCTCTCTCCTCTCTCCTCCCTCCTCCCTCCTCCCTTCTAAAATGACCAATCACCAGCTACTTAACTACTTTGAGTGATTCCGCGCTTTTGGAGTTGCTGCATAAAAAATTCTTCTAAAGAGGGGCGTGATAGCTGCATACTAATCAACTGTGCGCCGATTAAGCGGAGGGTAGCTAAGAATTCTTGGGGTTCACCTTGTAGTTGACCGTACCAACCTTCATCATCAAATGTTAAATCGCGCACCCAGCGTTTGAGAATATCTGGATTACCACCAATACCTTTAACTTGGTAGATATTTTGATTGACACCTAAAAGTTGCTCTAATGAGCCAGCACAAATTAACTCTCCTTTAGCAAGAATAGCAACGCGATCGCAGATCTGTTCTACTTCTGTCAAAACGTGACTATTAAAGAAAACCGTTTTTCCAGCATATTTTAGGGATAAAATTAGCTCACGCATTTGGCGGCGACCCATTGGATCTAAACCAGACATCGGCTCATCTAGAAATACCACTTCTGGGTTATTAATCAGGGCTTGCGCCATCCCAACCCGTTGTAACATTCCTTTAGAATACTGACGCATCTGCTTTTTCTTAGCTGCTGACTGCGCTAATCCAACTAATTCCAAAAGTTCGGGGATGCGTTGACGCTGTACCGAAGCTGGAATTTCAAATAATCCCGCAGCAAATTCTAAAAATTCCCAGCCAGTTAGATAATCATAGAAATAAGGGTTTTCTGGTAGATAGCCAATAGATTGCTTGACCGCGCGATCGCCTAGAGGATGCCCCAAGAGCGATGCACGTCCAGAGGTGGGGCGTACAATTCCCAATAGTGTCTTCAATAGTGTGGTTTTACCTGCACCATTTGGTCCTAGTAAACCAAACGTTTCCCCCTTATAAACTGTTATGGTGCAGCTTTTAAGGGATTCTATTTTTTGATTTAGCCAAAAGCCAGTGCGGTATACTTTACGCAGTTGATAAGTTTCCACTACTGGCGGTTGTTCAACATGGACGATCGCTCCCCGTCCTGGTTCGTATAAAGGCGAATCTGTATAAGACTTCATATCAATTTAACTTGCACCCGTAGCCACAATAAAAATTAAACAAACTATATCAATTATCTCTAATAGGCAGTTTACTCCCTTCCCACTAAAAGATTATTGCTCGTATTCTTCTTCTTCCTTGGCGTCCTTGGCGTCTTGGCGGTTATAAAAATAGGTATTCTTTAGACGGGAAGGGAGTAATCTTTTTTGACGCTCGCATAACTAGAGGCACATGGGCATGATCGCAGGCTTTCTGTAAGATCGAGATCTAGTTGAGGGAAAGAAAGATGGATCGATCCAAGATTGTAGCTATTATAGCTGGGGCAATTTCTTTAGCTCTAGCGATCGCATACCTTTTAATTGTGCAACTGCTCGACTTCAGGGGCGAAATGCTACCTGCCCCCATAAGTCAATTATCAATTATCAATGAGCAATTATCAGTTATTATTTACCAGCTATGAGTTACAAAATATAAATTTACTGCTTAGTATGCGTAGCTACGCGATTATTGGTACAGGCGCTTTGGGTGGTTATTACGGCGCTAAACTGCAACAAGCAGGTTTGGATGTCCATTTCCTGCTCAATACTGATTACGAATACGTTAACCTCAATGGTTTAATTGTTGAATCTCCAACGGGAGATTTTACCCTTCCTTGTGTCAATGCTTACAACGACACGGCAAAAATGCCAGCTTGTGATGTCGTCATTGTAGCCCTCAAAACAACGCACAACTATCTATTACCGAAAATCCTGCCAAATGTAGTCAAAGATGACGGTGTAGTTTTAGTGCTGCAAAATGGTTTAGATATTGAAAAGGAAGTTGCGGATATTGTTGGTGCAAATCGGGTGATTGGTGGGTTGTGCTTTCTTTGTTCAAATAAAGTAGCGCCTGGACATATTCGCCACTTAGATTATGGTGAAATTAAACTTGGTGAATATACACCTGACTATCAAGTAGCTGGAATTACTGAGCGAATGCGACAAATTGCCAGTGACTTTTATAGCACTGGTATTCCTATACTTTTGGCTGAAGATTTATTGTTAGCGCGTTGGCAAAAACTTGTTTGGAATATTCCTTATAATGGGCTGTCTGTAGTTCTTGATGCACTAACAGATGAGTTAATGGCTGATCCAAACACCCGTGTTTTAGTAGAAGAATTAATGCAAGAAGTTGTAGCAGGTGCAGCCGCTTATAATCGGATAATTTCTGATAGTTTTATCGAAAAGATGCTGGATTATACGGTAAAAACTATACCTTACCGGACGAGTATGAAGATTGATTATGAAGAAAAGCGATCGCTCGAAGTAGAAACCATGTTTGGTAATCCTTTACGTGCTGCACAAAAAGCAGGGGTAAATTTACCAAAAATCGCCATGCTTTACCAGCAATTAAAATTTTTAGATGCTAGAAATAGCCATAAAAAATAAATGATTTTGCGCTTAATACCAAATTACCCGTCACTCATATCTAACCCTAATACAATCACCTTCAAATAAATTGTGTACTATGACTGCACTAACTTCTACAATCATTACAAATCAAAAAAAGAGCTTTTTTGAGTGGAAAACCTCCACTTGGGAAGATTATTTAGCGTGTCGTGACAATCCACACACTGAGATATTAAGATTATTTTATTATCAAAATAAACTTCTTGTTGAAATGGGAACCGAAGGAATTAACCACGCTACTATTTGCGATCTTTTCACTATGTTATTTATCCTCTGGTTTAATCAAAAACCAGAACAGATATTTAGTTCGCTAGGACGTTGTTTATTAGAAAAGCCACCTAAACAAGCTGCTGCACCAGATTTAGTGCTTTATTTGGGCGAAGGCTTCCCGCGATGGCAAGCAGGACAAAGACGTTATATTAATTTAAATGAATGGCGAGTACCTAACTTAGTTGGGGAAATTGCTGATACAACCTTAGCAACTGATTTAGATGAAAAAAAACATTTATACGCTGAATTAGGAATACCTGAATATTGGGTAATAGATGTGCGCGGACAACGGGTGTTTGCGTTTCAGCTACAATCAAATGGTGTTTATCAAGAATGTGAGCAATCTTTAGTATTAGCAGGATTACCTATTGATTTATTAAATCAAACTTTGTCACGTTTGAATGATGGCACAAATGGTAGCGCAGCTATTTGGTTCGCTCAACAAATTGCTAATTTAAAAGCCTAGTTTGGATAGAACTGTTATAATATTGTAAATAGAGTATTTTTTAAAACTCAGACTAAGCTCAATCTGCAAGCTATATAAAATATGCCTAAATACTTGACCATTGCAGAAGCGCAACAACAACTGCCAGAATTACAAAATGAGTTAGCATCTGAACCTGCCATCATCACTAAGGATGGCAAACCTGTCATAATTGCTTGGAATTTTGAAAAGTTTGAATCTTTGGTGGAAACGATAGAAATATTATCTGATCCAGAATTTATGACTAAGTTGCAAGCAGGTATCAGACAAGCTGATGCAGGAGAAACTATCAGTTTAGAAGATCTGAAGACAGAGTTAGGAATTTAAGAAGTTTTGGAAAAATGTCACCAGTTTTAGAATATCAAGTCATATTGACACAAGAAGCGAAAAAACTCTTGACTGAAATTAAAGATCGTCGTGAGCAACAATTGTTAATATCTAGGCTAGAGAAACTTAAACAAGAACCAGATAAACAAGGAAAAGCTTTATCAGGGGATTTAATCGGCTATCGTAGTGTTAGATCAGTTGGTCAACGTTACCGAGTTATTTACAGAATTGAGCAAGACACGGTGTTAGTTGTTGTCGTCGCAATAGGGCGACGTAAAGAAGGTGATAAACGAGATGTTTACGAAGTTACAAAGCGATTAATCGCAGAGATGCTTCAAGAATCAGAAAAAGATGACGCATAAACTAAATTAGCAAGGATATAATATTTGATAAAATTAAATTCTGCTTAACTGCTAAATTATTCATTAAACTCTACACGGCTATAAATATCTACTAGCGGGATTTCAAATTGAAGATTAGTTAATGCTAAAGTAGCGTTTTCATCTTCATACTCAGACAAAAGCCACTTATTATCAGTAGTTTTGGCAAACTGTTCTACATGAATTTTAGTCTGATCAATGAGAATATATTCTTGAAAACTGGGGATAGTCCGATAAAACTCAAATTTTTCACCCAAATCAAAATTCTTAGTAGATTTTGATAATACTTCTACAATTAATAAAGGGTTAGTAATTGTATCTTTTCTTCCTTCGGCAAATTCTAAATTTCCTGCAACAACCATCACATCTGGATATGTGTAAATGCGTTGCCGAGGTATCCATAAGCGCATATCAGTCATAAAGACATCATATTTTTGCCCTTTTAATGCAAAATTCAACGCACCGCTAAAATTAAGTGCTATCCGATTATGATTAGGGGAACCGCCTGCCATTGGAACTACCTCACCATCGTAATATTCACTTTTATATTCTGCCAGAGTTTCTGTCTCTAAATATTGTTCTGGAGTAGTGGTTTTTGTTTCTGTGGATTGCATATTTATAGTAGGTTGGGTAAATTATATTAAGTTGGGGTGGTTAACCATAATAGGTGTAAGGGCGGGTTAAATTTATATGTTTATCAGTAGCAGATTTGATCTGTCAATCCGCCCCTACAAGTCAATCGGTTTTTATTACGGTTAATTCAACGCAAATGATATTCTCTATAATTATACATAGCGCACAACTTTACTGCCAATCATCTTCTTGATTACGCTGATTTTCTTCTGTTTCGATTAGTTCAGAATTATCAGTTAATGGTTTAACAACTCGTGCGATCGCTTCTGTAACAAATGCCTTCACAAACTCATCTTTGCGATTTAGTTGAAACTGTCTTTGCACTACTTCTGTAATTCCTCCATCACCC